>DAOUBY010000250.1:0-6555 GCA_034432325.1 Anaerolineales bacterium
TCGAATTTCAAGATTCTGAATAGCGCCTTTTGGAATTCCTTTGTGTACTTCGTGTCCTTCGTGGATAAAGACCTTTTTGCAGTGGACTCAAAAATAAAGCGAGTTTTATCATTCGAATTTTCGAGCCGCCCGCCGGCTAATCGTCCCGTCCCAGGTTTTCGAGAAATTCCTGATTGTTGCGGGCGCGGCTGAGACGGGTGATGATGGCTTCGGTGGCAACGGCTGGATCCATGCCTGCGCCCTGCGGCTGCGGGGTGGTCATCTGAATATACATGCGGCGCATCAGCCAAACGCGCTGGAGCAGGTCTGGTCCTAACAGCAGGTCTTCGCGGCGGGTGGACGAGCGTTCGATGTCCACCGCCGGGAAAATGCGGCGTTCCTGCAGGCGGCGCGAGAGGTGCAGTTCCATGTTGCCGGTGCCTTTGAACTCTTCGTACACCACATCGTCCAGGCGCGAGCCGGTGTCCACGAGACAGGTGGCGATGATGGTCAGCGAGCCGCCTTCCTCGATGTTGCGCGCCGCGCCAAAGAAGCGTTTGGGCGGATAGAGCGCCGAAGGGTCCATACCGCCGGAGAGCGTGCGCCCGGAGGGGTTGACTACCAGGTTATACGCGCGCGCCAGACGGGTGATCGAGTCCATTAAGATTACCACGTGGCGTCCGATCTCCACCAGCCTCTTAGCGCGCTCTAAGGCGAGTTCCGCCGTGCGAACGTGCGAAGTGACCGGTTCGTCGAAGGTGGAGGCAACCACTTCGGCGTCCACCGAGCGGTCCATATCGGTCACTTCTTCGGGGCGTTCGCCGATGAGGGCGACGATGAGATGCACATCGGGATATTTGGTGGAAATGGAGTTGGCAATCTGTTTGAGGATGGTGGTTTTCCCCGCTTTGGGAGGCGAGACAATCAGCCCGCGTTGACCGCGCCCGATGGGGGCAATCAGGTTGATCAGGCGCGGGGCGAGCGTATCGTGATCGGTTTCGAGGTCGAAGCGTTTGTCGGGAAAGATCGGGGTGAGGTTTTCGAAAACAGGTCTGCGGGATGCTTCTTCGGGGTCCAGCCCATTGATTGATTCGACTTTCAATAATCCATAATGCCGTTCGCTTTCACGGGGAGGGCGTACCTGCCCAATGACGAGATCGCCTGCCCTGAGTTCGTACCTTCGCAACTGCGCCTGCGAGACGTAAACGTCCTGGTCGCTGATGCGGTAGTTGGTTGCCCGCAGGAAGCCAATGCCCTCGCTCATAATCTCCAGGATGCCGCCGCGCAATTCAATTCCTTCTCTCTGCGCTTCCGCCTCGCGGATTGCCATGGCGAGGGTCTCCTTTTTGAGGCGGTTGGCATTGGGAATGTTGAGCGCCTTTGCCATGCCGCGCAGTTTGGAAAGAGGTTCGTTTTCTAATTCGAGTATTTTCATGATGTTTCTCTTTGGATGGGAATGATGGGTGAATGGATTAACCGCCCCGCCGCCTGATGACAGGCTGGGGATGTTTTTGCTTTTATTGATGATGGGGGGATGGGTGTTCGGTCAAGTTTATTTCACGCGCCGCCCGTGCGGGGTAAGTCGCCCTGATGACGGATTGCGCAAATCGGAAGTTTTCAATCAACGGGGGAAGCGACTGTATTATAGCACTTTCGAGGATGCCGGGCAAGCGCGCGGCGTCATTGTTTTTCCAACCGAATTTTCAAATTTGACAGGAGAGCGCGCTGCGCCTGTTTTGCCTGCTCCACCACGAATGTTTCAAGCAGTTTGTTCAACTTGACGAATTCCACCGATTGGGTGATGCGTGTCCTGCCGTCGTTGAATTGCTCGAAGCGGTAGGTGAAGACGATCTCGATGCGCGGTTTGCTGTACACGTGGAACTTCAATTCGTCCTTCGGTTGGGTCAGTTGCATAATCGAGTAGATGCGGTTTCTGTACACGGGAAGCCCCAGCAGGCGGAAGGTCTCCACCGTGTAGAACGGACGCAACACCGTGCCGTCCGAAGCCCGCCTCTCGTTCAACACATCAATTTCTGTGAGCAGCGGTTGAAGCCCGATCATGTTGAGGGGCTGTGAGAGATGGTCGTAAACGGTCTCTTTGGGGCAGTCAATGAAGACGGTCAGTTCGAAGGTGCGCATGGGTCAAGCCTCCACATCATACAGCATCCTGTTTTGCAAATCCCACAGGCGGCGGTACACGCCCTCGCGTTTCAGCAGTTCCGCATGCGCGCCGCGCTCCACGATGCGCCCGTGATCCAGCACGAGAATTTCGTCCACGTTCTCCAGCCCGATCAGGCGGTGTGTGATGAGCAAGGAGGTTTTCCTGCGCATGATTCCGAACAGCGTATCCAGCACTGCCTTTTCGGTGAGAGGGTCGAGGTTGGCGGTGGGTTCGTCCAAAATCAGAATGGGCGCGTCCTTCAGCAATGCCCGCGCAACCGCCAGCCGCTGACGTTCGCCGCCCGAAAGCCGCAAACCCTGCTCGCCGATGAGCGTGTCGTAGCCTTTGGGCAGGCTGACGATGAATTCGTGGATTTGCGCCGCGCGCGCCGCCGCTTCCATCTCCTCCTGCGTGACTTTGGGACGCGCCAGACGCAAATTCTCACGGATGGAAGCGTTGAAGAAATAACTGTTCTGCGAGACGAGCGCGAATCTTTTTCGGACCTCATCCTGATTCAGCAATTTGAGCGATACTCCGCCCAGGCTTATTTCTCCCGACTCGTACTCCCAGAAGCGGAACAGCAGATTGGCAATGGTACTCTTTCCCGCGCCGCTTGGACCGACGATGGCGATTGAAGTCGAAGGGCGAAGGTCGAAGGTCACATGGTCGAGGGCGGGGGCGGCGGTGTTGGGGTAGGTGAAGGTAAGGTTGGAGATTTGTAAGTGGTGATTGGTAATTGGTAACTGATCACTGATGACTGACGACTGGTCTTTCACCACTGGCTCCGCGTCCACCACCTCGAACAGCCGTTTTGCCGCTTCGCGGGATGAATTCCACATTTGCGCGGCGAGGGGCAGGGGGTTGACCGCTTCGAAGGAGGCGAAGGTCATCAGGGCGAAAGTGCCGAGCATGACGCCTTTGATGTTTCCTGCCGTGACTTGCGGAATGACCAGCACGAGCATCGTCCACAGACCGAGGTTGGTGAGCAGCGTTCCCAGCGCAGAATGGACTCCGTTGATGCGCGCCATCTGTTTCTGTGAGTTGCCGTAGGCTTTGCCCGCCGCGGCGAGACGTTGGGCGCGGTCTGCGGCGCGGCCGAAGGCGAGTAAGTCGGCGAGACCTTGAATGCCGTCCACGAGTTGGGTTTGGAGGTCGGCGCGCTGGGTGATGAGTCTCTGCCCAGGCTTGCGGCTGACGAGTTGGGCGAGGAGGGGCAGGATCAAGCCCAAAGTGAGGAAAAAGCCGAGGAGGGTGAGGGCAAGCGTCGGGTGGAAAGAGGCGAAGAAGAGGGCGGTGAAGAGTCCCACGAGGACGGCGGTCAAAGAGGGCGAAACGACGCGGACGTAGAAATTTTCCAGCGTTTCCACATCGCCGATGACGCGGGCGAGCAGGTCGCCGCTTTTGTAGTCCATCAGGCGGGCGGGGGCGAGGGGTTCGAGGCGTTCGTAGAACCAAACGCGCAGACGGGCGAGCAGGCGGAAGGTGACGTTGTGTGAGACGAGGCGTTCGAGGTAGCGGAAGACGGCGCGGCTGATGCCGAAGAGGCGCGTGGCGACGACGGACACGCCGAGGTCGGCGACGGAAGTGGCGATGGCGGCGGTGGAGATGAGCCACGAGGAAACTCCGATGAGCGCGACGCTGGAGCCGATGGTGAGGGCGCTGAGGAGGATGGAAAGGGCAACCCAGTTCCAGGAGCCGTTGAGGAAGGAGAGCAGGCGGGGGAGGGGGGAGGAGTGATTGGTAATTGGTAATTGGGGATTAGTGGCGGGGCGAATGTCAAAGGTCGAAGGCTTGCCCTGATCAATGTCGAAGGGTCGAAGGTCGGAAATTTTTGACTTTTGATCCTTGACCTTTGACTCTGTATTTTCGACTTGATATACCTTGACCATCTCCGCATACGCGCCATTTTTCGCCAGCAGTTCGCTGTGTGTGCCTTGTTCGACGATGCGCCCGCCTTCGAGGACGATGATGTGATCCGCCTGGAAGATGGTGTTGAGGCGGTGGGCGATGGTAATGACAGTCCGTCCGTGCATGAGGCGGCGGGTGGATTCTTCGAGCAGGGATTCGGTCTCGGGGTCGAGGCTGGAGGTGGGTTCGTCGAGGATGAGGAGGGGGGAGTCTTTGAGGAAGGCGCGGGCGAGGGCGAGCCGCTGCGCCTGTCCGCCGCTGAGACGCGCTCCGCCTTCGCCGATAACGGTCTCGTATTGGTCGGGGAGGGTTTGGATGAAGTCGTGCAGGCGGGCGGCTTTGGCGGCTTCGATGACTTCTTCGAGGGTCGCTTCTGGTTTGCCGAGGCGGATGTTGGCGGCGAGGGTGTCGTGGAAGAGGTGGGGACGTTGAGGGACCCAGGAGATCAAATGCTGAAGGAGGAATGATGAAGGATGGTTTGGTAATTGGTGATTGGTGGTTAGTGATTGGTGATTGGTAATTGGTAATTGCGTACCTGTGTACGTGTTTACTTGTATATGCCCTGATGTCGGTTGGATGAACCCTAGCAGTAAATTGACCAGCGTGGATTTGCCTGCTCCCGTTTTGCCGACGAGGGCGATGTGCTGACCTGCTTTGATTTCAAGGTTGATGTTTTCGAGGGCGGGGGTGGATTCGTCGGGGTAGGTGAAGGAGACGTTGGTAAGACGTAATTGGTAATTGGTAATTGACTGATCACTGATTACTGATAACTGGTTGTTGGCTGCTGGTGTATCCAAAATCTCGAAGATCTTCCTCGCCGCGGTCGTGCCAGACATGCCTGCGTGAAATCTCGCTCCGAGGGCGCGCAGGGGCATGTAGAACTCAGGCGCAAGGATGAGCAGGAAGAAGGCTTCGCGGAATTCCATCACTTTGTAGAGCAGGCGGAAGCCGATCTCGACGGCGATGATGGCGGTGCTGACGGTCGCCAGCAGTTCGAGGGCGAGGGCGGAAAGGAAGGTGATGCGTAACACTCCCAGCGTGGTGTCGCGGTATTGGTCGCTGACCGCAGCAATGTTCCTGGCGTGGGATTTGGAACGCCCGAAGAGTTTGAGGGTGGTCAGTCCCTGCAGGCTGTCGAGGAAGTGGGCGGAGAGGCGGGAGAGCGTGTCGTATTGCCGTTTGGTGACGACCTCCGCGCCTTTGCCGATCATGATCATGAAGAAGGGAATCAGCGGCGCGGTGATGAGCAGGATGAAGCCCGAAAGCAAATCCATGGGGAAGACGAAGAGCAGGATGCTGATGGGGACGAGCGCGGTGATGACCAGCTGCGGCAGGTACTGGCTGTAGTAGGCGTCCAGCGCTTCGATGCCCTCGACGGCGGCGGTGGTCAGTTCGCCTGTGCGTTGTCCGCGGGTGTAGGCGGGACCGAGTTTGAGGATGTGGTTGAAGAGCCGCTCGCGCAGGTCGGTTTTGATGCGCACGGCGACGGCGTTGGCGCTGACTTCCGTGACCCAGGTGAGGAAGGCGCGCCCCGCGATGACGAGCAGGATGAGGCGGAGCCAGTCCGAGACTTGGGCGAGGGTTTGCCCTTTGAGGAAGACTCCGTCCACGGTGGAGGCGACGAGGGATGCCTGGCTGATGGTCAGCAGACCAGCCAAAAGTCCAGAGAGAACCGTGAGGAGGAGGGGGAGGCGGGTGTCGCGGGTGAGGGTGAGGAGGCGGCGGTGCATGGGGAGTCGGATAGTCAAATAGTCTGATAGTCGGGCTGCGTAGGGGACATTCTCTCATGTCCCTGAAGGTTGGCGTTAGAGAACGCCAAGTACGCGCCCATTAGCGGCGTAGGGGACATTCTCTCATGTCCCTGAAGGCTGGCGTTAGAGAACGCCAAGTATGCGCCCATTAGCGCGCCCGATTAAAAAATGGAAGGTTGAGGGAGTATACCCTTCGACACGCTCAGGGTAAACCCTTCAACCTTCCAATCTTCAATGTGAAGGATCAGTAGACCAGACTCTTCTTCTCAGTGCTGATGCGCTTGCGGAACATGTAGTACGTCCAGCCCTGGTAGGCGAGCACGATGGGGACGAAGATCAGGGCGACGATGGACATGACCGTGAGCGTGTACTGCGATGAGGAGGCGTTGTAGATGGTGAGCGACCAGTCGGGGTTGAGGCTGGAGACCATGACGCGCGGGAACATCAGGGTGAAGAAGGTGACCTGGGTCAGCACGATGTGCGCGGCGACGCTGATGAACGCCCAGCCTTCCATCTTGCGGTTGATGAAGTAGATGGTGATAAGCAGGGCGGCATAGGAGGCGATGGGCGTAATGCCAGGGTTGATGCCCAGTTTGGTGCGGATGTCGGTGTAGAGATAGGTGGCGATGAGCAGCAGGGTGGCGAGGACCGCCGCGGCTGTGTAGAGTTTTTTGGAGAGGGCGCGGGCGCGTTCGCGCAGTTCGCCTTCCAGTTTGAGGGTCAGGAAGTTGGCGCCGTGGAGCAGGAAGACGGTCA
>DAOUBY010000251.1:0-18744 GCA_034432325.1 Anaerolineales bacterium
CAAGTTACGCAGGGTTTTCGTGATCTACTGAATTTATCTGTGTTCATCTGTGGTTGGAACATGAATTTCAAAACACTCTCTTAGAGAACGCGCTCTACGCAGGGTATTGCGCAAGCCCTGAGAGAAAACAAACATCCCCAAAACTGCCGCGCAATGGTATTATGCAAAGCACGCACGGAACACAACCAGGCATCCAAACGTTGGGAGATTATGGAAAAGGTCTTCATCAGTTACTCGCGCAAAGACATGGACTTCGTCCGCAAACTGGCAGGCGACCTCGAAACTGCCGGCTACGACGTCTGGTGGGACATCACCGACCTGCGCGGCGGCGACGACTGGGTCCGCAACATCCCCGAAGCCATCAAAACCAGCCGCTACTTCATCGTCGTCCTCTCGCCAAACTCCATCGAATCGGAATGGGTGCGCAAGGAATACACCCAGGCGCTCTCCCTGCGCAAAAAAATCATCCCCATCATGCTCACCCCGTGCGAAGTGCCCTTCGCACTCAACACCATCAACTTCGTCAACTTTGCCGAAGGGGAATACGCCAACAACTTCACCAAACTCCTCACCCCGCTCGGCTTCAGCGGCACGCCGCCCGCCGTCACACCCTACAAAAAGACAGCGTTCAAACTGCCGCCGGCGCTCCTCAAATCGGGCATAGCGGGGATGATCGGACTCATCCTCCTGCTCGCCCTGGGATGGAAGACCCTCTTCCCGCCTGCGCCTGCCCCCACAGCGACCCACACCCCGCCTCCGACTCCGACGGAAACTGCCTCGCCCACCCCAACCGACCTCCCCGCCTCAGCCACGCCCTCCCCCGCCGTCACCGCCACAGCGACCAGCGCCCCCACCCACACCTCCACTCCCACAGCCACCGTCACCGCCTCGCCCACGCCCGTCTTCGAAGTGGAAATCCGCATCTGCATCACCATCGAATCCCCCAACATCTACGTACGCTCCGGTCCCGGGCAAATCTACCGCGCAGAAATCCTCGACCTGCGCGATGAAAACGGGGCGCGGCTGAACGTCTGCCCGTGGTTCTCGGCGCAAATCACCAGCGACGGCGACACCTGGCTGCTCATCGCCCCCAACCAAAAAGAAGCGAACCTGCGCCCCTTCGAGGGCGGCTGGATTCGCCGCGACCTGCTCGACAAGAACACTCCCATAGACATCCTGCCCTTCGTCACACTGACGCCCACGCCCACCCCCAGCAACACCCCCACCATCACGCCTTCCTTCACGCCAACCCCAACCTTCACCCCCACCGCCGCCGAGCCGCCCACAGCGACCTCAACCCCCTGACCTTCCAGGCACCATTAATCAACAGAGCCGCTTGACGCGGCTCTGTTTGTCTTCAAGTGGAGATGTATTCCCGCAGGTTATGTTCCACCGCGTAAGCGGCGGCTTCGGCGCGGTTGTTCACGCCCAGTTTCGAGAGGATGCTGGAGACGTAGTTGCGCACCGTGCCTTCGCCCAAGAACAACTGCTTGGCAATTTCGCGGTTGGTCTTGCCTTCGGAGACGAGCAGCAGGACGTGTTTTTCCTGCTGGCTCAGGTGTGCGAATGCCGAGGCTTCCTCCTCCTTCACCGCACGGCGCACCTGCTGGAAAACGCGCTGGGTGACGGCCGGGTCGAGCAGCGCCTCGCCGCGTGAAACCGCTTCGAGCGCCTTGACGAGGTCGTCACTGCCGATTTGCTTGAGAATATAGCCCGAAGCCCCGGCGCGTATGGCGGAGAAGAGCATTTCATCCTCCGCGTAGGAGGTGAGCATAATCACCTTGACGTTCGGGTGTTTTTCCACGATTTGCTCGCAGGCTTCGATGCCCGAGGTGCCCGGCAGGCGGATGTCCATCACCACCACGTCGGGCTTGAGAGTTTCGGTCTTTTCGAGCGCCTCGCGCGCCGACGACGCCTCGCCCACCACATCGAACTGCGGGTGACGCTCCAGCAGGGATTTCAACCCCAAACGGACGACTTCGTGATCGTCCACCAGAATAATACGTTGCTTGGCAGGCTGTTTTGGCATGTGCAGGATTTTACCCCAAAACGCTCCGTTTTTTGACTTGAACGGCTTTGCCGTGCGTAGCTGACGCTCCCGCCCGGCATGGTTTGCCTGACAACTTTGTGCGGTTCTTTCCCCGCTGAAGGCTGATTCAACATCCCAAAAGCGGCTGTTACGCTGCGGCTTTATCCCCTTCCCTTCACGCCGAGGCGCAAATTTCGAGTGTAAGACGGTTCGGGCGCTTAACTCACCTTGTGCGATGGCGTGAGATTCTCGCCTGCCGAAGGGTATCTCGCGGTTTCAGGCGGCATGAATGAACTGCGTAACATCAGTTCTTAACTCACCTTACGCAGTAGCACGAGATTTATCTCGTATTTTCAGGCGACATAAATGTCGCGCTACGGGAAAACTGCGTAACATCAGTTCTTAAAACAGACGAGGCGGAGGGAGTCTCCGCCTCATCTGACAGGCTGGCGAATTATTTCGCCTTGACCGAAATGGTACGGGGTTTGACATCCTCCGCTTTCGGCAGCGTGATGGTCAGAACGCCGTTCTCGAACTCCGCCTTCGCCTTGTCGGCAACCACATCGGTAGGCAGCATGATGGAGCGTTCGAAGGAGCCGAAGCGGCGTTCACGGATGTGCCAGGACCGTTCCTTCTTCTCTTCTTCCTGTTTGATCTCGCCCTTGATGGTCAGCACTTCTCCCGTGACGCTGATCTGCACCTCGTCGGCTTTGACGCCCGGCAGGGTGGCTTTCACGACGATTTCGTCGTCGGTCTGATACATATCCACCGCAGGCACAGACCAGTTGGCGGTAAGGGAGAGCGGGCGTGTGAAGGCATCATCAAAAAGACGGTCCATGGCTTCGCGCAAAGACATGATCTCACGAGCAGGTTCCCAAAGAGTCAGGTTGGACATAGCGACCTCCTTTTTGATAATGGTTGGTTTGGTTTTTCGCCCCTACTATAAAAAGCCTGCGTTAGAAAAACGCAGGCTTTTTATCAAAAATTCGTATGAAATTGCGGGTTACCCCTTTTCTTTTTCCTTCTTCCGTTTGAAGTCCACAAACCGGTAACCGACGCCGCGCTCGGTGAGGATGTACTGGGGGTTGGCGGGGTCTTTTTCGAGTTTTTGGCGCAGGTAGTTGATGTAGAGGCGCACGTAGTGGGGTTCGTCGCGGTATTCGTAACCCCACACTTTGATGAGAATCTGGTCGTGGGTGAGCACCCAGCCCGCATTTTGGACGAGGTGATAGAGCAGGCGGTATTCGGTGGGGCGCAGTTTGACCAGTTTGCCTTCCAGCCACACTTCGCGGCGGTCGAAGTCAATTTTGAGGCGGTCGTCCACTTCGATGATATCGTGCATCGAGCCGCCGGCGCTTTCGGTGCGGCGCAGCACGGCTTTGACGCGGCTGACCAATTCGCGCGGGCTGAAGGGTTTGGTGATGTAATCGTCTGCGCCGAGTTCGAGTCCGCGCACGCGATCGTCCTCCTCTCCCTTGGCGGTGAGCATGATGACCGGCACGTTGCTCCCCTCGCGGATGGTTTCGAGCACTTCGAAACCGTCAATGTCGGGCATCATCACGTCGAGCAAGACAAGATCGGGGGTGGTATCGCGCAGTTTCTGGATTGCCTGCCTGCCGTTGAAGGCTTCGACGACCTGGAAGCCGTCATGTTCAAGGTTCATGCGGATGAAGCGCACCATGCGCTCTTCATCGTCCACGACGAGAATGCGTCTTCTTTCGAATTCTTCGGGCATGCAGGGTTATTCCCTCACAAAGCCAATCAGGCTTTCTTCTTCTTCGTTTTCGAGGATTTCGATCAGTGACACCTTGGAGAGGGGCCAAATCACTTTGGTGACGTTGGGCTCGATGTAATGGACATCCTTGCCATCCCGCAGGCGCGGGTTGCTGAGCATGATGATTGTATCGTTATTTTTGGGGAGGTCTTCGATTTCCCCAACCACCGAGGGCTCACCCGCAATATGAACAATGACCGAGTATGGCATGACGCCGCCTTTCGAAGCCAATCCAGCCTAAATGTTGCGGAGCAACACCTGAATCTTGAGTTTTCCCAGGGCAATTACATCGCCATGTTTGAGGGTTTCTTCGGTATGGGGAGCGAGGCGGCGGCCGTTCAGGTAGGTGCCGTTCGAGGAACCCAGGTCCATGATGACGACGCGGTCCGCTTCACGTTTGACGACAGCATGCAGGCGGGAAACACCGGAAGCGTACGCCTGATACGGCGTCAGGTCAATATCGGGCATGATGGGCTGTCCCTCGCTGAGGCGTCCCATGGTAAATTCGTTGCGGCTGGCAAGCGGAAGGATTTTGCCGCTGTCCATCAGGTGCAGGGAGAGCCAGCTGTTGGCAGGAGAGGAGGGCGGTTCGGCGACAGGAGGCGTCTTCTTGAGGTCATCCACGATTTGCTCCTGCGTGATGGATTGCGTGGTGAGCGACTCGGCTCCATTCAACTGCGCTCCACACTCAACGCAAAACAGGGTACCCGATACATTTTCGTGTTGACAATTGGCACAAATAATCATGATGCTGTCTCCTTTTTTGGCGGCGCAAGGAACAAGGCGCGCGTACCATATTTTATCTTCTTTCCGCCTTCTGCGGAGAGACCTCTTTGCTGCTGGATGCGCTGCACTTCGAGCGTTATCGTCTGCGCCAGGCTGCGTTCTCCCTGTGAAATAAGATTGGCGGCAAGCGCCTGGAGTTGACGGGTGCCAGCCTCCACATTGCCTTTTTCGATTTCCATGCGCGCCCGTTCCTGCATACGGTACAACATTAAACGGGAAAGGGCTTTGACGATTTCCGGGGGCGGTGTATCCGCTGCCGCTTCCTCCACAATGGGACGCTGGATGTGAAGCCGAAAAGGCGGCGACGGCAGAGGAGCGACGGGGATCGAGACCTTGAGGGTCCCGTCCAAAACGGTGATACTCTCTGATTTTACCGCCGTTGGTTGAATTATGTACTCGAAAATCACCTGAGTGGGAGTATCCTGCAATATTGGACCCAGCCGCAAGGTGGGCTCGTCCACCAAAATCACCGCCGGGTCGGGTTGGAGGCGGAAGGCGTAGGAGAGTTGGGCGTCTGCCCCCGGTTTGGTGACCAGGGCGATTTCCTCTGCATAGACCTGCGCCAGCGCGTTGAACTTTTCGAGCAGAAGTCTTTTGATGTCCTGCGGCTGGGCGATGAAGGCGCTGCTTCCGCCCGTGCGGGTTGCCAGTGTGTCGAGGAAAATATCATTCCAGTCTGCGCCGATGCCCATCGCGCTGACCCCTATCCCCTTTTCAGCCAGTTGCGCTGCCAGCTCGAGACATTCTCTTTCGTCGCCGTAGGTCTGCCCGTCGGTGAGGAGGATGATGTGGTTCAGACGCCCGGAATCGAGGCTTTTGAAGACCTCTTTTGCGCCGGCTTCGAGCCCCTGAAAGATTTCCGTGCCGCCGGAGGGTTGGATCAGTTGAATGCGCGCTTCGAGACGGGCGCGATCCTGATGATAGGCGGCGGGGATGATCGTCTCAGCCCGGTCGCTGAAGGCAACCACGCTCAGAATGTCCTGAGGGCGAAGGCTGCGTAAAATCTGAATGGCTGTGGATTTGACCACGTCCATCTTTTCGCCCTTCATGGACGTGGAGCGGTCGAGGACAATGCAAACATTCAGGGGAGGCGCAGGGGAACCGCGCAACTCGGGCGGGGCTTGAAATTCCAGAATGACATAGAGCATCTGGGGTTCCGTCATGCGCATCAGAGCAGGACGGCTGTAAAGCACCTTGTATTCGTAGGGAAGGTTGGGCTGTGTATCCGGCGGGAGGGTGGCGTCGTATTGGGCGCGGCGTTTGGGGTTGGAAAGCGTTTCGTAAGCCTGTTGCACTTCCAGGAATAGTTCAGTCTCCCCAGCCGCTTTATTGCGGTCGGGGTGCAGCCGCTGGGCGGCTTCGAGGTAAGCGCGTTTAATCTCCTCCGCTGAGGCTTCCCGCGCTACGCCCAGAATGGAGTAGTAATCCCGTCGTTGAGAAGACATTCCTATCCGATAAGTTGAGCGAGGATGACGCTGATGTTGTCCGGTCCGCCGGCGGCGTTTGCAGCAGTGACGAGGTTCTGGCAGGCGCGCTGGAGATTGGGCGATTCGTTGACGGCGCGGATGATGTCCTGCTCGGCGACCACGCCCCACAGCCCGTCGCTGCAAATCAGGAGGGTACCGGGCTGAGGAAAGGCAAGGGTGAAAATCTCCGGGTCGAGGACGTCGCCCTGCCCCAGCGCCTTGTAAAGCACGTTGCGATGGGGATAGTTCTCGGCTTCCTCCGCAGTGATGTGACCCAATTCCTGCAAACGCTGAACCAGTGAGTGGTCGCGCGTGACCGTCTCGATGCGCCCATCGGGATAGACGAAATAGGCGCGGCTGTCGCCCACGTGGGCGATGGTCACTTGTTGACCAAGGACGAGCGCCGCGGTGAGCGTGGTTCCGCTGCCCGGCGCTTCGCGCTGGATGACGCGCTGCGCCTCGTTGACCGCCGCCGCCATGATCTCCTGAAACGACTCTTCCATCAAATCCGCCTTGATCTGAAAGAGGTAGGGGATGAATTTCTTGAACACATATCCCGCCACCGTGCGGATGGCGGCGTTGCTCGCCACTTCGCCATACTGATGCCCGCCCATGCCGTCTGCCACAATGTACAAACCAAAGGGCAGATTGCCGGAATTGCCCGCCATGGTGGTGGTAATGGCAAGCAGGCTGTCTTCGTTCAATTCGCGCTGCTTGCCAACAGATTGCCCTGCGGCGGCAACCAACTGCTGAAGGTCGAACTGCGGGTTTTGGCTGCTGACGATGGCTTTCAACTGCTCTTCGGTGAGAGGGGCAGTGCTGGCAACATCCGTCGCTTTTTCAGCGGGCGGCTGCGATGGCTTTCCAAATAACCAGCGGAATAATTTGTCCACAAAAACTCCTTCTCAGGCACGTTGTTCAGGCGAGCAGGGCATAGATGTGATGGTCGGTGGAGCCGAAGTACACCACGTCATCATACACCAGCGGCGTGCCGGTGATGGCTCCCTCCGTGCCGAATTTCCAGCGCAGACGACCCGTTCGGTATTCGAGGCAATAAAGACTGCCATCCACCGACCCGCAATAAATCGAGTCTTTATAGAAAACCGGCGAGCCATTGACCTGGTGCTCCGTACGGAAACGCCAGACTTCCTTCGAACTCCGCGCTTCGACCGCATAGATAAAACCGTCTGCCGCGCCGACGACGATCAGGTCATCGGCAAGGCAGGGGGTACTGATGGAGGGTTTGCCCAAACGGAAACGCCAGATGACCCAGCCGTTACGCGGATCGAGCGCATACAGAATCGAATCTACCGAGGTGAAATAAATTGCCTGTCCCGTGCCGACTGTGGAGGAGGTCACCGCCCGCTTCGAGCGGAAGCGCCATTTCAATTCCCCGCGGAAACTCACGGCGTAGTAATCTCCGCTTTCCGCGCCAAAATAAACCATCTCGGTCATCACGAACGGCGTGGAACGGATGGCGTCCGCCGATTCGAAGCGCCATGCCATCCGCCCGGTGTTGAGGTTGACCGCATGCAGGTAATGATCGTCCGAGCCGAAAAAGATATGTCCTTCGGCAATCGTGGGCGAAGAGCGCACCGGACCGTCAGTGTAATACGTCCACACCACCTTGCCCGAGCGGGCGGAAACGACATGCAGACGCTTATCTTCAGAGCCAACAATGACATTGCCGTCCACAATGATGGGACGGGTCACGATGCCGCCGTCGGTGGGATACTTCCACTGGAATTTTCCATCCGCCGCATCCAGCGCATACAGGTTGTTGTCGTAGGAGCCGACGTAAAGCGTTCCCTGATGAATCGCCGGCGTGCCGCGCACTTCATCCTCGCATTTGAACTTCCACAACGGCTTGATGCCTTCGGTCTTCACCGGGCTGGCAACAGTCCCCAGCCGCCCCAGCAGACCGGTCTTGCGGGCGACGGCAACCAGCGCATCCTTCATTTCCGCCGCGCTCTTGAAGCGGTTGGCAGGGTCATATTCCAGCGCGCGGTTCACAATCGCTTCCAACTCCGGAGAGACGGCGGGGTTGATCCGCCGGATGGGACGTTCGGCGAACGAGAACGGCGGCTCCAGGCGCGGATCACGGCGCGTCAGAGCATGATGCAGGGTGGCGCCCAGCGAATAAATATCCGCCGCCTGCGTTGCCTCGCCGCGGTATTGCTCCGGCGGCGAATACCCCTCCGTGCCAATCATGGTTCCCTTTGTGCCAGACTGGAACGCCTTGGCGATGCCGAAATCCACCAGCACCACCTCGCCGTTGGAATTGATCATCACATTCGAGGGCTTCATATCCCGAAAGATGATCGGGTCCGGCTTGTGTTTGTGCAGATAATCCAGCACATCGCACAGGGAAATTGCCCAGGCAAGCACCTGCTCTTCCGACAGGAATCCGTTGGTATCGTTGATGACCGCTTCCATATCCTTGCCGTGAATGAACTCCAGCACCAGATAGGAACGGCTCTCCAGCGTAAAGTAATCGTAAATTTTGGGGATGGAAGGATGGTGCAGGGTGGCAAGCAGATTGGCTTCGCGCTCGAAATTCTGCACAATGGTCTGCCGCACCAGCGGATCGGGCGCGCTGTTGATCATCTCCTTCACCGCCACCAGTTTGTTCACATTCGGAAAATGCATATCGCGGGCGCGATACACCGACCCCATGCCGCCCAGCCCCACCACTTCCTGAATCAGGTAACGCTTGGCGAGCGTCACCCCCGCCTGCAACTGGCTCTTAACGGCGGTTTCGTCGCCCTTATCGTCGTCCGAAAGTTCGGGGAACAGTCTTGTTTCCAGAGTGAATCTCCTAAACGGCATAGATTATAGTTTGCCCTTGATTGTTTGACAACCGCACAGCCGGGGGATTTCCTCGAGTACCCTGTCAACCTTGCAAGGAAACCTCTTCTACGGCAAAATACCTTCACCGTGAAAATTCTTGCTGTCAGCGACGAAGTTGTCGAACGCCTCTACACCCTCTCCCGCAACGGTCACTTCAACAACGTCGAATTGCTCGTCGGTTGCGGCGACCTGCCCTACCCCTACCTCGAAAACCTCGTCACCCTGCTGAACGTCCCCCTTCTGTACGTTCCCGGCAACCACGACCCCAACTACTCTCCCCAGGACAGCAAATCGTTCGTCGAAGGCGGTTCGAACCTGGACCGAAAACTGGTTCGCTACAAAACCTTCCTGATCGGCGGCTTGGGCGGATGCATCCAATACCGCCCCGACGGGACGAATCAATACACCCAAACCGACGCCTACCTGCGCGCCTTCAGCATGCTCCCCGCCCTGCTCCTCAACCGTTTTCACTACGGGCGCGCCATGGACATCCTCATCACCCACTCGCCCCCCTTCGGCATCCACGACGACGATACGCAGGCGCATACCGGCTTGAAAGCCATCAACTGGCTCATCCGCGTCGCCCAACCGCGTTATCATCTGCACGGGCACACCCACTTCTACCGGCGCAACCTCGCCGAGTCCGAAACGCTTTACAAAGGAACAAAAATCATCAACGTTCACCCCTACAAGCTCCTGGACGTTTACCACTAATGCAGGGCGTACTCTTACGACAAGGCATGCCTCTGCGCACCGAGTTTTAACCATGACAGACGAAACCTTCTCCGAACAAGCCCGCGCCGACTTCCAGCGCGCCCTCTTCAAGGCGTTCCTCCACCGCGTCTGGGATTCGCTCTCCGGTCACCGCACCACCCTGCTCTCCTACGACGACATCAAGGAGAAACTCCACATCGGCGGTCCCATCTATCGGGGCATGCAGACCGTTCGCGTGGATCAGATTGCAGGGAGTCTGAACCGCTACCACGAGTTCGACCGCGTCTTCCTCCCCGCCTCCGACAAACTCGCCGACCGCTGGCAAAGCGTCAACCGCGCCTTTTATCAGGACATCAGCCTCCCGCCCGTCGTCCTCTACAAAGTGGGCGATGTCTATTTCGTCGTGGACGGGCATCACCGCGTCTCGGTGGCGCGCGAAAAAGGACAGGAATACATCGAAGCCGAAGTGCGCGAATGCGCCACCCGCGTCAACATCACCCCCGATCTCAAACCCGAAGACCTCGAAATTCTCGAAGACAAGGTGCACTTCCTCGAGCGCACCTCGCTCGACAGGCTCATTCCCGAAGCCAACATCAAACTCACCATCCCCGACGGTTTCGACCGCATGCTCGAACATATCGCCGTACACCGCTACTTCATGGGGCTGGATCTGAAACGCGACATCTCGGAAGAAGAAGCGGTCAAACACTGGTACGAGACTGTGTACATGCCGGTGGTCAAGGTCATCCGCGAAACCGGCATCCTCAAGGAATTCCCCGGCAAAACCGAAGGCGACCTGTACCTGTGGGTGCTCGACCACCAGCACTACCTGGCAAAAGAGGAAGGAGCCCCCCTCCAGCCGCCCGAAGAGGCGGCGCGCGCCTTCGTGGAAGAGGGCGTCAAAAAACCTGCAAGCAAAAAACGCGCCACCAAAAAATCGGAGAAAAAATGACATCCACCCATCCCCTCGCCGGAGTGTACGCTGCAGCGGTCACTCCCCTCAATCCCGATTCATCCCTCGACCTGGACTCTGTGCCTGCCCTCCTGAAATTTCTCGCCGCCCGAGGCTGTCACGGCGCGCTGTTCTTCGGCACCACCGGCGAAGGACCCTCCTTCTCCCCCGCCGAGCGCGAGACTCTGCTCCGCACCGTGCGCGCCTACCGCAGCCTTGCGCCGGGCTTCCGCCTGATGGCTGGCACCGGCACCCCCAGCCTCGCCGAAACCATTGACCTGACCCGCCTCGCCTTCGAACTCGGCTACGACGCAGTCCTTGTCCTGCCGCCCTACTACTTCCGCAAAGCCACCGATGAAGGCTTGTTCCGCTGGTTCAGCGAACTCATCAACAAAGCCGTCCCGCGCGACCGTTATCTGATTGGCTACCACATCCCCGGCGTGGCGGGAATTGGCTTCTCGCTCGAACTGCTCGCGCGGCTGAAAGACGCCTTCCCCGTACAGTTTGCCGGCATCAAAGACTCATCCCACGACGCGGACTTCGCCCGCGCCCTCGGCGAAACATTCGGCGAAGACCTGCTCGTTCTGACCGGCACCGACTCGTACCTGCAACTGGCAATGGAAAACAAAGCCGCCGGCTGTATCACCGCCCCCGCCAACCTCATCTCCCCAGACCTGCGCCAGGTGTGGAACTTGATGAGAGAGGGAAAAGACGCCTCCGAAGCGCAGGAGCGCGTCACCGCACAACGCCGCATTCTGGAAAAATATCCGCCCTTCCCGCCCACGCTGAAAGCCCTGCTCCACCGCCTGCACGGACTTCCGCGCTGGTCGGTCAAACCGCCGCTGGAGGAAATTTCAACAGAGTTGGCAGAGCAGGCGCTTCAAGAGATGGACGGCTTGCTCGTCTGAACCTTTCAACTTTCCAACCTTTCACTCACATGACCCTCTGGCGTCTCCTCATCACCCCTCCGGCGCGCGGCGCATGGAACATGGCAGTGGACGAATCCATCCTCGAGCATATCGGGCGCGGCGCAGCGCTCCCCACCCTGCGCCTGTATGCGTGGACCCCAGCCTGTCTCTCGCTCGGTCACGCCCAACCCTTCGCTGATGTGGACATGGCGCAGCTCAAATCCCGCGGCTGGGAGGTGGTCCGCCGCGCCACGGGAGGACGCGCCATCCTGCACACTGACGAGTTGACCTACTCCGTCATCGCCCCTTTGAGCGAACCCCGCGTGGAGGGCAGCGTGCTCGAAAGTTACAACCGCCTTGCGGGGGCATTGCTGCGGGCGGTGAAAAGTTTGGGTCTGCCTGTCGAAATGAAGGAGGGAAAGGCAAATGAGAACAGCGCGCCCAACCCCGTCTGCTTCGAAGTTCCCTCTACGTATGAAATCACCGTCAACGGGAAGAAACTCATCGGCTCGGCGCAGGCGCGCAAAAAGGAGGGCGTGCTTCAGCACGGCTCGCTCCCGCTAACCGGCGACCTGACGCGCATCACCCAGGCGCTGAAATTCGAAGACGAGGCGGCAAGAGAACACGCCGCCAGACGGCTGCTCGAACGGGCGACGACGGTCCAATCCGCTTTGGGGCGGGAGGTCAGTTGGGAGACCGCCGCCCAGGCTTTCGTCGAGGCGTTCGAAGCGCAGTTGGGATTGAGGTTCGAGCGGGGAGCGTTGTCTGAATCCGAATCCGCAAGGGCGGAGGAGTTGGTCAAAGAGAAGTACGATCATCCGTCATGGACGGAGCGGGCGTAAACGGTCTCTACCCCTGATCGCTCACAAAAATCGTGTTGGGGAAACCCAGCGCTGCAAAGAATTTGAGCAGGTACGCCTCGGCGTTGAGTTGCGCCTGTTCGAGAATGCCGTCTTCCAGCGCGGCTTTGAGGATTTCCTGCTCCGCCCTCTGGCGGACGAGCGTCTCGAGGTTGGGGTCGGGTTTGGTGAGCAAGCCCGTATCGCGGTCGTAGACGTAGGATTTTTCGTTATCGAGGGTGGCGATGAAAATTTCGGCGGGCGGCAGGTTGACCGTCAGCACGCCGTTCTCGTAGCGCAGATGTTCGGGGCGGAGTTTTTCCATGTCAATGCCGGCGATGACCTTGCCATGCCCCACGAATAAAATCTTATCGCCGAACAACGCCTCGAACGTCCCGCCGCCTGTTTGCCCGCTAATGACCTTTTCCACGCTGTATTGAATCGTCTCCAGCCGCGCCAGGGCGCGGATTTCGTTGATGTAGGTGACCGGGTCGGGGATGATGGTGGGGGTGGGATTGAGCAGACTCGCCACCTGCGTTTGCAGGGAACGGTTCGCCTCGTTGACCTGCTGGAACGGCTCCGCCGCCGCCTGCGAGGCTTCGCGCACCGTCTGGACGATGAAATAAACGCCCGCCACCAGGACGATCAAAATCAAAATCGAGAACAGGCTGTTGTTTTTCATGCGCGTATTATAATCTCCCCTACTTCAACGTGAAACGACGCCCGCTGGTTCCAACGCTTTTTTTTCTGACCGCCTTCGTGCTGGGGAGTTGCACACTGCCGCGCCTTTCTCTGGAGACGCCCACAGCCACTTCAGCGCCTGCGCTCCCGCCTCCTGCGGAGGAGACGCCGCTTCTGCCGGCGGCGGAACTGGGACTGGCGGAAAATCCCATCATCCTTGCCCTGCCTCCCTCCGCCGAGACAAAGCCCGAGCAAATCAACGCCGCGCGTGAGATTGCCGCCCAATTCACCGAGCGGACGGGGTACGTTGTGGTGGTGGTTGCGCCCGATTCGTACGCCGCGCTGGTGGAGGCGTTGGAATTGGGCAATGTCCACATTGCCCTGCTCGACCCGCTTGCGTATGCGCTTGCCTATCAAAGAGACCTCGTCCGCGCGCAGTATGCGGTGACGAAGGATGACAAAATTGCCTACGGTATGCAGTTCCTTGCGCCGCGCCGCGGCGGATACACCTCCTATTTCAACGCGGAGATTGGGGAAAATACGGCGGATGCCTCCACTGCACTGGCGCAGTTTGCGGACAAAAAACCGTGCTGGAGCGAGGAAACGTCGCTCTCAGGGCATTTGATTCCGCTGGGGTTGTTGAATCAGGCGCAGGTTCAGACGCGAGGCGCCGCCTTTGTGGGAGGTCAGACCACGGTGGTGCGGTCGCTGTACGTGGGGGGCATCTGCGATTTCGGCGCGACGTACATTGACGCGCGGAAATTCCCCTCGCTGGAAGACGAGATGCCCGATCTCATCGAGCAGGTGCTGGTGATCTGGCGGTCGGGGGAGATCATTCCGTATGAGGTGCTGGCGTTTTCGACGAAGATGCCCCAGCCGATGCGGACGCTCTTCCGCGAGTTGATCCCCGCCATCCGTCAGACGGAGGCGGGCGATGCCGCGTTTCAAGCGGCGTATGGCTTCGAGGAGATTCGGGCGGTGAACGACGGAGACTTCAGCGAGTTTCACGCGTTGATGCAAAAGAGCGGGGTGGATTTAGCAGCGCTCCTCAAAAGGTAACTTTTTCAGGACTTACGCCTAATCAACGTTCTCTAACGTTGATTAGAGAGTCTGCGCGTTAGAGAACGCGCTCTACGCAGGGTTTTGCGTAAATCCTGTTTTTGTTAAACAAATATCACTTGTCATCCCGTTCAAACGGTTGTATTATCATGCGCTGTATGAACCCTACCACAGGTTCGAAATATTTCCAAAAGGAGAAGAAAGAAAAATGAAGAAGTCACTCTACCTGTTCTTTGCAGTGACGACGGTCTTCGCGCTGGCGCTTGCCGCCTGCGGACCCGCCGCCACGCCCACCGAGGAGCCTGCCGCTCCCGCCCCCGCGCCGACCAAAGCGCCGGAACCCACCAAGGCGCCGGAACCGACCGCCGTCCCCGCGCCGGAACTCGGCACAGCCGACAACCCGCTCATCATGGCGCTGGCGCCCTCCGCCACCACCCAGGAACTGCAGACCGGTGGTGAAGCCATCGCCGCCAAACTGAGCGAGATGACCGGCTACACCATCAAGACCGTTGTGCCGACCAACTACGCCGCGATGATCGAAGCCATGGGCGCCGGTCAGGCGCACATCGGCTGGCTGGCTCCCACGCAATACATCGTTGCGCACGGCAAGGGCTACGCCGATGTGGCGCTGGCGACCATCCGCTTTGGTTCGGATCACTACGGCTTCCAGTTTGTCGCCAATGCCGAGGCGGGCTTCACTTCTTACTACGATGCAGCCGCCGGCAAATCCACCGCCGACGCCGCCACCGCCCTGGCGCAGTTCGCTGACAAGAAACCCTGCTGGACCGACCCGCTTTCATCCTCCGGCTACGTGCTTCCCTTCGGTCTGCTCAAAGCCAACGACATCAAGGTCAAGGCTGGCGCTTTCGTGCAGGGACACCCCACCGTCATCAAATCCGTTTACCTCAGCCCCAAGGGCGAAATCTGCGACTTTGGCGCCACCTTCATTGACGCCCGCTCCAACGTCGTCAACGACTTCCCCGATGTGAACGACAAAGTCGTCATCATCTGGGTCTCCGAGCCGTTCATCCCGAACGACAACGTCTCCTTCGCCTCCACCGTCCCGGCGGATATGCGCGAGAAACTTACCCAGGCGCTGCTCGACCTGGCTGGCACCGAAGAGGGACGCGCCCTGCTCAAGAGCGGCGGCTACAGCATCGAAGGGCTCAAGGTTGTGGACGATACCTTCTACGACGAATACCGCCTCTACCTCGAAGCCTCCGGCATTGACCCGACCACGCTCTTCAAGTAAACCATCCTCAAACGAGAGGGAGGACGCTTTTGTCCTCCCTCTTTTTTACCCGCACCCCCCTCCGTCTCCCCCCATTTCGGGGAAAATGGGGGGAGTGGCTCGAAGAGCCGAGGGGGGTATTGCGAGGACTCCTATGCTGAAAATCCAAAACCTCTCCAAAACCTACCCCAACGGCACGCAGGCGCTCAAGAACGTCTCCTTCGATGTGAAAGACGGCGAGTTTCTGGTCGTCATCGGGCTTTCGGGTTCGGGCAAATCCACCCTGCTGCGCTGCATCAACCGCCTGATTGACCCAACCGAGGGCAAAATCTTCTGGGATGACGTGGACATCACCGCCGCGCCGCCTGCCGAACTGCGCCGCATCCGCCGCCAAATCGGCATGGTCTTTCAGCAATTCAACCTGGTCAAACGCTCCAGCGTGTTGACCAACGTCCTTTCGGGGCGGCTGGGCTACGTCAACCCGTGGGCGAGTTTGCTGGGACTCTGGTCGCAGGAAGACAAACAGCGCGCCATTCAAGCGCTCGAACGCGTCGGGATTGCCGACAAAGCCCACAGCCGCGCCGACGCCCTCTCCGGCGGACAGCAGCAGCGCGTGGGGATTGCGCGCGCGCTCATGCAGGACCCGAAACTGATTCTCGCCGATGAACCGGTCGCCAGCCTCGACCCGGTGCTCTCACATTCCATCCTGCAATATCTCGAAGGGCTCAACAAAGAGGGGATTACCGTCATCTGCTCTCTGCACTTTTTGGACCTCGTTCATCGGTACGCCACGCGCGTGGTGGCGCTCAAAGACGGCGTGAAAGTCTTCGAAGGCTCTGCCAACGAGATTGACCGCGCCAAATTCAAGGAAATCTACGGAGAAGAGGCGCAGGAAGTGCGCGCCGCTTCGCTGTGAGGGCGGGGGAAATGTCCAAAGAAACAGCGAACAGCCGTCCCGCAGCGCGAAGCGGATTCGCCTCCGCATTCGTGCCGGGCTTGGGGCAGTTCCTGCTCGGCGAACGGTATCGCGGGGCGGGCATCCTGCTCGGTTTTCTGCTCCTCCTGGCGACCACCGTCTGGTATGGCGAGCCGCTGTGGTATGCCTCGCCGCTGCTGATCTGGCTGTGGAACATTTGGGATGCCGTCAGCCTGGCAGGCGGGCGGGCGCGTTCCATTCTCTTGCCGCTGCTCTTCGGGCTTGCCGCCGCGTATGGCATCGGCTGGCAGGTGGTGGAAATTGACTTCAGCAAAGCCAGCATGGAACGCGCCGGCGCCATTCTGCGCCCGATGGCGCGCCCCGATTTCATCCAGCCGCGCCGCGAAGTGAATCAGATGTGGGTGCCGGTGCAGGTGCCGTGTTCCAGTCAGCCGCCCGCCGCCCGCCGTGAAGACGCCGGACGCGCTGCGATGGTCATCCCCGATTGCGGCGGCGTGGGCGAGACGCTCATCGTCAACGTGACGGGGATGTGGCCCAACGCCGAGACGAACATCTTCTGGCAGAACCCCATCGGCAACCCGCTCATGCTGGGCGAAGGCGAAATCACCATGCTGACGCTGACCAGCGACGAGAACGGCGCGCTGACCACTACCATCCGCGTCCCCTCCACCGCGCTGGTTGCCGCGCCCGACCCCACCCTGCCGCAGTTCCACCGCGTGTACTTCGAGCAGTACCGCCCGACCGGCGGTTACGAACTCTCCTTCATCGGCAATGAAGTGCTGAAGGGCGCGCTTGCCACCGTTGCCATGGCGCTGATGGCAACCGGGCTGGCGATGGTCTTTGCCATTCCGCTTTCGTTTCTCGCCGCGCGCAACCTGATGAGCGGCAACCCGGTCACTTACGCGGTGTATGTGGCGGTGCGCACCCTGCTCAACATCCTGCGCTCCATCGAGTCGCTCATCATCGCCATCATTTTCGTCGTCATCGTGGGCTTGGGTCCCTTCGCAGGGATGCTGGCGCTCGCCCTGCACTCGGTGGCGGCGCTCGGCAAACTCTACTCCGAGGTCATCGAAGGCATTGACCCCGGCCCCATCGAAGCCATCCGCGCCAGCGGCGCCAACTGGCTGCAGGTGGTGCGCTACGCCGTCATCCCGCAAATCATCCCGCCCTTCACCGCCTTCACCATCTACCGCTGGGACATCAACGTGCGCTCCGCCACCGTCATTGGTCTGGTGGGCGGCGGCGGCATCGGCTTTTTGCTCATCGAACTCATCCGCGTCAACAACATGCGCGGCGTGAGCGCGGTCTTCATCGCCATCGCGTTCATCGTCATCGTGCTGGATTACGTCAGCGCCAAACTGCGCGAAAGGCTGGTGTGACATGCCCGTTTCGCGCATCGTTCGCAACACGCTGATTACGGCGCTCGTCATCGCCGCCCTTGCCGTCTCCTACCGCGTCACCGAAGCGGACTTCCCGCGCCTGTTCCGCGACCTGCCCAAAGGCAAAGACCTGCTGACCGCCTTCCTGACGCCGGACGTGTTCACCCGCGACGTGGAAACGCGCACCGTTTCCATCGTTTTCCCCATCCCCTGCGGCTCCGCCCCGACCGAGGAACTGCTCCCGTCCGAGGGACCGCGTCTCGTCCCCGGCGTTTTGTGCGCCGCCCCGCTCGAAAAATTCACCCTCGAAGGCTACGACCTCCAGCCCAACTCCGAGGTGGTCATCCGCTGGCGTCTGCCCGATGGGCGCACCATGACCGCCATCCGCACCCAGACCGATGCGAAGGGATACTTTTCGCAGGAAGTGCAGGCGCGTCCCATCCAATCCACGGTGGGTGGCGTCGCCAGCCGCCTGGAGGTGGATACCCTCACCCCGGTCGGCGGGCTGAAGCCCAGCCAGGCGCTCAAAGATGTGACCGACAACATGTTCGTCACCATCTTCATGGCGCTGCTTTCCACCACCCTGGCGACGGTCATCGCCGCGCCGCTCAGTTTCTTCGCCGCCAGCAACATCACCCGCAAGGGCTGTGTCGGCACGGTCGTCTATTACGTCTTCCGTTCCTTCTTCAACCTGATGCGCTCCTACGACCCGCTGGTGATGGCGACCGTCTTCGGCTTTTGGCTGAGTTTCGGTCCCTTCCCGGGTTTTCTCGCGCTCACGGTGGTGACGATTGCCTCGCTGGGCAAACTCTTCTCTGAAGCGGTGGAAAACATAGATGCCGGTCCTGTGGAGGCGCTCAACGCCACCGGCGCGCCGCCTTTGCACGTCGTCCGCTATGGCGTCGTGCCGCAAATTGTCCCCGACTTCATCTCCTACATCATCTATCACTGGGACATCAACGTGCGCATCTCCACCATCATCGGCTTTGTAGGCGGCGGCGGCATCGGCTACTACCTCAACCTGAGCATCAACGACTTCAAATGGAATCAGGCTGGCACGGCAATTTGGGCAATCGTCATCGTCGTCTGGGCAATGGACTTCCTCAGTTCCGAAATCCGCAAACGGTTGACGTGAGGAT
>DAOUBY010000252.1:0-3755 GCA_034432325.1 Anaerolineales bacterium
AAGCACCAGCAGGGCGAAAAGAAGCCGTTCACCATCCCAGGATAGGGAAGTTCTCAAAAAAGCGGATCGAGCCGGGCGTTTGCCCGGCTCGATCTGTTTTCATGCTCAATGAGAGCGCTATGCAGGCTGACTTGCCTTCGCCACAATGTCTTCGAGCATCTTCGTCGTCAACGACTTGGGGCGTTCGATGGGCCAGCCGAGCGCGCGCGCCCAGACGTAGTTGGCTGTCACGCCGAGGGCGCGGCCAACGC
Organism: Anaerolineales bacterium; assembly: GCA_034432325.1. Lineage (GTDB taxonomy): Bacteria > Chloroflexota > Anaerolineae > Anaerolineales > Villigracilaceae > Defluviilinea. The sequence continues at coordinate 252 of DAOUBY010000252.1, forward strand.
CGAACAGGACGGTGTAGAAATCGAACTCGCGCACGCCGTAGTGATATTGCAATGTGCCGCTGATGGCATCCACGTTCGGCGCGGGGTTCTTTGCCTTGCCCTGTTCGCGCAACACCTGCGGAACCACCTCGAAGACCAGGTCGGCAAGGCGCACCAGGTCATCTTCAGGGAAGCGCGCCTTGGCAAATTCCATCTGCGCCGTAAAGCGCGGATCGGGCACGCGCAGGACGGCATGACCGTAGCCGGGGATGACATGCCCGCTGTTGAGGGTATCCCAGGCGTATTTGTAGAGGTCCTCGCGCGAGGGAACGCCGCCGAAGCGCTTATGAACATCCAACAGCCAGCCGAGGCATTCCTGATTTGCCAGCCCGTGCAGCGGACCGGCGAGGGCGTTCAGCGCGGCGGAAAAGGCGTAGTAGGCGTCCGAAAGGGTGGAACCCGCCAGATGCATGGCGTGAGCCGAGGCGTTGCCCGATTCGTGGTCGGAGTGCAGGATGAAGTACAGGCGGGCGAGGTCGGCGTATCCCTTCTTGTCCTCCACTTTCATCATGCGGGCAAAGTTCATGCCGTAATCCTGCCGCGGGTTGTATTTCATCTTTTTGGTCTCGCCGAAGTATTTCATGCGATAGATGAAAGCGGCGAGGAGCGGGAGTTTGGCGGTCAGGTTCAGGCTGTCTTCGAGCGCGGCTTCCCAATAGACGTCCTTCTTCATCTCGTGATACTTCGCCGCGAACACCGAGCCGTTCTGCAGGGCAAGCACCGCCTGCGAGAAGAGCGTCATCGGGTGCGTTTCCTTCGGCATCGCCTTGAGCATCTTATAGACGTAGTCGGGAATCTCCGCGCGCTTTGCCCACTCGGCTTCGACTTCCATCGCCTGTTCTTTGGTCGGCACTTCGCCCACCATGAGCAGGTAATACAAACCGCCCACCAGCGGCATCTTGCCGCCGCGCGCCTTGGGCAAAGCCTTCAACACCTCAGGGATGGACATGCCGCGAAAACGGATGCCCTCAGCCGGGTCCACATACGAAATATCGGTCACCAGCGTCTTGACATCGCGCATTCCGCCGACGACCTGCCCCACAGTGACATGGTCCACGACGACATCGGCATGTTCCTTTGCCAGCGACTTCATCCGTTCACGCCAGGCAGGTAATTGAGCGGCAATCTTTTCGTGCAAAATCATGAATTCCTCCATTAATCCCGCACCCCTTGCCCCTCTCCCATTTTGGGAGAGGGGTTGGGGTAAGGGTTATAGACTCACCAGTTTCTTCAACGCCTCGTGCGTTTCCTTCACTGCCGCGGCGGATTTTTCGAGCATGGCTTTTTCTTCCTCGTCCAGCCTGTACTCGATGATCTTCTCCACGCCGTTCGCGCCGAGCATAACCGGCACGCCGAAGAACATATCCTTCAAACCGTATTCGCCGTCCATGTAGGCGGCGCACGGAACGATCAGATTCTTGTTCTTGAGGATGGCTTCCGCCATTTGGGCGCAGGCGGCAGAGGGGGCATAGAACGCCGAACCGGTCTTGAGCAGGTTCACGATCTCGCCGCCGCCCTTGCGCGTGCGGTTGACAATCGCCTCCAGACGGTCGGCGGGCAGGTATTCGCGAAGCGGAATCCCGGCAATGTTCGAATGACGCGTGAGCGGGACCATTTCATCGCCGTGACCGCCCAGCACATAACAATCAATGTTCTCCACGCTCACGCCGGTTTCCATCGCCACAAAGGCGCGCATGCGGGCGGAATCCAAAATGCCCGCCTGCCCCACCACACGGTTGCGCGGCAGACCGGTCTTCTTCATCGTCAGATATGCCATCGTATCGAGCGGGTTGGTCAGCACGATGTAGAAGGCATTCGGCGAATACTTCAACGTCTCTGTCGCGGCTTTTCCCACAATCTCGGCATTGGCAGACAACAAATCATCACGGCTCATACCCGGCTTGCGCGGCAAGCCCGCCGTGATGATGATGATGTCCGAGTCTTTTGTGGCGGCGTAATCGTTTGCGCCCACAATCTCAACATCCTTGCCGATAATCGGCATCGCCTCCAGCATGTCGAGCGCCTTGCCCTGCGGCATCCCCTCCACCACGTCCACCAGAACCAGATCCGCAAGTTCGCGCTCCGCCAGCCAGTGCGCCGTTGTCGCGCCGGTCATGCCGGCGCCAATAATGGAAATCTTCTTCATGGATCCTCCAGAAAATACGATGTGTACAGATTTTATCCGAAAACCCGCGGCGACAAAGTACAATTTGTCATCGGTTTCTCGTGACTGACTGCGGACAAGAAAACGGTGACGCCCTCCGGCGCCACCGTCCGCTTCCTGCCTGACCTTATTCCGATTCTGCTTCGAGGAGCCTCGTCGCCGAAATCGCCGCCGCCGCCCCCATCCCCGCCGAAGTGACCACCTGACGGAAATGCGGGTCTGCCGCTTCGCCCGCCGCAAACACCCCGCGGACGCTCGTCTCCATCTTCTCGTTGACCTTGATGTAACCCAGGTCGCTCATCTCCAACTGCCCTTTGAACATCTGCGTGTTCGGCGTGTGACCGATAAAGATGAAGAGACCATCCGTCTCCAGCGTGGACTCTTCGCCCGTTTTCACATTCTTGAGTTTCACGCCTTCGAGTTTATCCGCGCCGATGGTTCCGGTCACCACCGTATCCCAAATGAACTTGATTTTCGGGTGGCTCATGGCGCGCTTCTGCAAAATGGCGCCGGCGCGCAGGGTATCGCGGCGGTGGACGATGGTCACAGACGAGGCGTAACGGGTGATGAACAAGCCTTCCTCCAGCGCGCTGTCGCCGCCGCCCACCACCACCACCTTTTTATCCTTGAAGAACCAGCCGTCGCAGGTGGCGCAATAGGAGACGCCCCGCCCGGTCAACTCCACCTCGCCGGGGATGTTGAGGTGATTCGGGCTGGCGCCGGTGGCGACGATCAACACATCGGCAAGATACTCTCCGCTGTCAGTCGTCACGCGGAAGGGACGTTTCGACAAATCCACCGCGTTCGCCGTATCGAACTCGGTCACTGCGCCGAAGCGTTCCGCCTGCTTTTGGAACAACTCGCCCAACTCGGCGCCGCCCACCCCGTCCGGAAAGCCCGGATAATTCTCGATGGTGTGCGTCAGCGCCGCCTGACCGCCCAATTGCGTACCGGTCAACACCACAGGCTGGAGTTCCGCGCGCGCGGCGTACAACGCGGCGGCATAGCCGGTGGGACCAGACCCCAAAATCAATACTTTGACGTGTTTTGCGTTTCCGTTATCAGACATTCTGTGTACCTCTCGTTGTCAGGGCGTCTTCGCCCGAATTGTGGAGACCTTATCTCGTAAGGCTCAGTTTTCTTTTGCACCGAAGTTTCACGAATTCCCCGAAGAAAATTCACCGCATTCGCGTCATTCGGTGCAGATTAGAGAGTGTTTTGAAATTCATGTTCCAACCACAGATGAACACAGATAAATTGGATTTACAAGGTAACTTCATCCCGTTTTTCTTCAGAATCAG
>DAOUBY010000253.1:0-9064 GCA_034432325.1 Anaerolineales bacterium
CATACGCCCAGCCATTGGCTCGCACCCACTGCAAAATTTCATCGGCGGTTTGTTCGGGCGATTTGCCCTTGGTATAGGCGATGTGCTTGGCGAGGTCGTAGTTGGAATGGTGGCGGACAAAATGCTCGTTGACCGCCCACTGGTCTTCAGAGGCGTACTTGTTGCGGGCGTGCAGAATGCGGATGGATTCTTCGACATCGGGCGAGGGCATGAGCAGGATGACGTGCGGGTACGGTTCGAAGACCCGCCGCACCTGCTCGAAAAGTCCGTCGTCTTCATAGACCGTCTGGCTTCCGCCAAAATCGAAGATACACTCGTTGAACTCTCCCAGCATCCGCTGTACTGCATACGCTTCGAACGGTTTCCAGTAGCGGTACAACCCCCAAAAGCCCTCGGCGGTGAACTGTTGCCTGGCAATTTCCCTGTCGTAGCCAATCTCATCGAAATACTTCCAGCGCAGCAGATCCATGGAGCGGTGAGGCAGCATGGTGCGCATGTAAAGCAATTCGGCAATGGTGGTCTTGCCGGAACCAATGGGACCGATGAGGAGGATTTCGGAGTTCATTGCGCCTGATTCATTCTTTCAGGACTTACGCAAACCCTTGCATAGAGCGCGTTCTCTAAGAGAGTGTTTTATAAAGCGGGGTTTACCGTAGATGAGCACGGATGAACACTGATTCTGAAGAAAAACGGGATGAAATTCCCCTGTAAATCCAATTTATCTGTGTTCATCTGTGGTTGGAACATGAATCTCAAAACACTCTCTTAGAGAATGCCGATTACGCGTAAGTTACTTTAAGCGGTTGTACATCCTCATGACCTGTCTCAATTCCTCATGAGGCAGCGCCCTGACCCTCAGCCCATTGCGCCCCGTCATATCCTCCGCGGCGATCATCGAGTTAATGATGGCTTCCTCGGTGGCGAAGGCAGATGCGGCAAGCAGCGGGTCAATGAAGTTGTTGCTCAAGGCTTGCAGCGAAGCCAGCCCCTTGTCATCTCCATGCGCGGCGTTGGGATTGGCGGTGGAAAAGGCAAGGAAGATGTCGCCTGACCCGTTGCCGCCCAGCGACCCGGTCCGCGCCATGCCGAGCGTTGCGCGCCGCGCCAGACGTTTGAGCTGGTGCGGCAAAAGCGGCGCGTCGGTGGCGAGGATGACGATCAGCGAACCATCGTCCTGCCTGAACGGATTTTCTCCGTTCGTCCAAACGGCGTTCTCTTTCAAGTGCTGTCCAACCGGCACGCCCGCAATCGTGAGTTGATAACGCCTGCCGAAGTTGGTCTGTGCGAATGCGCCGACCGTCCAGCCGCCGAGTTTATCGGGAAGTTTGCGGGAGGACGTTCCGCTGCCGCCTTTGAACTCGTAACACAGCATCCCCGTTCCGCCGCCGATGTTTCCTTCCTCGATTGAGCCTGATTCAGCGTTCTCCAATGCCTCTCTCACATGCTCAGGCTTGACGAAGAATCCATTGATGTCGTTCAGCCAGCCGTCGGCGGTTTCCGTCACAAGCGGACACGACCAGCCTTGAAAGATCTTATCCTGCTCCACCTGCCATTGGATGATTGCATCACGCACCACGCCGACGCTGTGCGTATTCGTAATCCCGATGGGACCCTCGAGGAAGCCGCCCTCTTCGACCCAGGCGGAGCCGGTCATTTCGCCGTTGCCGTTGAACGGAAACCAGCCTGCGAATACGGGGTCGTGATTATGTTTGCCGCGCGGGTGGATGATGGTCACGCCGGTGCGAGCCGAGTCGCCTTCGATGATGGTGGAGTAGCCGACGGTGACGCCGTTCACGTCGGTGATGGCGTTGTAGTGGCCGGGCGTCCCTTCGAAGGGAATGCCGAGGTCGCGGGCGCGGGGTTTGGTCATGGGATGCTCCTGTTGTTGCAAGGGTGAAAAGCGGGGAGGAGTGGAAAACTGATCACTGATAACTGACCACCCAATCACTGACTCTCCTTTGCCAGCCTCACCAACTGATACGCCACCTTCCTCATCACCTCATCGGGAACCCCGTCCACGGCTTTGGATTGGATACGGGTGTCAATCTGGTCGTTGACGTAGTCCACGGCGACGAAGTTTTCGTGAGTGAGCGCGATTTCGGTGGTGAACCAGTCGAGGCGGCAGAGGGAGGCGATGCGGCGGGTGATGTCGTGCAGAGGGGCGAGGTCGTAGCGGTGTTCTTCCGAGGGGGCGACCATCGAAAAGACGTGCGTCAGCGGATGCCACCAACAGGGGTAGGTTTCGCCGGCGGCGTAGAACACGCGAAACCAGGCGGGACGTCCCTGAATGGTGCGCGGCGTGACGGTTGCCTGGAGCAGATATTTCTGTTCGGGGAATTCCATGCGGGCGCGCAGTACCTGTTCGAGGGAGAACGCACCGAGGATGACGCCGGCGCTGCCGCCCCCATTGGAAGGTTTGATGACGAATTGATGCCCGAGGGGGGTCAAATCCAGGGGAGGGATGACGGGTTGTTCGAGAAAGGGGGGCAGGATGATGGTGTAGGGAGTGTGGATGCCGGCGCTGATGAGTTCGAGGTGCATGGTGGCTTTGTCTTCGGACCATTTGGAGAGTTCGGGAGGGTTGATGCGCCGTTTGTTGTATTCCTTTGCCCAGTTGTTGATGGGCAGGAAGCGGTCGTCGCCCTGGGAACGGTCGAGCAGGGTGTTGAAGGTTTGCTCGCCTTTGTAGAGCGCTGTAACCGACTCGAGCAGGGTTTCGGGTGTGATTTGCCAGAAGGTCAAGCCGTTTTCATGGCAGGCATGTTCGACGAAACGGACGAAGTCGAGGTCATATTCCCAGTACCAGGGGAGGCAGAGGTCGTATTGCATTGGGACATTGTAAAGGATGACTTGTGAATCATGAAGGAGAAAGGGTTGTATGCCGAAAAGCGTAAGAGACGCTCTCTAGCGTCGGACTTTGCGCTGTAATGTAAGTTGTGTCCTTTTTCTGCGGTCACGATGTCACTAATTCAACGGATTTACACGGAGTTCTTATTAACTGACATTACGCAGTTTCTCCGCAGCGCGACATGTTGTACTTTTCAAAAGTAGTCGAGCAATACAACCGGCGTATGAAAGCCAAAATCAAACCACGGAGTCACGGAAACACAGAGAAACGTCCTTAAAAACTCCGTGACTCTGTGTCTCAGTGGTTGAATTGGGATTGCTCGGGTTAATTGTTAATCCGCAGCATGTCGCCTGAAAAGGCAAGAGAAACCCTTGCGGGGACGATGTCTCGCGCTGCCGCGTAAGGTGAGTTCTTAAGAAAAATCCGTGCGATTCCGTGAATTCTGTGTAATCCGTGTCCAAAAGGTTTTGACTTCGACGAACTCTAAACTCCAGTGAAGTACTGAATGTGTACTTGTCTGCTTCTTGCTGGTACAATGGACAAACAAACAAGAAAGGAATACCAATGAGCAAAGATTCGGTTCAAAACGGCGTTGTAGTTTCAATGGAGTATACGCTCCATGTGGACGGTGAACTGCTGGATTCTTCGGCGGGACATGGTCCGCTGGAGTTTTTGGCGGGCTACGGGAACATCATCCCCGGGCTGGAGAATGGAATGATGGGGATGAAGGTGGGCGACAGCCGCGACGTGGTGGTTGCCCCGGCGGAGGGTTACGGCGAGTACGACGACGAAGCCTACCTGGATGTGCCGCGCGGGCAGTTTCCCAAGGATATGCCGGTGGAGGAAGGGCTGGAGTTGACCGTCCGCGATGACAGCGGGCAGGGACGTTATGCGCGCATCGAGTCCATTGAGGGCGATCTGGTGCGCTTGAATTTCAATCATCCGCTGGCGGGCGATGAACTGCACTTCAAGGTGAAGGTGGTGGGTTTGCGTGAGCCGACGGAGGAGGAACTGGCGCACGGTCACGTTCATTCGGGCGAGCATCATCATTAATAGGACTTACGCAAAACTTTGCGTAGAGCGCGTTCTCCAATGCGCTGGACAGGTAATAAAAATCAGTTGCCAGTAATCAGTGTTCGGCGAGCAGTGGGGAGAAAATAGGCCTCTTGCGAAAGTGCGCCAGAGAGCGCACGATACGCTCTGGCGCAGGAGGCGTTCTCTAACGCCGGTTGACTTGTGCAAGAGATCAAATGCTGAGGATAGGATGAATGCCATTCGGACGGGAGCAGGTTCGAGTAAGTCCGAAGCGGGCATCAGCCGAAAAAAAGATGGATGGGAGTTTCCTCCGCATCCATCTTTTTTTGTTGTGCCGCTGAGCGACTATGGCTGATATGTGACGTTGACGGCGATCCAGTCGAGGTAGAAGTCGCGGGCGTTGTTGCTGGAGACGTCAATGACGCGCACGCGGAAGTTGGCGTTGCTGAAGTCGCTGGCGCTCCAGGTGCGTCCCCAGGTGTTGGTGACGCCGCCGAGGGTGTAGGTGGCTTCGCTGGTGGTCAGGTTGCCGGTGCTGAGCGCGCTCGTCCAACTGACGCCGCCGTCCCATGAGAATTGGACGTAGATCTGGCGGGTGCCGGAGGCGCGGTCGGCGCGGGCGTCCACGCGGACCTGGATGCCGGTGATGGTGGCGCCGGAGGGGATGTTGAAGCCGTAGTTGTAGAAGATGTGGCGGTCTTTTTGGGTGCTGGTGTAACTGGTGCTGGTGCCGGTGCCGCTGTTCACGTCGCTGGCGAAGACGCTGTCGTTGGCGTAGGCGCTGGCGGGGCTGGTCTGGTAGCCGTTGTTGTCACCCGAACCGGATGTGACCGGCGCATTGGCGGAAGGCGAGAGGTAGCCGGTGCTGGTGGTGGGCGCCGGGGTGTTGGTGGGGGCAGGGGTATTCGTCGGCGCGGGGGTGTTGGTGGGTGTGTTGGTCGGAGCAGGCGTCGGCGTAGGTCCGGAGCCGAGCGAGCCGCCGTCCACAACCAGCGCAAATTTTTGCGGTCCGTTGGGGATGTTGTAGCCGCTGACGGTCACGGTGTAGGTTCCTGCGGCGGGGTTCTGGATGTAAACGTTCTCGACGTTGTTGCGGCGGTCTGCCGTGCCGCCTGCCGCGCTCCAGCCGCCGGAGAAGACGTTGCCGCGGAAGGTGCCGCTGGGTCCGCTGACGGTGAGGTCGAGGTCGTTGACAAGGTTGATGGCGGCGGTGTCGGTGGAGGGATAGTCGGTCCACACGAGGGTGACTTTGAGCGGCCCGCCCGTGGCGGTGATGTTGAAGGTGGCGCTTCCGCCCGTGCTCAAGCCTGTTCCTTCATCCACAAATTGAATCGTGCCGTCGGTCGCGGCGTCGAGGTTGATGCGCCCCCAGCCTTCGTGGACGTTGGGGATGGGGAAGTCGTTGTCGTTGACGCCGTCGTTGTTCTCGTCGAGCATGTCCACGGCGGAGTTGATGATGGTGGCTTTGACGAGCGCGGCGGAGGGGTTGAGGCTGTATGCCTTGCTGTAGTAATCGCGGACGACTGCCGCGCCGCCCGCCGCCAGCGGGTTGGACATGGACGTGCCGCTCAGGTATTTGTAGTACTGGTCGTAGGGGAAGCCGTAGCCGTCGTATTGCCAGGCGTTGTTCTTGGGGTTGGGCGAGGGGTCGTAGCCCTGCTGGTACATGTCGGAGTAGGTGGAAAGAATCCACGAGCCGGGGGCGACAACGTCGGGTTTGATGCGGTTGTCGTCGGTGGGTCCGCGGCTGGAGAACGCCGCCATCTGTCCGGCATTGTTGGCGGAGACGTCGTCTTTGATGGGGTTGGCGGGATAATCGGAGGGCCACGCCGCACCCCAGGTGAAGATGTTGTTCACGCCGCCCTGCGAGGCGCAGGTGGTGTAAGAGAGACTGGTGTCGCAGGGGTAGCCGTCGCTGCGCTGGTTTTCGCTTGCGCCCACGGTCAGGACGTTCTTGGCGGTGGCGGGAGAGCCTATCGAGTCGTTGTCAATCACGCCGTCGCTGTTGGCGTCTATGCCTTCGTTGCCCGCTGAGAAGGTGATGAGCATATCGCGGTTGTTCCACATGAAGGTGTCGGACTGGACGGATTCAACCGTGTAATCGCCCGCGGCGGCGGAGCCCCACGAGTTGCTGTGGACGCGCGCACCGGCGTTGTATGCCTGCTGGTAGAGGGTGTTCAAGTCACTGGGCAGACCGGTCAGGTAGTAGCCGTTGGGGTAATAGAGCGCGCAGATGCCCTTCATGGTTGCCCAGTTTTCAACCGCCTGGAAGACCAGTTGCGCGGCGGGTGCGGAACCTTTGCCGATGCCGTTAGGCGCGCCCGCGCTCAAGACCGAGCCGGCAGTGTGCGTGCCGTGACCGGAGTCCACGTCCACAGCGCCGTCGTTGGTGATGGACCAGCAACTGTCGCTGACGCCGGGCCAGTTGTAGATGGCGGCGACGCGTCCGTTGATGTCGCGGTGGGCGGTGGTGGGGGTGCCGCCGCCGAGACCGGTGTCTGCCACTGCCACAATCTGAGAGGAGCCGTTGTAGCCGCGCGCATGCGCCGCCGCCGCGCCGATGATGTTGGTCACTGCGTAATCGTTGGATTTGGGAGCGGCTGGGGCGGCGAACGTCTCGTACATCTTGAAGTCGCTGATGGAGGCGACGTCATCCACCTGGGCGAGAGCGTTCAGCAATGCGCCGTTCGCGGCGACGACCAAAACGTCGCTTTGAAAGTCGCTTTCAACGGGGGTTGCCGCCCCAAGCGTCTGTGCGCCGGTTTGAGCGATGAGATCGCGGACGAGGGTGAGATCGGCGCCGCGCTCGAGGCGGACGCGATACAGCCGAACCTGACTGTCACGCGTCAGACTGGACCCGAACTTGAATTCCGGACGATAAGCCGTCACCCCGCTGACGAAGTTCAACTTCGCCACGCGGCTGGCGATGGCGGGGTCCATCCGCACTTTGAAGGCGAAGTCCGGCAGGTAAGCCAGGAACTCCGCTCCTTCGGCGGCGACTGCATCCTTCCATGCCTGCTGGATGGGACCCGCAAACTGAACGATGTAATACCTCTGGCTGCCCGCGGCGGGATTGCCTTGCGCAGGAATAAAAGAGCCGCTCTTCAAATGCACGGCGGCATCTGAACGCGCGGCTGGCGCCATCGCCATAGACCCAAGCAGCAGGGTCGCAATCAGGATGGCAGAAAAGAAATACCGGAATGCCTTACTCATACTCACTCTCCTCTGGGGGTTGGTATTATAAAACGCCGACTCGGAGAGTCAGCGTTCTGCACGGGGTTGGTATGGCGGGTCGGTTTCGTTTTGGGTTGGGCGGATTGTACTCCCGTTGAGGAATATGTCAATGGGTTTTTATGTAGGTTTCGGAAGACTTAATGCCGTAACCGCGCATCGTTGGCGTTCTCCCTGGACTGTGCGCCCGGACAGGCTAACGCCACCGGGCGCGTAAGAGAACGCGCCCTACGCGTATTACGAGATGATTTTCGTAACTGATGTTACGCAGTTTTCCTGTAGCGCGACATTTATGTCGCTTGGAGATGCGAGATGCCCCCTGAGGGGACGATGTCTCGCGCCACCGCGTAAGGTGAGTTCTTAAAATCCATCATGGGCGGTACAGAGAAAAAATCCCCGATGAGAGAAGATGCTCATCGGGGACGATTAATGGAATCAGGCTCAGGCGGGGAGTACGGCTTCTGTGGCGGGGGCAAATTCAGGTCGCGTCTTGAGGCGCAGATGAAGGGCGTAGTAGGCGAGGGCAGAGAGTCCGCACAACAGCCCGCCGATGAACCAGAGCAGGTTGGGGTTGAAGTTGTCGAGGATGTAGCCTGCCGCGCCCGGTCCGATGGTGGAGGGAATCGCCCAGGAAAGTCCGAAGATTGCCATGTATCGCCCGCGCATGGCTTCGGGGGCGAAGTTTGCGGCAATTGACTGGCTGGTTGGCACGATGATCATTTCGCCGATGGTGATGATGACGATGTTGAGTACGAAAAGGATGTAGGCGGTGACGACACCGAACAGCGTGAAGCCAATCATATAGAAGAGCGTGCCGAAAGCCATCATCAGGAAGGGCGGGCGGCGCTTGATGAGGCGCGAAACCCAAATCTGAAAGAGCACCACTGTGATGGCGCTGGTGGTCATCAAAAAGCCGTAACCGCTGGGCGTTGTGCCGTGGTTGTCGCGCAGGTACACCGAGAGCGTGCTGTACATCTGTTGGTAAACAACCATCATGAGCATGCCTGCCACCATGAATGCCATGAAGGCGATGTCCTTCAGGACGACGCGGTAGCCGATTATGGTTTGCCAGAGCGATTCGCTGACGGCGTGGGCGTGCGGTTCGGGCTTCGTCTCGGGGATGGTGCGGAAGATGATGGCGGCGACCACGCAACTGATGACGGCGTCTATCACGAAGAGGTAGAAGAAGTTGATGTTTGCCACGATGCCGCCGATGGTGGGTCCGATCATCCAGGAAAGGTTGCCCACCACACGCAGGATGCCGAAGCCCTCCTGGCGTTGATGCTCGGGCAGGATGTCTGCAATCATGGCGTCGTGGGCGGGGTGCGCCACACTCGAAAGCAGACCGACAACAATCATGACCGGGTACAGCACATTGAGATTGTCCACCAGCCCGAAGGTCAGCGTGCTGATGGCGCTGAAGACCAGCCCGAAGAGGATGAGCTGCTTGCGCCCGAATTTGTCGGTCAACGCGCCGCCGACGGTCGAGCCGATCAGCCCGAACAGCGAGGACATCCCCAGCAGGATGCCCGCCTGCGTCATGCCGACGTTGAACTTCTGTGTGATGTAGAGCGCAAAGAACGGGAAGAGCAGGGTGCCGCCGATGCGGTCAATAAAACTGACGCCGACCACCACCCAAAACAGGCGCGGAAACTCATGATAAATGTGTTGGATGCGGGAGAACATTCAAGTCCTTTCGTGTGAGGAAAGGCGCATCATAGCACGCATGTTCTAGTTTGTACAGGGGTAGATGAGAGCCGTTGAAAAATCCCGCTATCGAGCGGGATTTTCGAAACCAACAGGACTTACGCAAAACCTTGCATAGAGTGCGTTCTCCAACGCGCAGACTGAATCATCAACGTTAGAGAGTGTTTTATAAATCGGGGTTTACCGTAGATGAACACGGATGAACACTGATTCTGAAGAAAAACGGGATGAAATTACCTTGTA
>DAOUBY010000254.1:0-6325 GCA_034432325.1 Anaerolineales bacterium
CACCTCCACCCCCGAACCGACGCCCACCCCCGCGCCTTCCCCCACTCCCTTCCCGCGCTTCTTCACCCAGGAATTCGACTCCCCGCTCGCAGGCTGGGACATCCTTCAAGCCGGCAGTGAGACCTCCCCAAACGTGAGCGTGGAGGGCGGCGCCCTGCGCCTGCAAATGGACGTCCCCTACGCCTGGCTCTACGCCCTCTACAACGCGGAGGAATACGCCGATGTGTACATCGAAGCCGAATACGTCAACAGCGCCCTCACACCCGCCTCCGCCGGGCTGATCTGCCGCTACAGCGAAACGGACGGCTGGCTGGAATACAACGTCCTCACCGACGGCACATACAACGTCCTCTACGGCAAATGGCTGGACACCGGCATCGCCGACTACCTCCCCATTCTCGACGGCACAGCCCCGGGCATCAAACAAAGCGGCGATGTTCAACACATCGCCCTGACCTGCAGCGGCGCCACCTTGTATCTTTATCTCAACGGCAGCGTCATTCGCAGCGTCAATGTGGAACGTTACAGCCTGCCGCCCGGCAAGGCAGGGCTGACAGCCTCCTCTTTCGAAAACGCACCCGTCATCGCCGCATTCAACCGGGTGACCATCCGCGAGCCGTAGTTTCCCTCTCCCTGTGGGAGAGGGATGGGGGGTAAGCAGGATAAGTTCAACTCAAATTCTACACACCGTTAATAGTTTTCTTGCACTGGCTGAGTAAGATGTGGACGTTGAATATCAAGCAAGGAGAAGAAACTATGGGAAAAATCATTGGCATTGACCTGGGCACCACCAACTCTGTTGTGGCTGTCATGGAAGGCGGACAGCCGACCGTCATCCCCACAGCAGAAGGCGGCAGACTCTGCCCCTCGGTGGTGGCGTTTAATAAAAACGGCGAACGGCTTGTCGGTCAGACGGCGAAGCGGCAGGCAGTCATCAACTCGGAAAACACCATTTATTCCATCAAACGCTTTATTGGCCGCCGCTACGAAGAAACCGAACAGGAACGCAAGATGGTGCCGTACCAAGTGGTGAAGGGACCCGCCGACGATGTGCGCGTGCGTATTCCGGTGACGAACCGCGAATACTCCCCGCAGGAGATCAGCGCGATGGTGCTGGCAAAGTTGAAGGCAGACGCCGAAGCGTATCTCGGTCAGCCCGTCACGCAGGCGGTCATCACCGTGCCGGCGTATTTCAACGACAGCCAGCGTCAGGCGACGAAGGACGCGGGCAAGATTGCCGGTCTCGAAGTGATGCGCATCATCAACGAGCCGACGGCTTCCGCGCTTGCCTACGGTCTCGATAAAAAGAAGGATGAGACGATTCTGGTCTTCGACCTGGGCGGCGGTACGTTCGACGTTTCGATTCTCGAAGTCGGCGACGGTGTGATTGAAGTCAAAGCCACGAACGGCGACACTCACCTCGGCGGCGACGACTGGGATCAACGCATCGTCAACTGGGCAGCAGACGAGTTCAAGAAGGAGCAGGGCATTGACCTGCGCCAGGACCGCCAGGCGTTACAGCGTCTGCGTGAGGCGGCGGAAAAAGCCAAGATCGAACTCTCGTCGGTGATGGAGACCGAAATCAACCTGCCCTACATCACTGCCGACGCCAGCGGACCGAAACACCTGCAATTGAAACTGACCCGCGCCAAATTCGAGCAGATGACCGAAGACCTGCTGGAGCGCTGCCGCAAACCCTTCGAAAACGCACTGAAAGACGCAGGCTTGACGGCGGATCAACTCGATGAAGTGGTGCTGGTGGGCGGTTCGACGCGCATGCCCATGGTGCAGGACCTCGTCCGCAAACTGACCGGCGGCAAAGAGCCGAACAAGGGCGTGAATCCCGATGAGGTCGTGGCAATCGGCGCGGCGATTCAGGGCGGCGTGCTGGGCGGCGAGGTCAAAGACATCCTCCTGCTCGATGTCACCCCGCTCTCGCTGGGCGTCGAAACCCTCGGCGGCGTGATGACCAAGATGATCGAACGCAACACCACCATCCCGGTCCGCAAGACCGAAATCTACTCCACCGCCACCGATAACCAGACCGCCGTGGACATCCACGTCCTGCAGGGCGAACGCCCGATGGCGGCAGATAACATGTCGCTTGGGCGCTTCCGCCTGGATGGCATCCCGCCGGCGCCGCGCGGCGTCCCGCAAATCGAGGTGACGTTCGACATTGACGCCAACGGCATCCTGCACGTCACCGCCAAGGATAAAGCCACCGGCAAGGAGCAAAAGGTGACCATCACCGCCTCGACCAACCTGAACAAGAGCGACATCGAGCGCATGGTCAATGAAGCCCGCCAGCATGAAGCCGAAGATCGCAAACGCCGCGAATTGATTGACGCCCGCAACACCGCCGACAGCCTGATTTATCAGACGGAAAAAGCCCTGCGCGAACTGGGCGACAAAGTCCCCTCGGCGGAACGCGGCGCCATCGAAACCAAGATCAACGATTTGAAGGCGGCTGTGCAAGGCGAGGACATCAACCGCATCCGCAGCGCCAGTGAACAGGTGGAGCAGGCGTTCCATGCGCTGAGCCAGCAGCTCTACGCACAGGGACAGCCCCAGCCGGAAGGCGGTCCGTCCACCCCTCCGCCCGCCGACGGCGACGTGATTGACGGTGAAGTGAAAGAATAAACGAGCAGACTTCCGAAGTCACAGTGACTTCGGAAGTCTTTTTTTGCCTTATTCCGCCAACGCCCAGCGGTCTCGTCCGGCGTTCTTTGCCTGATACATCGCTTCGTCTGCGCGGTGAAGCAATTCCTCCCACGTTTCCTGCCCGATTTTGAATTGGGCAAGCCCAATGCTGATGGTCACCGAAACGACATGTTCATTCACATCAATGCGGAGCGTGCGAACCTGCTGGCAAAGCCGCGAGGCTTGTTCCGCCGCGGCTTGCACCTCGCTGTTCGGCAGGACGATTAAAAACTCCTCCCCGCCGTACCGCCCGATGGTATCGGGATGGCGGATCTGGGTACGCAGACGCGCGGCGACGCTCCGCAGCACCTGATCCCCGGCGGTATGACCGTAGGTATCGTTCACCTTCTTGAAATGGTCAATATCCAAAATGGAAACCGCCAGCGGCGTGCCGTAACGACTCGAACGGATGACTTCCTCCTGCAGAGTGGAGATGATCTTGCGGCGGTTCGGCAGAAACGTCAGCACATCGGTATTGGCAAGTTCATGCGCCTGCGCCAGAATCGCCCGCACCTCGATCTCCCGAATCTCCAGGCTGCGCTTCGTCTTCTCGTACTCGAGTTCCAACTTCTGAAAATCAGCCAGAAGTTTTCGATACTTCACCGACAATGAAGGTTCAGCGTGCACCGCGCCTCCCAAACTGACGTTCCAACATATCCACCGAGAGATGAATCATCGTCGGACGCCCATGCGGACAAGTACGCGGCGAGTCGCAGGCTTCCAAATCGTTGAGCAGAGCGCGCTGTTCCTCGCTGGAGAGCGCCTGCCCGCCCTTGACCGCCAGCCGCTTGCAGACGCGCGCCGCGAGCCGCGCTTCCACCTCGTTCTGCAGCGGAGTCTCGTCCTCCTCGAAATCCTCCACCACCGCCCGCAGCGCCGACGCCGCATCGCTGCCCGCAAACAACACCGGTATTGCCCTCACCCGAAACGTATTCGGACCAAATTCCTCCACGTCGAAACCAAAATGTGCAAGAATTGGCAATTGGGAAAGGAGCAATTGCGCCGCCCCCGGCGGAAGAGTCACCACTTCGGGGTTCAACAGCGCCTGCGACGGGATGTTCTTCATCGCATGCTGCGCCATCAACTTCTCGAACAACACCCGCTCATGCGCGGCATGCTGGTCAATGAGATACAAACCGTCCGGTCCCTCCGCCACCAGATACGTCCCCCCCACCTGACCGATGAGCCGCATCAGAGGGATGCGCTCTGTTTGGGGAAGTTGGGGTGAAGGTTGGTAATTGGTAACTGGTAATTGATCGGTTGAAGCGTCAAAATTACCATTTACCAATAACTCTTCATCATGCCCAATCGCCCAATCCAACCCGACCGAGGATTGTTCCGCCGCCGTCCGCACCGACCCCCACAGGCTGGGCGCCACATTCGGCACCGGCGAATACGCCAGCAGAGCCTTGCGCACCGACCGCTGCACAAAACTGAAGACGCGGTCCTGATCCCTGAAGCGCACCTCCGCCTTGGCGGGATGCACGTTCACATCCACATCGCGCGGATTCATTTCGAGGAAGAGCGCCGTCAGCGGGTAACGCCCCACCATGAGCAGGGTGTGATATGCCTGCAACAGCGCCGTGTTGAGCGCAGCCTCCTGCACCCAGCGCCCGTTGATGAAGAACGTAATCTCCTTGCGGTTCGAACGCGTGAGCGAAGCGGGGCTGATGAACCCCGTCAGGCGGTAACCGTCCTCCTCCGCCGTCACTTCGAGCATCTGCTTTGCCACATCCACGCCATAGAGCGCGGCGAGGATGGCGCGCCGGTCGCCGTCGCCCGCCGTTTGCAGGATGACATTCCTCCCCTCGGAAAGTTTGAAGCGTTTCTCAGGATACGCCAGCGCATAGCGCGCCACCAGCGAGTCGATTGCCCGCCGTTCGGTCACATCGGTCTTCAAAAACTTCAGGCGCGCCGGCACATTGTAGAACAGGTCTTCCACCCGCACGATTGTCCCCACCGTAGCGCCGACTTTGACCGGCTTGCCTGCCAGCCCTCCCTCCACGCGAATCTGCGCCCCCTCCCGCTCGCCTTCCACCCGCGAGGTGATGGTCATCCGCGAAACCGAGCCGATGGAAGCCAGCGCCTCCCCGCGGAATCCCAGCGTGGAGATGGAAAAAAGATCGTCGGAGCGCACCAGTTTCGAGGTCGCATGACGCGAAACGGCGAGTTCCAGTTCGTTCGAGGGGATGCCCGAGCCGTCGTCTGCCACTTCGATCAGTTTCTTTCCCGCCTCTTCAATGGCAATCGAAACCGTCCGCGCGCCGGCGTCCAGCGAATTCTCCAGCAGTTCCTTCACCACTGAAGCGGGGCGCTCGATGACCTCGCCGGCGGCAATCTGCGAGGCGACCTCCGGGGAAAGCAAACGGATGGGCATGAGACGATTATAATCTCCCCATGCGATTTACAACCATCTTCTTTGACCTCGACGATACGCTCTATCCAGCCTCCAGCGGGCTGTGGCGCGCCATCAAAGAGCGCATGAACCGCTACATGACCGAGCGCATGGGGCTGCCCGCCGAGCAGGTGCCTGCCCTGCGCGAGCAATATTACAAAACCTACGGCACCACCCTGCGCGGCTTGCAGGCGCATCACAACGTGGACACTCAGGATTACCTGGCTTATGTGCATGACCTGCCGCTGGAAAAGTACCTGACTCCCAATCCGCTTCAACGCGAAATCATCGCTTCGCTCCCCACCCGCAACCTGATCTTTACCAACGCCGACGTTCACCACGCCCGGCGCGTTCTCGCCGTCCTGCATCTGGACGACCTCTTCGAGACCATCATAGACGTGAACGCCGTCGCCCCCTACTGCAAGCCGATGCCCGAATCCTTTGCCATCGCGCAGGACCTCGCCGACGAACCCGACCCGCGCAAATGCGTGGTGATAGACGACCTGCCGCGCACCACCCGCGCCGCTCTGAACGTTGGCATGGCAAGCATTCTCTACGGCACCGAGGAGCCCACGCCCGACGCCAGCGGCGTGTTTGTGGATTGGACTCACCTGCCCATCCTGCTGGGCGATTAACATCTCATCACCTTACGCAGCAGCGCGAGATGATGAACTTTAATAAAGTAGGACTTACGCATAATCGGCGTTCTCTAACGCCAATTACCTGTCCAGCGCGTTGGAGAACGCGCTCTACGCAAAGTTTTGCGTAAGTCCTATAAAATAATCTGTAACACACGCAGGACGCGTTCTCTCACGCGCCCGTTGGCGAAATGCCCTCTTTTGGAGAACCTCATGGAAAACGACCGCGTCTTACTGGGAGCCTTGATCTTCCTCCTGCTCGTCGTCGGCGCAAATTTCGTCATGTACGGCATCGTGCGCGGGTTCGCGCGCGGCGGCAAAGCAGACTGGATGACCGCCCTGCGCAAATCCCTCGAAAAACCGCGCGAAGGCTCCGCAAACAAATCCATGGATGAACTGCGCCAAAAGGTGGAGGAATTGCAAAGAAACGATGAGAAAAGAGCGTAGCAAAAGGCACTCTTAGAGAGTGTTTTATAAATCGGGATTTACCGTAGATAAACACTGATTCTGAAGAAAAACGGGATGAAATCACCTTGTAAATCCAATTTCAGTACTTCACGAAAGCGCGTATTTGGCGGTCTCTACCGCCGAA
>DAOUBY010000255.1:0-3909 GCA_034432325.1 Anaerolineales bacterium
GCGCTTTCGTGAAGTACTGAATTTATCTGTGTTCATCTGTGTTTATCTGTGGTTAGAACATGAATTTCAAAACACTCTCTTAGAGAACGCCGATTACGCGTAAGTTCTATGCTTGTACTTTCCGCGATAGGCTTCGGGGAGCAGTTCTGCCAGCGAGTGCATGATGCGCTGCGTGCCTTCCTGCAGCGCCTGGCGGTGATCGCCATCTTCTTTCAGGTAAAACGGTTGTCCCACCGTCAGCGTGACGGGGGCGCGTTGCAGGCGGCGCATGTGACCGTAGACGTTGTCGTTTTCGGTGCCGGTCATCCCCACAGGGACAATCGGCGCGCCCGATTTGAGCGCCAGGAACGCCGCGCCTTCCGTCCCCTCTTCCAGCCCGCCGATGACCGATTGCCTGCCTTCCGGGGCGAGGGCGAGAAACCGTCCCTGCGATAACGCCTCGAGGGCGGCGCGCACAGCCTTACGGTCTGGTTTGCCGCGGTGCACCCAAATGACGCCGTAGGCGCGGAAGAGCGGTCCCACCAGCCAGTGTGCGCTCAGTTCGATTTTGCCCATCCCGTCCAACAGCGCCGGAACGGCGGCGGCGAGCAGGACGGCGTCTGCATCGCCGAGGTGGTTGATGACCACCAGCGCGGGTCCGTGCGCAGGGAAGTTTTCCATGCCGCGAATGACGGGCTTGAGGAAGAGGAAGGTGAGCAGTTTTGCCAGCCCGCGCGCGAAACGACGGAACAGCCTGCGCGGCAGGGTGAGCGGCGGCAGGAAGACCAGATCGGGACGCCACCAGTCGGTGACGGGTTTAGGAGGGGAAGATGGCTGTGTCTGCATAGTAACCGCGATATTCCTCCGGCAGCAGCCCGGCGAGATGGCGCATGACCAGATCGGCATTTGCCTGACGCACCGCATGTTTTTCTTTGCCTTTGGCGGTATTTTCGGGAAGCAGAATGGGTTTGCCGATGCGCAATTCGAGCAGGGGGCGTTCTCCGCGCCGGGCGCGCTGCCAGAAGTCCTCGGTGGTGCCGGCAATTGCCGCCGGCACCACGGGCGTTTTGGTCTGTTCGACGATGTAGGCAATGCCCGGCAGGGCGCGCCGCATGGCGGGGACGTGGGAACGCCCGCCTTCGGGCGCCATCAACAGCGGGTAACCGGCTTCGAGCGCGGCGATGATGCGCTGGAACAGGGCGCGGTCATATTCGCCGCGATGGACGGGGATGACGCCGTATGCCCGCAGTAACTGTCCCTGACCGGGCTTGGCAAATACATCTGCCGCGCCAATGATTTCCAGCGGTTGGGGCCAAAAGGCTGCGGCAAACGGCGGATCGTAAATCGAAACATGATTCATCGCCGCCACATACGGTTTGCCCAGCGGGACGTTTTCTTTGCCTGTAATTTTGACCTGCGCCAGAAGATGAAAAACCCCCCGAAAGACCGCCCGCAGGAACGGGCGGCTCAAGCGGAATTTCAACGGAACGCGATAGCCTGCGCTCATTTGCACAACGCCAGCACCTTTGCGAACACTTCGTCTATGGTCATTTTATCCGAGTCAATCACCACTGCATCGGGCGCCGCTTTGAGCGGAGCCACGTCGCGGGTGGAGTCGATGCGGTCGCGCTCGATGACCTTCGCCAGGATGTCTTCGTACTTTACGTTTGCGCCGCGGGCGGTCATTTCGGCGTAACGTCTTCGGGCGCGTTCTTCGGGGGAGGCGTCGAGGTAAATCTTCAACTCCGCTTCGGGCAGGACGACGGTGCCGATGTCGCGTCCCACCATCACCACCCGCCCGCGCTGACCGATGCGTCGCTGCTGTTGGCTCAGCGCCGCGCGCACGCCGGGATAAGCGGAAACGACGGAGACGTTGGCGTCCACGACCGGCAGGCGCGTCTCCCAGGTGATGTCTTTGCCCGCCACCAGGACATCGCAAACGCGTCCATCCGACTTTGAGGCTGGCGCCACATCAATGGGCGTTGTCTCCGCCAAAGCCGTGACCTTCTCTTCGTCGTGCACGTCAATGTCATGATCCAGCGCCACCCACGTCACGGCGCGGTACATTACGCCGGTGTCGAAGAACAGGTAGCCAAGCGCTTCGGCGAGTTTCAGCCCCAGCGTGGATTTGCCCGATGCGGCGGGACCGTCAATGGCGATGATGGAGGGAGGTTGGTTCGGCATGTTATGGTTGTCCGTTCTGACGCGCATCGGGGAACAGGTCGTCGCGCACCCAGAGGATGATGGTCTCGGTTTCGCGCGGCAACTGGCGATAGACCAGCCAGCGGAGCCAATCGGGGTTTTGGACGGACTGCCAGGCGGGCGGCTGACGCCAGGTGAAGTCCTGTCCGCGGTAGGCGGCGGGCAAGCCCGGCTCGTTCATCAGCGGGGTGATGAGGAGCGGCGGAGGGGTCAGCGGGTCGAGGGCGGTGACGAGTTTCACTTCGCGGCCGCGCAATGCCCATTGGAGGGCGGGCGAGTTGATGCCCAGCACGGTGACGGGCTGGGTTGTGATGTGCCCGGCGCTGAGGAGCGAAGCCTGCCGCACGGAGGAAACGAGCAGGTCAACGTGAAGGGGCGGTTGATCTGCAGACCAGAGTTCCACGCTGTTGGGCAGGCGCGCGCCGCTGGCGCCCCAGGCGGCGGCGAGGGCATAGACCCCCAGAAACAGCGAAAAGGACCAGGTCGCTCCGAGGCGCGCCGTGCGCGGCGACCAGCCAAAAGCGACCAAAACGGCGCTGACGATGAGAATCAATGCCGCGCCGAATAAAATCACATAGCGCGGTCCGAAAGGGAAGTTCACCACTCTGTTGAAGAGCAAAAGCGGGGTGGGGGTGAAATGTTCGTAGGGGTTAAGCCCGATGTTGGCGATGTTGAACCAGATGTAGATGAGCAAAATCAGCATGGCGCCAGCCACCACACTGATTTCAACCCGTTCTGCGGGGTAAAGGTGGATGGCACGGGAGAGTTCCTGCGCGGCAAGGATGAGCAGGGGAATGACCGTCCAGACGAGTTCGGCGGGCTGACGGTAGAAGACGGCGAGTAAAAGGGAGATGCTGAGCCAGAGGCTCAAGCGGATGACTCGCGGACTGGGGAGGCGGAATCCGCGGATGAGGGCGAAGGCGGCGAGGAAGATTCCCAGCGGTTCGTAAGTGAGGAAGGCGAAGAGCACACGTCCCGGCGTGAAGACGGAGGGAGCCGCCCAGCCCTGCAGGTAGGCAGGGAGCGAGGCGAAGAAGGCGCTCAGTCCGTTGGGGACGGTGAAGAAGAGGGTGCCGGCAAGGAGGAGGGCGGCGAGGAAGGCAGGTAATTGGTATCTGGTAAATTGGTGATTGGTGGATTGGTAATTGGTGATTGCAGGCTTTGAGCGTTGAATCAGGATGAGGGGGAGAATCAGCATCAGGAAACCGGACCAGATCGAAGGTCCAGAGAGAAGCGCAAGGGCGGCGAAGACGCCGGCGGGGGTGGCGCGTCCGTTCCTCCACATTCCCCAGGCGAAGAACAGGCAGGTCAGGGCGAGGATGGTTCCGCTTGCCTGCCGGGAGAGGGCAGTGAGGGCGGGGTCGAAGGCGAGGAGGAAGGCAAGGATGAGCGCCGGGAGCGGTTTGAGCCGGTCGCGGAAGAGGCGCGGGGCGAGGACGAGGGCGCTGCCTGCGAGGGCGGGGAGGAGGCGCGCGGTGAAGTTTGTCGCTTCGGCGATCCAGAAAATCAGGCTGGTGAAGAGGATGTAGGCAGGCTGGGGGGCGAGGAGGGGACGCCCTCCCTGTGCAAGGTGGAGGGCTTGAAGTGCAAGGCGGGCTTCGGAGTCGGTGAGGGGGCTGGCTCCCAGTTGGATGAGGCGGAAGCCGATGGCAATAAGAAAAGCCAGCCCGTACAGCCAGCCTTCGTATTTGGGTTTGGGAGAGGTCATGGGAGTATTTTACCTGTGTT
>DAOUBY010000256.1:0-24630 GCA_034432325.1 Anaerolineales bacterium
CGCTTTCGTGAAGTACTGAATTTATCTGTGTTCATCTGTGGTTGGAATATGAATTTCAAAACACTCTCTAACGCCAATTACCTTTCCAGCGCGTTGGAGAACGCGCTCTACGCAAAGTTTTGCGTACATCCTAACAAAAGAGGACAACATGACCAACCTGCAAGCTGCGCTCGACTACGCCAAACAAAATCGCGAACGCTTCCTCGACGACCTGAAAGAGGCGTTGAAAATCCCCTCCATCTCCACCGACGCCGAGTACAAGGCTGAAACCCTGCGCGCCGCCCAATGGATGGCGGAGCATCTCAAAAAACTCGGCATCGAACATGTCGAAATCATGCCCACAGAGAACGACGGGCATCCCGTCGTCTATGGCGACTACCTCAAGAAGCCCGGCGCGCCGACCGTCCTGATCTACGGCCATTACGACGTCCAGCCGCCCGATCCGCTCGAATTGTGGGAGAGCGGTCCCTTCGAGCCGCAGGTGCGCGGCGACTACCTGTATGCGCGCGGCTCCTCCGATATGAAAGGTCAGGTGCTGGCGACCTTCCACGCTCTCGAAGCGGTCATGAAAGCGGGCGAATTGCCGGTCAACGTCAAGTTCATCCTCGAAGGCGAGGAGGAGATCGGCTCGAAGAACCTCGAAGCCTTCCTCAAAAAACACGCCGAAAAATTCAAAGCCGATGTGTCCCTCAACCCCGACGCCGGCATGATGGGCGTGGACATGCCCACCATCACCTACGGTCTGCGCGGGCTTGCCTACATGGAAGTTCACGTTTGGGGTCCCAAAGCCGACCTGCATTCCGGGCTGTATGGCGGCGTTGTTCACAACCCGGCGCAGGCGCTGGCGGAACTGATTGCAAAGATGCACGACGAAAAGGGGCGCGTGACCCTGCCCGGCTTCTACGACAAAGTTCGCCCCATCAGCGAGGAGGAACGCGCCGCATTTGCCCGGCTTCCCAACAATGACCAGCATTATCTGGAGGAAACAGGCGTCCCTGCGTTGTGGGGCGAAGAAGGATATATCGCCGCCGAGCGCACCGGGGCGCGTCCCACGCTGGAGGTCAACGGTCTGCTCTCCGGCTGGACCGGTCCCGGCTCGAAGACCGTCCTGCCTGCGAAGGCGATGGCAAAGATCTCCTGCCGCCTCGTCCCCGATCAGGATCACAACGAAGTGATCGAGCAGATGAAGCGCTTCATGGAAGCAAACGCCCCGAAGACCATCCATTGGGAAGTCAAAAAACTGACGGGCAGTCCGCATGCCATCGCAGACCTGAACAACCCCGGCGTCAAAGCCATGAACGACGCAATGGAAGCGGCGTGGGGTGTGCGTCCGTTCTACCGCCGCGAGGGCGGTTCCATCGGCGCGGTGGCGATGCTCCAGCAAATTTGCGGCGTGGAATCCGTTTTGGTGGGAATGGGTCTGCCCAGCGACAACGTCCATTCGCCGAACGAACGCCTGCACCTGCCCACCTGGTACAAGGGCATCGAAGCGTTCATCCGCTTCTTTTACAATATGGGTTGATGAATCACCTGCGCAGGAGGCGTTCTCCGCCGTCTCCCGTTCTGCGCAAAACACGATATTAGACTTTATCTGCCATAAGGCTCAGTTCGCTTTTGCATCGAAAGTTCACGAATTTCTCAAAGAAAATTTTCCGCCTTCGTGTCATTCGATGCGAAGTTGGCTGTTACACATAATGTTTAGAACACCGTCAGCGCGTAGCAGACGTTCTCCAGCGTCTGCATGCGAATTACACATGAATCAATATCTATTCTATGGAAGATAAAATCATCACCTACGGCGGACAAGCCGTCATCGAAGGCGTCATGATGCGCGGAAAGAACGCCTTTGCAATTGCCATGCGCGCGCCCGACGGCGCCATCATCGTCCACAAGGAAGGGTTGGGGGCGGTGTATCGTTCGCGCATTGCCAAAATCCCCTTCCTGCGCGGCGTCATCCTGCTGTGGGATGCGCTCGGTCTCGGCATGAAGGCGCTCACCCTTTCTGCCAACACCCAAACCGGCGAGGACGAAAAACTCGAAGGTCCGGCGCTCTACCTCACGCTGGCGACCTCGCTTGCCGTCGGCGTTGGCTTGTTTATCCTGCTCCCGGCGGGCGTGGGCGGCTTGGCGGAACACTACCTCGGCTGGAACAACCTCGCCCATAACCTGCTCGAAGGGCTGATGCGCCTGCTCCTGCTGGTTGGTTACATTTGGGCGATCGGCTTCATGCCCGACGTGAAACGTCTTTTTGGCTATCACGGCGCAGAACACAAAACCATCAACGCCTACGAAGCGGGCGCGGAACTCACCCCCGAAGTCGTCGCCAACTATCCCATCGAACATCCGCGCTGCGGCACCGCCTTTCTTCTGACCTTCGTCCTGCTCTCCGTCCTCGTTCACAGCCTGCTGGGCGACATGACCATCCTCTGGCGGCTGGCGAGCCGCGTCCTGCTGATTCCGGTCATTGCAGGAATCGCCGTCGAATACATCCGCTGGACCGCCAACCATCTGGATTCGCCCCTCGTGCGCCTCCTCATCAAGCCGAATCTTGCTCTACAATCCCTGACCACGCGCCAACCCGACGCCTCCATGCTGGAGGTTGCCATCGAGTCCTTCAAGTCCATGCGGCAGGCGGAACAGGAATTTGCCGTGTAGCGTTCCCCGGCAGCCAGGCGCTGATTTGGCAAAAGTCAGCGCCTTTTGTTTCAGACGTTGTCAAATTAACCAAACACCAATCATCTCCCGCTAGAATTGGGGCATGAAGAGAGCGTGGAAAATCCTCGCAGGCACATTGCTGCTGATTGCCCTGTGCGCCGGCGGATACCTCCTCTACGACCGCGGGCGTCCCGCCCCCGTGCCAATGAAACAAACCCTGTACGAAGGAATTATTTACCGCCGCATTGTGCGCTTCACTCCGCACGCGATGATTGCCCACGTCATCATCATTGACCGCAAGACTGCGAACGTTGCCTTTCTCGTCACGCCGCCCGACCAGGAGGGCGACCTGCCCCTCAAAGCCCGCACCACCTCCCAATTTTTGGACGAGTTCAACGTGCAAATTGCCGTCAACGGCGACGGCTTCGACCCGTGGTGGTCGCGCAGTCCCGCCGATTACTATCCGCGCGCGGGCGACCCTGTCGCGCCGCACGGCTTTACCGCTTCGAACGGCAATGTGTATTCTACGGGCGTGCTCGCAAGGGTGGGTACTGCGCCCACGTTGTATTTCACCCGTCAGGGATTCCCTTCCTTCAACCGACGCCCGAACAAAATTTGGAACGCCATCTCCGGCGACCGCATGCTGGTCACAAAAGGCGAGCCGCTAAGCGGGCTCGACGATTCCGCCCTCGAACCGCGCACCGCCATCGGCATCAACCAGAACGGACGTTATCTCTATCTGGTCGTTGTGGACGGACGCCAGCCGTTTTACAGCGCCGGCGCCACCTTTCGGGAATTGGCTGAATTGTTGGTGGAGCAGGGCGCCTACCTCGCCATGAGCCTCGACGGCGGCGGTTCCTCCACGCTGGTCATCGAGGGGGAAGACGGCGCGCCCGTCATTTTGAATTCCCCGATTGATAATTACATCCCCGGCAGGGAAAGACCGGTGGGAAATCATTTTGGGGTTTACGTGAACCCATAGGCTGGTCATTGCGACTTTCGGAGAGCAATCTCTTTGCACGAGCGGGGGGGATTGCTTCGTGGCGCGAGGCGCCACTCGCAATGACATTCAGAACGCGATTTCCCCGATCTGCTCGAAATTGACGTCGAACAATTCCTCCGCTTCCATCTCCGCCTCAGCCTGCTCCACGTCCCCAGCCTGCACTCCCCGGTCACAGTACGACCTGTAGGGGCAGTACAGGCATTTCGTGCGGTCATCCGTTTGCGGGTAGGAAGAAGCGGCTGCGATTTCGTCCGCCAGTTTGACCAGCAGGTCCCAATCCCGTTTGTACTGCGCAGACGTGTAGGGAAAGCGGGCGGGTTCGTTCGGGTACTCCGCGAACCAGTAGATCATTTCCACTTGTTCGGGCTGGAAGGGCATGCCTCCGTTGAGATGCGCCCCTGCCTGAACGAGCAGTGCGCGATAGACGCGCGTCTGCATTCTGGCAGACAGCCACTCGCTGCGCGGACGCCTGCGGTAGGTCTTCCAGTCGTAGATGATGGCTTTGCCGTTTTCGATGGCGAGCAGGTCGTACTTGGCGACGAGGCGGTAATTTCCCAACGGTGCGGAAAGGGTGGCTTCGGGGCGGAGGGTGAGACTTCCGAAGCCTTGAAGACTTCGGAAGTCTGAGTTTGCCAGGAAATTCTCCCACCACCGTTGCAAGTTGGGTGTGTTTGCCAGTTTCGCGATTTGCCCGCTCGGAATGCCAATCAGATACTGCTGAACCAGCCGATGAAAATACTCCCCTTCCTGCAGGTGCTTTTCGTTTTCCAGCGCCGGCTCAGCCTCAACAGCAGGATACGACAGGCGCTCCAAATAACGCAGTTGGAACCGCCGCGCGCAGTCCACATAATCTTGCAGGGAGGATTGAGAAAGAGTGGTGAGTTGCATGGGCATGGTTCAGTGAGCAGTGACGCGATTATAGCATTTCACACTGCTCACTGATCACTTTACTTCTTCCCGTTTCTCTCTTTTGCCGCTTTAATCAGCCCCACAAACAGCGGATGCGGCTTCATCGGGCGCGAGAGAAACTCCGGGTGGAACTGGCTTGCCACCATGAACGGATGCTCCTTGATTTCGGCGATTTCCACCAGTTTGCCATCCGGCGACATGCCGGAGAAGACCATGCCCGCCTTCTCGAATTCTTCCTTGAACTTGTTGTTGAACTCGAAGCGGTGGCGGTGGCGTTCCTCCACCTGTTCCACGCCGTAGGCTTCGGCGGCTTTCGTGCCGGGCTGCAAAATGCAGGGATACAATCCCAGCCGCATGGTGCCTCCCAGGTCGGTGATGGAGCGCTGGTCGAGCATCAGGTCAATGACCGGGTATTCGGTACTGCGGTCGAACTCGGAGGAGTTGGCGTCTTCGTAGTTGAGCACGTTGCGGGCAAATTCGATGCACATCACCTGCATTCCCAAACACAAACCGAGGTAGGGAACCTTTTTCTCGCGGGCATAGCGCGCCGCCAGAATCTTGCCCTCGATGCCGCGCGAGCCGAACCCGCCGGGCACCAGGACGGCATCCGAACTCTGGATGATGTCCCAGCCTTTGTCTTTTTCCAGGTCGGCGGAGTGCACCCAGCCGATTTCCACTTCCACGTCGTTGGCAAGCGCGGCGTGCTTCAACGCCTCCCGCACCGACATGTACGCGTCCTGCAATTCGACGTATTTGCCCACCAGCGCCACTTTCACAGACGGTTTTTGCCGGCGCACGCGCGCCACCAGGTCTTCCCAGGGTTTCATATCGGGCTTGCGGGTGGCTTTCATATCGAGCTTTTCCACCAGATAATCGCCCACGCCGGCGCGTTCGAGCAGAAGCGGCACTTCGTAAAGCACGTCGCTGGTCACCATGGGGACGACCGCCTGCTTTTCCACGTCGCAGAACAGGGCGATCTTGTCGCACAGATCGCGGTCAATGGGATAATCGCTGCGGGCGATGATCATATTTGGCGAGATGCCAATCGAGCGCAATGCCGCCACCGAATGCTGGGTTGGCTTGGTCTTGATTTCGCCCGTCGCGCCGATGTAGGGCAGCCAGGTCACATGGATGAAGTACACGTTCTCGCGCCCGACCTCGTTGCGGAGTTGCCTGAGCGCCTCGAGAAACGGCTGAGATTCGATGTCGCCCACCGTCCCGCCGATTTCCACGATGACCACGTCTGCGCCTGTCTCCTTGCCGATGCCCGCCACCCGCCGCTTGATCTCGTTGGTGATGTGCGGAATGACCTGAATCGTCCCGCCGAGGAAATCGCCGCGCCGCTCCTTGCTGATGATCTCGGCATACACCTGCCCGCTGGTGAAGTTGGAGGAACGGCTGAGGCGTATGTCAATGAAACGTTCGTAGTGACCCAGGTCCAGGTCTGTTTCTGCGCCGTCGTCGAGGACGTACACCTCCCCGTGCTGATAGGGGCTCATCGTGCCGGGGTCCACGTTGATGTAGGGGTCCAGTTTCTGCACCGCCACCTTGAAGCCGCGCTCCTTGAGCAGAAGACCCGTCGCCGCCGCGGTCACACCCTTGCCCACCGACGAAACGACGCCGCCTGTGTAAAACAAATATTTTGTCGTCATGGTTACCTCTTTTTCGAATGCTCCTTAAGATTGGGACGCAGATCAACGCTGACTTACGCTGATACAATGAGAAAAATCTGTGTTTTCTGCGTTCATCAGCGTCCGACATGATTTTCGACTTATTACGGATAAAATCCAGTTTAGGATTTACGCGTAATCGGCGTTCTCTAACGCCAATTACCTGTCCAGCGCGTTGGAGAACGCGCTCTACGCAAATTTTTGTGTAAGTCCTAACAACAAAGAAGATGGGGAGGGCGTTTAAGCCCTCCCCATCGGGGATTACCTTCTGTGAAAGTTCTGCTCTCGAGGCTGTGTCATCCCACCAACTTGGCGAGATCCTCGGCGGCGCGCCGCATCTCGAGGAAAATCAGCCCCAGTTTGGCTTCCTGACGCGCCAGGGCGGTCAGAACCGCCTCCTCGCCGACGGAAGTCAACACAATCGAACCCGAATCGCCCTTGATGTACACCTGCTCCAAGCCTGCCCGTCCCAATTCGTTGGAAATGCGCTCGCCCAGCGAAAGCATCGCCGCAGACATCGCCGAAACGCGATCCTCCTCCACACCCTGTTGTAAAGCCGACGCCATGATCAACCCGTCCACAGAAACGACGGCGGAGGCTTCGATATCTGGCGCGGCGGCTTGCATGTTTCGCAGTCTTTCCACCATTTGCTCGGCGCGGGATTTGGACATACGGTTCTCCTCAATGCTGAAATCTGTCACAGTTTACCATAATTCAAAAATCAAGAGAATGGAGCGGCGCGGTCGTCAGCCAATTGCAAGTTTTCACTGCAAAATTTGACCGCCCCTCTGCTTTCATGTTAAACTTGCCTGTCAACCTGATGAAACTCCGCCTCCTTCTTCTGCTGACTTTGCCGTTTCTCCTCGCCCAGGCGCCTGCCGTTGCCATCACCTCCCCCGCGTCCGGCGCCATCCTTCGCGGCGAGGCGACAATCACGGGCATCACCGACGTGCCCGGCTTTCTCTCCTCACAGTTGGATTTTTCCTACGCTTCCAACCCCACCGACACCTGGTTCACCCTCCAGACCTCCACCCAGCCGGCAGCGGATTCGCCCCTCGCCGTCTGGGACACGACCCTCATCACCGACGGCGATTACCTCCTCCGTCTGCGCGTCTTCCTCACCGACGGCGCGGTTCAAGAAGTGACCGTGCCTGTGCGGGTGCAAAACGACACGCCCATCCCTCCCACGCCTGCGCCGGCGGTTTCCTCCGCCTCGAGCCCGCCGGAAGTTCAACTTCCCACGCCGTTCCTCATCGCCCCCTCGCCCACGCCCACCTCCACGCCGCGTCCCACCCCAACGCCGCTTCCGACCAACCCCGCCTCCCTCAGCCCAACCGCCATCCCTGCCAGCCTCGGACGCGGCGCGCTGGTCATCCTCGGTCTCTTTGCCCTTGCCGGGCTGATCCTCCGCTTCCGCCGCTACTAACCGCGCCGCTCCACCTGCACCCCTCGACCTGAAACTTGAAACCTGGAACCTGACACATGACTCTCGACAACACCTTCCTCATCGTCGGCTTGGGCAATCCCGGGCGCGAATACAAAGACAACCGCCACAACGTCGGCTTCATGCTCATTGACCGCCTCGCCGTCCGTTTGAACGCGCAGGGAATGAAACTGCAATCCAAAGCCATCGTCATGACCGCCCAGCACAACGACCGCAAACTCATCCTTGCCAAACCGCAGACCTACATGAACCTCTCCGGCCACTCTGTGCAGGGACTGGTGCATTTCTACAAACTCCCGCTCAGCAGCGTGATGATCCTTTCCGACGACCTCGACCTGCCCTTTGGCGTCCTCCGCATCCGCGCCTCCGGTGGACCGGGCGGTCAGCGCGGCTTGAACGACATCCTGGAAAAACTCGGCACGAAGGATGTGCCGCGCCTGCGCATCGGCATTGGGCGTCCGCCTGGGCGCATGGACCCTGCCGCCTACGTCCTGCAGGATTTCTCCCGCGAGGAAATGAAGGAACTTTCACTCATCCTGGATCGCGGCGCAGACGCGGTGCTGGCGTTCGTAACGCACGGCTTGAACAAGGCAATGAACGATTTCAACGGCGGAATTAAGGAATAAGCAATGCTCCGGCGACCATTCAAATAGCCCTGCATACTTGGCGCTCTTTATACGACACGCGTAACCTGGCGGTCTCTACCGCCAAAGTATGCTCCTGAGCTTTCCATGCAACTCATCCTCGATGCAATCCGCTCCCTGCCCGAATTTCGGCAATTGATGAGGCAAATCCAATCGGGTGAACAAATCCCCGGTCTGGGCTTGCCCCGTTCTGCGCGCCTGCCCCTGCTTGCCGCCCTGCATCAGGAATTGAACCGCCCCATCCTCCTTGTCACCGACCGTGCCGACCATGCGCTTTCCCTCTTCGACGAATTGGGATTCTGGGTTGGGTCGCCGCGCTATCACTTTGCCGAGCCGAATCCGCTTTTCTACGAACAAGCCGCCTGGGGCGTTGCCACGCGGCGCGAACGCCTGCAAACGCTGATTGCCCTCTCCGAATATCATTTGCCGTTTGCGCAAAAGCCGCAGACGCCGCCCATTCTGGTCGCCTCCGTCCGCTCGCTGATGACCCGCACCCTGCCGCGGCGCGACTTCCTCAAAGCCTGCAAGCGGCTGTCCCTCAATCAAACCGCCCAGCCCGATGCGTTGACACACCACTGGGCAGAGATCGGCTACCAGCGCGTCAACACCGTGCTGGAGCCTGGTCAATTTTCGAAACGCGGCGGCATCCTCGACATCTGGACTCCCGCCGAGCGCCTGCCCATCCGCCTGGAGTTCTTCGGCGACGAAATCGAAACCATCCGCCGCTTCGACCCCGCCTCCCAGCGCACCATCGAGAAATTGGAGTCGGTGCTTGTCACCCCTGCCAGAGAGTTCATCGCGCGGCAGCCTGCCGCCGGCGAAGCGAATGCCGAATACTCGGAGTTTCACATCCCGTTGCTGCACAGCCAGCCTGCCAGCCTGCTCGATTATCTCCCTCAAAAGGCGCTGGCGCTGATTGACGACCTGTCTGTGGTGGAGAGCATGGCGGCGGAGGTGGAGGAGCAGGCGGTCAAATTCAGGCGGGAGAGCATTGCAGAGGGGACCCTGCCGGAGGATTTTCCGCTGCCCTATATCCCCTGGTCTGAACTGCACGATGACCTGCATGGGCGCGTCATGCTGGAACTGGGACATTCGACGGCGCCCATCGCTGACCCGTCTGCGGCGGAGAGCGGGCTGGGAGAGCGTTTCGGGCATGACGAAAGGTTTGCAGGCAGGTTGAAGCCCTTCGTCGAGCATGCGGCAGGTTTGGTGTCCAGAAATGAAGCGGCGCTGATCGTGTCGCGTCAGGCAAAGAGGCTGGAAGAACTTTGGGCGGAGTCGGGCGTTTGGGGAGGTGAGTCCAATCAGCCCGTATTTGTCGAGGCGTCGTTATCCGAGGGCTTTGTCCTGCGGGGCGATCCTCCCCTGCACCTGATCACCGACTCTGAAATCTTCGGCTGGGAGCGCCCGCAGCCGCGCACGCGCCAGCGTCCCGCCGCCGAGACGCCCGAATCGGTGTACGCCGATTTGCGGGCGGGCGATTATGTGGTGCATATTGATCACGGCATTGGACGCTTTGGCGGGCTGGTTCAGCGCGAATTGGACGGACACCTGCGCGAGTTTCTGGCGGTGGAATACGAAGGCGGCGGGCAGTTGTTTGTGCCTGTGCATCAGGCAGACCGACTGACGCGTTATGTGGGGGCGGAGGGGGCTGTGCCTGCGCTGGACCGCCTGGGCGGGCAGGAGTGGCACGAGAAGAAGGGGCGCGTCCGGCAGGCGGTGCTGGAGGTGGCGCAGGAGATGCTCGATCTCTATGCGCGGCGCAGTGTGACGCAGGGGTACGCCTTCAAACCCGATACGTCCTGGCAGAAGGAACTGGAAGACTCCTTCCCCTATGTGGAGACGGAAGACCAGAAACGCGCGCTGGCGGAAATCAAGCGCGATATGGAATCGCCGCGCCCGATGGATCGTCTGTTGTGCGGCGATGTGGGCTATGGCAAGACGGAGGTGGCTTTGCGCGCCGCCTTCAAGGCAGTGATGGACGGCAAGCAGGTCGCCATCCTTGTGCCGACGACGGTGCTGGCGCAGCAACATTACGAGACCTTCACGCAGAGGCTTGCCGCGTTCCCTGTGAAGGTGGAGATGCTTTCGCGCTTCCGCACGCCGCGCGAACAGACCGAAATCCTTCACGGGCTGGCAAAGGGCGAGATTGATATTGTGGTAGGCACGCATCGTTTGCTTTCCAGCGATGTGCAGTTCAAGGATTTGGGTCTGGTGGTCATTGACGAGGAACAGCGTTTCGGCGTGACGCACAAGGAGCACCTCAAGAAACTGCGCACCGAGGTGGATGTGCTGACGCTCACCGCCACGCCCATTCCGCGCACGCTGTACATGGCGCTGACAGGTGTGCGCGATATTTCCAACCTCAACACGCCGCCGGAGGAACGTCTGCCCATCGTCACGCACGTCGGACCGTACTCGCCGAAACTGGTGCGGCAGGCGATTTTGCGCGAACTCGAACGCGGCGGGCAGGTCTTCTTCGTTCACAACCGCGTGCAGACCATCGAGGCGATGAAGGCGCATCTCAATCAACTCGTTCCCGAAGCGCGCGTGGACATCGGTCACGGGCAGATGCCCGAGCATCAACTGGCGGAGGTGATGCGCCGCTTCAACGCAGGCGAGACGGACATTCTGCTCTCGACGACCATCATCGAATCGGGATTGGACATCCCGAACGCGAACACGCTCATCGTGGACCGCGCCGACACCTTCGGCCTGGCGCAACTCTATCAACTGCGCGGCAGAGTCGGACGGGGAGCCGCGCGCGCCTACTCGTACTTTTTCCGCCACCGAAAACTTTCGCCCACTCCCGAAGGGCAGCAGCGGCTGGAGGTCATTGCCGAGAACACGCAGCTGGGCGCGGGCTATTCGATAGCCATGCGCGACCTGGAGATTCGCGGGGCGGGCGAACTGCTCGGCACACGCCAGAGCGGTCATATTCAGGCGGTGGGCTTTCATCTCTACACGCGCCTGCTGGCAGACGCGGTGAGGCAGATACGGCGAATTGAAGCGGCAAAGGATGGCGGTGAAGAGAAAGAGGAAAGAAGAAAGATCGAAGTGTCGCTTTCGAGTTTGACCCAGCCGATTTCCATGCCCGTCAATGTTGACTTGCCGTTGGCGGTGGGCATCCCCGCCGATTACATCGCCGACCAGGAGCTGCGTCTGCGCCTCTACCGCCGCATTGCAGATTTGCGCGACGAGACGGAGATCGAGGCGCTGGCTTCCGAATTCAATGACCGCTTCGGTCCGCTGCCGGAGATGGCGGCGAATTTGCTGTACCAGATGCGCGTTAAACTGCGGGCGGAGCGGGCAGGGCTGGCGTCTGTCAGTTGGGAGGGCGGGCAGATCGTGTTGCGGTATCCGCTTTCAGCGCAGGAGATGGATGGGAAGCGGCTGGCAGACCTCGGTCCGCGGGTGCGAGGCGGAAAGTCGTCTTATTGGTGTTCGTTTGGGGAAAATTGGAAGCCGCAACTGTTGGAGACGCTGGAGATTCTGGCATCCGCTCCGAGGTAGCGCGGCACATCGTTCCCGAGAGGGGATTCATGTCGCCTGAAGATGCGAGACATCATCCGCACAGGGGACGATGTCTCACGCTGCTGCGTCAGGGGAGTTAATCAGTTTGTAACCTTTTCATAGTTTGATGTTTAAGTTCGGGCGGGATTCGTATGTATAATTGAACTGCGGCTCGAAGTTTTTCGGCTTAACGAAAGGAGGTGCAGCGGAGAGATAGACCAGGGGAACAAGCAAACCGAAGTTTCAAATCGTATGTCAAACATGTAGAGGAGATTTGTATGAAAAGGACTGTCCGCTTGTTTTCTGTCCTGCTGATCCTTTCGATGCTTCTTATCCCCATCGCCGCTTCTGCGCAGGCGGTTTACCCGCCTGATGTGCAAGTGCTCGACGATTTCAACCGCGCAAACGGCGGGCTTGGCAGTAACTGGTCTGGCAACCGGGTCAAGTACCGCATTGTGAATCAACAACTGCGCGTGCAGAGCAACGATGCGAACTCTGACATCTATTGGAAAGAAGCCTTCGGCGTGGATCAGGAGGCGTTTGTCACGTTTGTAAACGTGAGCGCAAGCGCTCCGGAGCAAATCCTTTTGCTCAAAGCCCAAAGCAACAGGACGTGGGGGAATGGCGTCATCGAAGCGCTCTATGATGCCCGAAATCAAGTTGTTCAGGTGTGGACGTGGGAATGGCCCAAGGGTTGGATCAAATACGGCGCTGACATTCCCGCCGTGTTCCAGAACGGCGATACCTTCCGCGCCATTGCCTACGGCAACGGCATGGTGGAAGTGTATCGCAACGACGAACTGCTCGGAACGCGCGACATCACATCCTGGAAGTTCTATGACAAGGGCGGCTACATCGGCTTGTGGTTCATCGGCGCACGAGGCGCCGTGCTGGATGACTTCGGAGGCGGCACGATTGTGGATCCTCCGTATCAACTGGTCAATCTCCAATTGCTGGCGTTCAACGACTATCACGGGCATGTCCTGCCCAATGAGGCTGGCACGGTGGACGGCATTGCAGCGGGCGGCGGCGAATATCTCTCCGCCAAACTCAAGGAGTTGCGCAGCGGTCATGCACACAGCCTGACGGTCGCCGCGGGCGATTTGATTGGCGGCTCGCCGGCGTTTTCGGGTCTCTTCCACGACGAGCCTTCGGTCGAGTCGCTCAATGCGATGGGGCTGAATGTGTCCAGCGTGGGCAACCATGAGTTCGACGAGGGCGTCACCGAACTGCTCCGCATGCAAAACGGCGGATGTCATCCGGTGGATGGCTGTTACTTCCCCTCCGAGCCATTTGCCGGCGCAGACTTCCAGTGGCTTGCCGCCAACGTGGTCAATGAAACCACCGGCGAAACACCCCTCCCGCCGTACTGGATTACGAATGTGGACGGCGTGAAAGTCGGCTTCATTGGCATGACGCTCGAAGCCACCCCAACCCTGGTCGCCGCCTCCGGTATTCAGGGCTGGAACTTCCTCGACGAGGCGGAAACCGCCAACGCGCTCGTGCCGGTGCTCAAAGCGCAGGGCGTGGAAGCCATCATCGTCCTCCTGCATGAGGGCGGTTCACAAACGCCTCCTCCGGGCGACTTCAACGCCTGTGTGGGCATCTCGGGTCCCATCGTCACCATCAACGACGCGCTCGACCCGGAGATTGACGCCATCGTCACCGGGCATACACACCTGCCCTATAACTGTCTCCTGCCCGATGCGGCTGGTCAGCCCCGCATTGTGACAAGCGCCTACTCGTACGGACGCATCGTATCGGAACTGGAACTGGTTCTCGACCGCCGCACCAACGACGTCCGCCGCGACCTGAGCACTGCTCAGAACCACCTGGTGGACCGCGCCGCGCTCACCCCCGACCCGGCGATTACTGCGGTCATCAACAAGTGGCAGCCTCTCTATGCGGCGGCTGGCAATACTCCCGTTGGCAGCATCACTGCCGATATTGTTCGCGGCGGGAACCCGCCCGGCTCCGACCGCGGCGTCGAATCGCCGCTGGGCAACCTGATCGCCGATGCGCAGTTGTGGGCGACCTCCGCCAGCGGCGCGCAGATTGCCTTCATGAACCCGGGCGGCTTACGCGCCGACCTGAAATATGCTCAATCTGGAAGCGAGGGAGATGGCGTGGTCACCTTTGGCGAAGCGTTTGCGGTGCAGCCGTTCGGCAACACCCTGAAGACCTTCCCAATGACCGGCGCTCAGATCGTTGCCGTACTCGAACAACAGTGCCAGCCGACAGGCTCCAGCCGTCCGTTCCTGCACCTGGGCGTCTCGCAGGGCTTTACTTATGACCTGGCGAAGACGATCAGCGGCGGCAACTGCACGAGCGTCTCGGTCACCAACGTCAAATTGAACGGCGTTCTGCTCGACCCGAATGCCACCTACATGGTCACCGTGAACAACTTCCTTGCCGACGGCGGCGATAACTTCACCGTCTTCCGCACGGTCACGGCGCCGAAACTCGATGGCGGCAATGACCTACAGGCGTTCATCAACTTCCTCGGCACCTTCAGCCCGGTCTCGCCTCCCGGCACCGACCGCGTCAACGAACTGCCGTAGTTCGATACGCCGGTAAAAAAAACCGCAGGGCTGAACTCAGCCCTGCGGTTGCTTTACAGCCGCGTTTTCACGCGTAAGAACGGCGCGAGATTAATCTTGCAATACGAACAGGACTTACGCAAAAACCCTGCGTAGAGCGCGTTCTCTAACGCGCAGACTGGATAATTTACACAACGTTCGGCATACGACCCAGTTTCACCGCCCGCGTGGCAATATAACTTGGGTGATAGTTATGCAGGGGCGATTCGAGCATGTAATCCTCATACAAGTCTGTGATGACAAACCCCGCGTCCAATTGACCTCCGAGCAGGTCGGTCAGCGAATGACCGAATTCCACGGGCAAGCCTTTTTCCATCTGCTCGTCCAGGTCCTCTTGCGGCAGGCTGGTCAGATCGGAGTAGGGGATTTGATGCGCCACTTCCAGCACGCCCTCGTCCATTTTGTAGAGGTCGAAGATGTAATGCAGCGGGTTCATCGAGCCGGTCATCAAAATCCCGCCGGGGCGCAGCACGCGGGCGCATTCCCGCCACACCGCCCGCACATCGGGCATGAAGACCGTGGAGCAGGGATTGAAGATCAGGTCGAACGAACCGTCGGCAAATGCGGATAAGTCCGCCGCGTCGCCCTCCACCGTTTGGAGAGTCAGCGCTTCCCTCTCCGCCACGAGTTGATCCTGTTTCAACTGGGCGGGGGAGTTGTCGAAGACAGTCACGCGTGCGCCTGCCGCCGCGAGGATGGGTCCCTGCTGACCGCCTCCCGATGCCAGGCATAGCGCCTCCGCGCCTTGAAGCGGAGGAAACCAGCGCCTGGGGACGGGGATGTTCTCGGTCAGGACAACGCTGAAATCGCCGCGCCGCGCCCTGGCGATGGTCTCTGAATCAACGGGCTGCGTCCAGCGGTTGCCTTCCTGCACCTGCCTGTCCCAGGCGTTCTTGTTGTAGGAACGAATGTCCATGTGATGTTCAAAACACGCGCCCGTCGGCGTTAGAGAACGCCAACTACGCGCGGCTGCGGTAGGATAGGTTACGGGCTGGGTGTGTTTTGCACCGCCACACCCACCCACGAGAAGACGCGCTTTTCGCTGATGGCGCCCGCCGAGACCCAAATGGGCTGTCCCTGGGCGTCCACGCCGTTCTGGCGGACGGTGGTCACCCACCAGCGGAAGACGTGCGCCAGGTTGTCGTTCGGGCGCAGGGAGGTGGGGACGATGTACTTGGTGTCGGTGACGTAATCGGTGACGCGCACGCCCTGCTGGGTGGTCACATCTTCGATGGTGATCTGGTACGCCTCGTTTTCGCGCAGCGTGCCGATGGACGCCCATTGCAGGGTGACAACGTCATTGGCGAGGGTGAAGGCGGCGCCGTCCGCAGGCAGGAGCAGGTTGGGGGCGGGGTAGGGAGGCGGAAGAGTCGGCGTGGGGGTCGGGCCGGGAGTGGCGAAGCGTTCGCACAACGGAATGATGATCGGCACGCCGACGAAGACGTTGTCGCTGGAAAGCCCGTTGTAGAACTTGATTGCCTCCTGCGGGACGTTGTAGTTGGCGGCGATGCTCGAAAGCGTATCGTTCTCCTGTACGGTGTAGGAAATCTTCTCGCAAGCCTGCGCGGTCTGCGTGGCAGAATTGGGGATGGCGGTGGGCGGGGGCGCAGGCGTGGGAGTGGGGTACGGAATCTTCAGCACCTGCCCGGCGTTGATGATGCACGAGGCTGGCAGGTTGTTAAGGACGACGATGCTCTGCACCGACACGCCAAAAGCGACTGCGATGCCGCCGCAGGTGTCGCCGGAGCGCACGGTGTAATCGAAGGGCGGCAGGGGCGTTTCGGTGGGAATGGGCGTGGGCGGCAGGGTCTCGGTGGGGGTGGGGGTGATGGTGGGCGTGGAGGTGGCGGTCCCGGCGGCGGTGGGAGTGACGAGCGAAGCGCCTGTGAGACCCGACCCCAGCGCGAAATACACACCCGCCGCGCCGATCAGCAGAATGATGACCAGCGCGCCGAGCGCCGCCGGCAGGCTGAGGGTGATTTCGGGCATGCGGCTGGCTCGAATTTCGGCTTTTTTCGATTTCGATTCGGCTTTGGCTGTCAGTTCCGTGCCGCATACGAGACAGCGCGTGGCGTTTTCGCTCAGGCGCGTTCCGCAGGTGGGGCAAACTCTGGTTTTTTGTGAGGAAGAGGTTTCTTGAGTCATACGGGCGGAAATTATACCATCTATCAACTTTTCGCTTTTCCCTGCTCAAATTGGACACTCTCTGATACAATACTCCCCGCACGCCGAAAGAGGTTGTATGCCGAAAGTTGTGTAAACTCGTACCGCGAGATTAATCTCGCGCCACTTTTACACAACAATCGAGATACTACCCCGAAAGACCCTACTCCCTCGGCATTCCCGCCGGGGGTTTTTGTGTGTAATGGTCTGATAGTCAGGAGTCTTATAGTCTCTAGCCTTATAGATTATTCGACCACCGACTATCCGGCTATTAGACTATCTTGACTATAAGACTATAAGACTATGATCATCGAAAGAACCGACCTCCGAAATATCGCCATCATCGCCCACGTGGACCACGGCAAGACCACCCTCGTGGACGGACTCCTGCGCCAGTCGCACACCTTCCGCGAAAATCAGCAGGTGGCGGAGCGCGTCATGGATTCCAACGACCTCGAACGCGAACGCGGCATCACCATCCTTGCCAAGAACACCGCCATTACCCTCAACGACCCCGTCAGCGGGAAGCCCATCAAAATCAACATCGTGGATACGCCCGGTCACGCCGATTTCGGCGGCGAAGTGGAACGTGTCATGAACATGGTGGACGGCGTTCTCCTGCTCGTGGATGCGGCGGAAGGTCCCATGCCGCAGACCCGCTTCGTCCTCAAAAAAGCGCTCGAGATGGGACACAAAGCCATCGTCGTCATCAACAAGGTGGACCGCAAGGATGCCGAACCCGCCCGCGTCCTCAACGAGACCTTCGACCTGTTCATCGAACTCGGCGCGACCGAAGAACAAGCGGACTTCCCCGTCATCTACGCTCAGGCAACCGCCGGGCGGGCGGGTCTCACCCCCGACCTCGGAGCGGACCTCGCCCCTCTCTTCGACGCCATCCTCAAGCATATCCCCGCCCCCAAAGTGGACCCCGATGCGCCCCTGCAAATGCTCGTCACCACGCTGGGCTATGACGACTATCGCGGCGTGACCGCCGTGGGGCGGGTCTTCGCCGGGCGCATCAGAGCCGGTCAACGCCTTGCGCGTCTCACCACCGACGGGCGCAATCTGCCCGAATCTGCCAAGTACCTCTACACCTTCCAGGGCTTGAACAAGATCGAAATCGAAGAAGCCAGCGCCGGCGACATCATCTCGCTGGCGGGGCTGGAAGAAATTGCCATCGGCGAGACCCTTGCCGACCCCAATAACCCCATCCCCCTGCCCACCATCCGGGTGGAGGAGCCGACCGTCCGCATGACGTTTGGGGTGAACACCTCGCCGTTTGCAGGCAGGGAGGGCAAATACAGCACCTCCCGCAAACTGCGCGAGCGTCTGTTCGACGAACTGCGCACCAACGTCGCCTTGCGCGTGGAAGAAACCGACACGGCAGAAAACTTCCTTGTTTCGGGGC
This sequence comes from Anaerolineales bacterium, assembly GCA_034432325.1. Classification (GTDB taxonomy): domain Bacteria; phylum Chloroflexota; class Anaerolineae; order Anaerolineales; family Villigracilaceae; genus Defluviilinea. Next base: position 18,010 of record DAOUBY010000256.1, read on the forward strand.
GCGGCGAACTGCACCTGGGCATCCTCATCGAGACGATGCGGCGCGAGGGGTACGAGTTCCAGGTCTCGCGCCCGGAGGTCATCTTCCAGAAGGCGGAAGACGGCGCTTTGCTCGAACCGTACGAGGAAGTTCACATCGAAACCAGCAATGAAACGGTGGGCGTGGTGGTGGAAATGCTGGGTAGCAGGAGAGGCAAATTGATGGACATGCAGGACACAGGTCAGGGTACGACGCGCATGGTGTTCATCGTCCCGACGCGCGGTCTGCTGGGTTTCCGCTATCAGTTCCTCACATCCACGCGCGGGGCGGGCGTCATGCACACCATCTTCTACGGTTACGACGAAATGGCTGGACCGATGAACACGCGTCAGACCGGCTCGCTGGTGGCGTGGGAGGCTGGCACGACAACCGCCTACGCTTTGAAGTCGGCGGAGGAGCGCGGTGTGCTGTTCTATGGTCCCGGCGTGGAAGTGTATGAGGGGATGGTGGTGGGCGAGAACGCGCGCGCCGGCGATATTGTGGTGAACGTGTGCAAGAAGAAGCACCTGACGAATGTGCGCGCCTCGCGCGGCGATATGGAAATCCGCCTCACGCCGCCCCGGCAAATGTCCCTGGACGAGGCAATCGAGTACCTGGCTGATGATGAACTGCTGGAGGTGACGCCGCAAAATTACCGCATCCGCAAGCGGATTTTGAACACCGAGGAACGCGGCAAGCAGACGAAGAAGACGAAGGAAGCGCTGGAGGCGTGATTACGGGCAGGTGAATTGTATCGGCGTGCTCCGCACGGGACCGCTGGCGTTATAGACTTCTACGAAGTACACGAATTTGTCGCCTGATGTGTAGGGGATGGTTTCGGCGTAGGCTTTGGAATCGGCGGGGAGTTCGGCGGCTGTCCCTTCGTTGCGGATGATGCGGTAGCCGCTTTCATCAACGGCGCGGTCGGTCCACTTGATGGAAACGGTCATCTGACCGACATTGCAACTGAAAGTCCATTCCTGAATGGACGGAGCGGCGGGCGGCGCTTTGGTGGCGGTGGGCGGCGGGGTGACGCTCGGCACAGCCCAGTAACTGCCTTTGACTTCCGCGTATTCGCCCCACAGCCAGCACTGCCCGGTGGGGCTTTCGGGCGATTTGACCAGCCAGTAGTTCAGTTGCGGGTATGCGCCGATGATTTCCAATTCCTTCCAGACGAGGTAAGTGTACACAACTTCATACTCCTGCCCGGGTCCGCTGCGGCAGTTGGTGTTTTCGAGCAGGCGGAGCATGGGCGCGGAATAGGTGGGGGTGATGGTGACGGTTGATTCGATCGCCGGGGAGGGGGTGGAGGTAGGGGCGGGCGTATCGGGCAGAACGGCTTGTTGTTCTGTGGCAGAGGGGGCAGCCAGGAGCGCTTCCACTGTCTGCGCGGCGGAGGTTTGCACGTCGGCGGGCGGGGGGAGTTGTTCCCTGCTTCCGGGGAAGTTGCAAGCCAGGAGGGCAAGAGCAAGCGTCAGGGCGGAAAGAAGCGTCCGTAGTTTTTTCATCCAAACTCACTTTATGTGGTGGCGAGAGATTTGTCTCGCGTTTTCAGGCGACATACAGATTGAAAAATAATCCAACAATAGCGTGCCGCGAGATTTATCTCGCCCTTCTGTGTGCCGCCAAAATATGGGGCGCGACATAAATGTCGCAGTACGGATTAACTCACTTGATCTTTTTGTGCGCGCGCCCGCCCACGCGGAAGTATTCCACGCGTCCCTGTTCGTCGCGGAGGATGTCGGCAAGCGCTCCCTTGTAGGGTTCATCCAAGCCGATGAGTTTGTCTGTGTCGTAGAACTGGAAGCGCATGGGCGGCAGGGCGGGGCCGGGCGGGGTATCGGGGGTGGGGAAGCCGCCGAGAGGGATGTGATGGTACATCAGGAATTTGCCTTTGACTTTGATGTCGAAGCATTCCGTGCCTATTTTATAACGTCCCGCGAGTTCTTTCAGTTCCGACAAAGGTACTTCCTTCGGTTCGGGAGATTTGAGGGTGACGTTGAAGTAGGTTTCGAGGATGAGCCCGAATAACTCTGCTGTGATGACGCTGCCGTCGTCGCTGTTGGTGAGGAGGGCGCAGGCGAAATCCTTTTCGGGGATGAAGAAGAAGTACGCCTGCTGTCCGTTGGTTGCGCCGCCGTGAGCATAGACTTTGAACCTGCCTGCGTCGCGGATGAACCAGGTGATGCCCATCATTCCGCGCGGACCCGCATCCGCCTGAGGGACGCGCATCGCACGCAGACTTTTGCCGGAGATGACGTTTTTCTTCCCGCTGCTCATGTGGAAGCGCGCGTACTTGAGCAGGTCTTTGACGGTGCTGACGACTCCGCCCACGCCGTTGCCTGCTCTGCCAATTGCCCAGGGGCGCGCCACCTGAACCTTTCCCTTCACTTTTTGGTGACCGACGACGAAGCGGTGCGTGAACAGGATGTCGCTGGGGTAGAAGAAGGTCATGTTCAAGCCGAGCGGGTCGAAGAGCATTTGCTGGGCGGCTTGTTCGTAGGGCATTTTTGTCACCGCTTCGATGACGCGCGCGGCAACGTTGAAGCCGGTGTTGTTGTAAGACCAGATTTTCCCCAGCGGCTGAACCTGCGGCAGTTTGGCGATGTCTTTGACCATTTTGTCGAGGGCGTCGTCGCCGTTGCCGAAGTCGTTGAAGTAATCGCCGACCCATCCGCCCATGTGTGTGAGCAAGTGCCGCACGGTAACCTTCCTTGCCACCTCTTCATCCTGCAGTTGGAAATCCTTGATGTATTTGCGGACGGGAGCGTCGAGGTCCACTTTGCCGCGTTCGGCGAGCATCATGAGCAGGGTGCCGGTGAACGTTTTGCTGATGGAGCCGGTCTGAAAGAGCGTATCGGGCGTGACGGGGAGCGGATGTTCAACGCTGGTGACGCCAAACCCTGCGGTGAGTTCCTTCCCTTTGTGGTAAATGCCAATGGCGGCGCCCGGCACATCGAGCCGTTTCATTTCGGCGACAATCTTTTTGGTGATTTTCCTGAATTTGGTGTCTGTGATTTGGGATGTCGAAAGGTTCATCTTTTGCTCCATGGTATTACAGCGTAAAGCCGACGCTAGAGAGCGTCTCTTACGCTTGTATCCACCGTGCTTGGAAAAGGTTTTTGCAGCGGAATCATGATTGCATTATAAACAGACTTCGGAAGCCTGCCAGACTTCCGAAGTCTTGTTTTTCATTCTCCGCTTCCCTCCAGCCATGTGGACTGGTATTCCGGTTTCTCGTATTCGAGCGCGTCTTTGGTGAGGTGCAGGGGATAGAACGTATCCACCATCACCGCCAGTTCCTGCGTTTCCTTTTTGCCGATGGAGGCTTCGGTCATGCCGGGCTGGGGCCCGTGCGGCAGTCCGTACGGATGCAGGGAGATGTCGCAGCGGTCAATGCCCTTGCGGCTCATGAAGTTGCCCTCGGCGTAGTAGATGACCTCGTCCGAGTTGACGTTCGAATGGTTGTACGGCGCGGGAATGGCTTGGGGGTGGTAGTCGAACAGGCGCGGCACGAACGAGCAGACGACGAAATTGTGCGCCTCGAAGGTCTGATGCACCGGCGGCGGCTGGTGGATGCGCCCGGTGATCGGTTCGAAATCTTCGATGTTGAAGATCCAGGGGTAGAGATACCCGTCCCAGCCGACGACATCGAAGGGGTGGTAGTCGAGGATGTGCCGCGTCAGCCGGTCGCGGACTTTGATGCGTACCTCGAATTCGCCGCGTTCGGTGTGCGTTTCCAGTTCTTGCGGCACGCGGATGTCGCGTTCGCAGTAGGGGGCGTGTTCGAGCAGTTGACCGAAGTGATTGCGGTAGCGCTTTGGCGGTTCGATTTGCGACGGATTTTCAATGACGAAGAAGCGCGCTTCCGCTCCGTCAATGTGCATTTGCCAGGTTGTTCCAAACGGGATGACGATGTAATCGCCTTTGCGGAATTTGAGATTGCCGAACTGCGACTTCAATACGCCGCTGCCCTCATGCACCCACCAGGTCTCGTATGCCTGCGCGTTGCGGTAGAAGTACTCCATGCTTTTGGAGGCGCGCGCCACGCCGAGGATGACATCCTTGTTTGCCAGCAGGGGAATGCGCGCCGAGACCGCGTCGCCGCCCAGCGGGATGTCGGAAGTTCGGAAGGCACGGTGACGGATCGGTCCGAAGTCCACAGTTTCGGGCAGGCGTGAGCCGAGGTCTTCGGCGTGTTTGACGCGCGGCGGGATGAAGTGATGATAAAGAATGGATTGCAGGGATGAGAATCCCTCCAGTCCCATCAGTTCTTCGCGGTAGAGTTCGCCGTTCGGTTTGCGGAATTGCGTGTGACGCTTGTGGGGGATTTGTCCGAGTTTGTGATAGAAGGGCATATCGTCTCCGTTTCAAGGTTCAAACGCTTAGCCAACGGTGTTTCTCAAAACGCCAATGCGCTCGACCTCGAGTTCCACCACGTCGCCGTGATTCAGCCAGGGACCCTGGAACTTCGTCAACTCGAGCAGGCAGCCCGTGCCGACCGTGCCGGAGCCGATCACGTCGCCGGGATACAGCATCACCGATTCGGATGCGCGGGCAATGATCTCTCCGAACGACCAGTGCATGTCCTTCCAATTGCCTCGCGAGAATTCCTTGCCGTTGACGCGCGCGACCATTTCGAGATCGTACACGCCGGGGCGTCCCGTCGCTTTATCGGCAAGCGCTTCGTGCGTGACGATGAGCGGGCCCAGCGACGAGGCAAAGTCCTTTCCCTTGGCGGGACCGAGTCCCACGATCATCTCTTTCCGTTGAATATCCCGCGCCGACCAGTCGTTGAAGATGGTGTAGCCGAAGATGTGATCCGGCGCGTCTTCGGGCTTGATGTTCATCCCGCCTTTGCCGATCACGGCCGCGATCTCGAGCTCGTAATCCATGGCTTGTGTGTAGGGCGGGTAGGGGATGGTATCTTCGTGACCGAACACGGCGTTGGGATTGGTGAAGTAGAACACGGGGAATTGATACCATTCCTCCGGCACTTCGCGTCCGCGGTTCTTGTTGGCGGTTTTGACGTGCTGTTCGAAGGCGTAACCGTCGCGCAGGGTGAAGGGTTTGAGCGGTGGGAGGAACTTCACTTCTTCCATGGGAAGCCAGTCTGTGGATGCCTTTTTGGCGGCTTCGGCGGCGCCGGCTTCCATGACGGCGTACATGTCGGCGAAGGGCAGGGTGTGGACTCTTTCCCCGATCACAAGGGCAGGCTGGGTCGTTGCGCGAAGCGTGGAGATGGTGGCGAATTTCATGGTTGTTATCTCATGTCATTGCGAGCGGCGCGAGGCGCCACGAAGCAATCTCCGCTTTGGTCGAGAGACTGCTTCGCCCTGCAGGCTCGCAGTGACATATTACAGATTCCCTCGTCGTTCCTGTTCCAGTTCGATGGATTCGAACAGGGCTTTGAAGTTGCCCTTACCGAAGCCCTTGGCGCCATGCCGCTGAATGACCTCGATGAACATGGTCGGGCGGTCTTGAATCGGACGGGTGAAGATTTGCAGGAGGTAGCCTTCGTCGTCGCGGTCCACGAGGATGCCAAGTTCATGGATGGCTTTCATGTCCTCTTTGATCGAGCCGACGCGCTGGGGGAGTATTTCGTAGTAGGTATCGGGCACGCGCAGGAATTCCACGCCGCGCTTGCGCAGTTCGCCCACGGTGCTGATGATGTCGCCGGTGATCAGCGCAATGTGCTGTACGCCGGGCGTGAGGTAGTAATCGAGGTACTCTTCGATCTGACTCTTACGTTTGCCCTCGGCGGGTTCGTTGATGGGGAATTTGACGCGCCCGTTGCCGTTCTGCATTACCTTGGACATGAGCGCGGAATATTCGGTGGAGATGTCTTTGTCGTCGAAGTGCAGCAACTGGCGGAAGCCCATCACCTGATGATAGAAGTTGACCCAGTGATTCATCTTGCCGAGCTGCACGTTGCCCACCATGTGGTCAATTGCCGCCAGCCCGGTGGATTCGGCTTCGTAGTTGAGCGGCTTGTAGGTGGGAGCAAAGACGCCCTTGTAGTCGGCGCGGTCCACGAAGACGTGCAGGGTTTCGCCGTAGGTGTAGATGGCAGACGTGCGGTAGATGCCGAAGTCATCCTTCTCCTCGCGCGGCGCCCAGGCAGATTTGCCCCCGCGGCTGGTGGTTTCCTTCCAGGCTTTTTCCACGTCATCCACGCCCAGCGCAATGACCTTGACCCCGTCGCCGTGCACCATGTGATGCGCCGCCAGCGGGCTGGAAGGGGAGTAGGGCGCAGAAACAACAAACCGCGCCTGCCCCGATTCGAGAACGTACGAAGCAAAGTCGCGGTTGCCGGTTTCGAGCCCCGAATAGGCAACGGGCTTGAAGCCAAACGCCTTCCACCAGTAGTACATGGCGTGTTTGGCGTTGCCCACGTAAAAATGAACATGGTCAACGGATTTGATTTGCAGGAAGTCCGCCTCCTCCGTCATGGGGCGGGTCGCTTCCGCGGGTTTTGTGTTTACAGCCATCGAGCCTCCTTTGGTCTTGTCCCTGTGTGTGACGCCGAGGTAGTATACCGAATGTTGTGTAAATTCGTACCGCGAGATTAATCCCGCGCCGCTTTTACACAACAGTCAAGAT
>DAOUBY010000257.1:0-3514 GCA_034432325.1 Anaerolineales bacterium
GCGTTTGCGCTGGACTTCATCCTCAAGAACGGCTACACCGTGGACGAAGTCGACTCCATCACGGGACCGTTGATCGGGCGCCCCAAAACGGCGACGTTCCGCCTGATTGACCTGGTGGGCGTTGACGTGTGGGATCACGTGGGGCGCAACCTCGCGCCGTTGATTCCGCACGACAAACTCGGTCAGCAGTACCTCAAAGCCGAAGCGCCGAACAAGTTGATTTCAACCCTCATCGAACGCAAGTGGCTGGGCAACAAAACGAAAGTCGGTTTCTACAAGGAAGTCCGCACGGAGGACGGCAAAAAGGAGTTCTGGTCGCTGGATTTGAAGGCGCTGGAGCACGTCCCGCCGACCAAGCCGCGCTTCGACTCGGTCAAGGCGGCGAAGGATGTCGAGGGTCTGGGAGACAGGCTCAAGGTCCTGCTTGATGCGGAAGACAAGGCGGCGAATCTGGTCAAGGCGTTGACGTATCAGGGCTTCCAGTACGCGTCGTCCATCATCCCCGAAGTGGCGGATACGATGAAGCCGATTGACGACGCCGTCCGCTGGGGGTTCATGCACGAGGCGGGTCCGTTCGAGACGTGGGACATGCTCGGCGTGCGCGAGACGGTCAAGAAGATGAAAGCCGCTGGTTATCCCGCCGCCAAGTGGGTGGATGAGATGCTGAAGAACGGCTTCGAGACGTTCTACCAGTACAAGGGCGCGAACAAGGTCGGCGTGTATGATGTGACGAAGAAAAAGTACGTGAAAATTAAACATGCCGCCGATATGGTGATTCTCAGCGACCTGCGCGGCACGAAGAAGGTCATCAGCGAGAACGCGGGCGCGACGCTGTACGACATCGGCGACGGCGTGGCGCTGGTGGAATTCCACACCAAGATGAACGCGCTCGACGACGACATTTTCAACATTGCCATCGAAGCGCTCGACCGCGTGGAGAAGGACTTTGACGGTCTGGTCATCGGCAGCGAAGCCGAGAACTTCAGCGCGGGCGCGAATCTGTTCATGGTGGTGGTCGCCGCGCAGCAAGGGATGTGGGATACGCTCGATGCGGCGGTGAAGAAACTGCAAAACCTGAACATGCGGATGCGTTACTTCCCGAAGCCCGTCGTCGCTGCGCCTGCGGGACTGGCGCTGGGCGGCGGCTGTGAAGTGACCATGCACGCTTCGCGCGTGGTCGCCGCGGCGGAGACGTACATCGGCTTGGTCGAACTCGGCGCGGGAGTCATCCCTGCGGGCGGCGGCACGAAGGAAATGATGCGCCGCATCATCAACCCCGCCATGAAGACCGACAACGCCGAACCGTTCCCGTTCATCCAGCGCGCGTTTTTGCAGATCGGTCAGGCGAAGGTCGCCACGTCTGCGTATGAGGCGCGCGACATGGCGATTCTCAGTCCGTGCGACCGCATTGTGATGAACCGCGACCATCTGCTCACCGAAGCCAAGAAGGAAGTCCTGCACATGGCGGCGTCGGGTTACCGTCCGCCTGCGCCCGAACTCATCTACGCCCCAGGGCGCGACATGTACGGCGCGATGAAGATCGGCGCGTGGTCGTTCAAGGAAGGCAACTACATCACCGAGTATGACGCGCACATCGCCACCAAACTGGCGTACGTCATGGCGGGCGGCGCTCTTTCCAAGCCGCAGTGGGTGAGCGAGCAATACATCCTCGATCTCGAGCGTGAAGCCTTCCTGTCGCTGTGCGGCGAAGAAAAGACCCAGGCGCGCATGTGGTCGCTGCTGCAGACGGGGAAGCCGTTGAGAAACTAGACCTGTACACGGATTAGGCGGATTACACGGAGTCTCGCGGATTTTTTGAAAATACTGATGGAGTTGGCGTAATGCAGTCCCAGATGCCTGCCTGGAAGTCCGAGTTCGAGGGAAAGCATTCGGAATTAAGCAAGAAGATTCTGAAGGTGTTCTTCGAAGTGCATACCGAACTCGGCTTTGGTTTCAGTGAAAAGGTCTATCAAAAAGCATATGCAATTGCCTTGCGTGAAGCAGGCATGAAAGTTGACGAGCAGGTTCCGATCAAGGTGTATTTTCGAGGTCAGTTGGTTGGCGAGTTCTTTGCAGATATGGTTGTAAATGGCCTCATTCTGTTGGAACTGAAATCCGTCAACATGATTGTCGAAGAACATGAAGCGCAACTGCTTAATTACCTCAAATCTACAGAAATTGAAGTTGGCTATGTACTAAACTTCGGCAAGTCAGCCTCTTTCAAACGCAAGGTTTTTGATAATCACCGCAAAGGCTCACTGCGTTGGAAGAATCAATAAAGAATCCGTGTTGTTCCGTGCAATCCGTGTTGATCCGTGTACCAAAGGAGAAATACCATGACAAAAGAAGCCGTTATTGTTAGCGCCGTGCGGACTCCCGTAGGCAAAGCCAAAAAGGGAGGACTTGCCACGGTTCGCCCCGACGAGATGTCTGCCACTGTGTTGCAAGCCTTGCTCAAGCGGACGCCGAATCTCGACCCCGCCGAAATCGAGGACGTGGTCTTCGGCTGCGCCTTCCCCGAAGGCGAGCAGGGCATGAACATCGCCCGCATGATCGCTTTGCGCGCGGGCTTGCCCGATTCCGTCCCCGCCGAGACCATCAACCGCTACTGTTCGTCGGGCGTGCAGTCCATTGCCCATGTGGCGTACATGATCAAGGCAGGCGATATTGAGGTGGGCGTCGGCGGCGGCGTGGAATCCATGTCCATGGTGCCGATGATGGGCTACAAGTTTTCGCCCAATCCGCACTTTGCGATGGAACTGCCGCACTACTACACCAACATGGGGCTCACCGCCGAGAACGTCGCGGTCAAATACGGAATCAGCCGCGAAGCGCAGGATGAGTTTGCCCTCAAGAGCAACCAGAAGGCATCCAAGGCGGTCGAGTCGGGGTTGTTCGATCCCGAACTCGCGCCGATTGACGTGGAAATCACCGAATACGTGGACGGCAGGGTGGAGAAAAGGTCGTTTACGGTGAAGCGGGACGAAGGTCCGCGCGCCGATACGAGCATGGAGGCGCTTGCCAAACTCAAGCCCGCGTTCAAAGAGGGCGGCACGGTGACGGCGGGCAACGCCTCCCAAATGTCCGACGGCGCGGCGGCGGTGATGGTCATGTCGGAGGAAAAAGCCGCGCAACTGGGGCTCAAACCGCTGGCGCGCTTCGTCTCGTTTGCGGTGGGCGGCGTCCCGCCTGAATTGATGGGAATCGGTCCCGTTGCCGCCATCCCGAAGGCGCTCAAAAAGGCAGGCTTGACCTTGAACGACATTGACCTGATAGAATTGAACGAAGCCTTCGCCGCGCAGTCGCTGGCGGTGATTCGGCAGCTCGAACTGGACGAGAGCAAGGTCAACGTCAACGGCGGCGCAATTGCCCTCGGGCATCCGCTCGGGTGTACGGGCGCCAAACTGACCACGCAGCTCATCTACGAAATGGGCCGCCGCAAATCGAAGTACGGCATGGTGACCATGTGCATCGGCGGCGGCATGGGCGCGGCGGCGATCTTCGAGAATTTACA
>DAOUBY010000258.1:0-3815 GCA_034432325.1 Anaerolineales bacterium
TGGCGATTATTTTTGGATAAAAACTGTCAGATTATAGTCTCAATGCTAGACCTTCACAAGCGAAAATGGTTACAAGACGAGGGTTTTCTCAAGGTCAGCAAAAGCGGCGTCGAATGGACGCGAATGAACTCAATTTTTGTGAAATGCGTGCAAGCGGTCATACAGGCGACCTTGAGAAAGCCATAGTTGCAAGACGGGTGGATGGGGGGATTCCAACCTCCGGCGATGGTCTCCAGTTTCTCATTGTAGAGAAAACGGGGCGCGATTTCAAGTGAAAAATGTCACAGCCCAGGGGAGGCGTCTGCCGAGCCGCCCGTCAAGACACAGTCGAGGCAAGAGGCGGGGGCATTACCCCGCTTTGACCTTTTCGAGCCAACTCGCGTCAGCCAAAATGGATACTCTATGCTAATATTAATCATCCGTCAGTAGGAGGTCGTATGTCACAGCCTGATCCGCTTTCAAACGAACCGAGCAAATTAAAAAAACTCCTGAGCGGAGGCGAAGAGCCAGATTCGCCGCTGGAGAAGTTAAAGCAATCGGTGGGGAGGAAGGTTCCGCCTCAAAAGCCATCCGCCCAAAAGGAAACCGCCGCCCCGCCTGCGCCGCCTTCGGTTTCCACGCCAAAGACGCAGCGCGAGGCGGTGAAATTACCGTCCCTCCGCTTTGCGCCGCGCAAACTCAAACTCCTGCCGGCGTTCTGGACCATCGCCAGCGTTTTTTCGTTTGCCGTCAACCTGGCGCTTCTGATTGTGCTGGCGCTGCTCCTGCAAAACTTCCGCGCATTGGGCGTCACGCTGACGAAACTGCCCGATCACCTGCTGGGCGGGTTGTACACCAACTTCGTCAAAATGGATCAGGCGCACATCCGCACGGTCATTCCCGTCAGCAAGGAAATCCCGGTGCAGTTTACTTTGAACGTCAGCGGCTCCACCAACGTGACTTTGAGCGAAGACGTGGTCATCACCGGCGCGCTGGTCACCGTCAATACCGGCGGGTTGAACATCAACCGCGCGCGGGCAGATATTATCCTGCCGCAGGGGACCGTCCTGCCCATCTTCATCCAGAATCTGGTCGTGCCGGTCGATCAAAAAGTGCTCGCCGAACTCGACGTGGCGGTGGACATTCCCTTGAACCAGACCGAACTCCACGAACCGTTTGTCGGTTTACGCCGGGTGGTGGAGCCGTTTTATTGTTTGCTCAATCCCTGCCCGTAGCGGAGAAAATCTCTCATGAAGAAATCCTTGACCGTTACAACGCTCTCGAATGGGTTGAAGGTGTTTTTGAAGGAAATTCATACCGCGCCCATCATCTCTTCGTGGATGTGGTATCGGGTCGGCTCGCGCGATGAAGTGCAGGGTCGCACCGGCATCTCGCACTGGGTCGAACACATGCAGTTCAAAGGCACGCCGCAATTTCCCGTGAACCTGCTGGACAAAGCCATCTCGCGCGAGGGCGGCGCCTGGAACGCCATGACCTACCTCGACTGGACGGCATACTACGAAACCATGCCCGCCGGCAAAATTGACCTTGCCCTGCGTCTCGAAGCCGACCGCATGGTCAACAGCCAGTTCGATGAGAAAGAAGTTGCCTCCGAACGCACCGTCATCATCTCGGAGCGCGAAGGCAACGAAAACGAACCGCTCTTCCAACTGGGCGAGGCGGTTCAGCAGGCGGCGTTTCGCATCCATCCCTACCATCATGAGGTCATCGGTGACATGGCGGATCTGCATGCCATGACTCGCGATGACCTGTACAGCCATTACCGCGCCTTCTACATTCCCAACAATGCGGTCATGGCGGTAGCGGGAGATTTCGACGCCTCGTCCATGCTGGCGCGTATCCGTGAACTCTTCGAGCCGATTCCTGCCGGAGCGGAGCCCGCCCGCGTTGCCCGCCCGGAAGGGGAACAACGCGGCGAAATCCGCCTCTCTGTGGAAGGACCCGGTTCGACCACTTACCTGCAAGTTGGTTACCGCTTCCCAGCCGCTTCTCACCCGGACTTTTTCCCCCTCATTGTGCTGGACAGTCTGCTGGCGGGACCCAGCAACTTCAACATGTTCAGCGGCGGCATCTCGAACAAGACTTCCCGTCTCTACCGCGCCCTCGTGGACAAGGAATATGCCGTCAGCGTCTATGGCGGCGCTCAGGCAACGGTTGACCCGTTCCTTTACTCGATTATTCTAACCGTTCACCCCAAACGCACAGCGGATGAAGCCCTCGCCGCTCTGGACAGGGAGATCGAACGCTTGAAACAGGAAAAGGTGACCAAAGCCGAAATCGCCCGCGCCATCAAACAGGCAAAGGCGATCTTTGCCTACGGCAGCGAAAGCATTACCAATCAGGCATGTTGGATGGGCTATTCGGAAATGTTTGCCGATTACGGCTGGTTCGAGAACTATCTCGACAGACTGGCGGCGGTGACCGCCAAAGAGGTTCTGCGTGTGGCAAACGCATATTTCAGACCACAAAGCCGCGTCGTTGGCACGTATCTGCCAACGGAAAGGGGGAAGGCATGACCATGAAAAAGAACAAATCCGCCCTGCCTGGTCCCAATGATATTTATCGTGAGACGCTTCCAAACGGAATTACCGTGCTGACCCGCTCGAACTTCAACAGCCCGTCGGTGGTCATCAGCGGGTATTTCAATGCCGGCTCGTTGTTCGACCCGGATGAGAAACTGGGACTTGCCGATTTCGTCAGTTCAGCGTTGATGCGCGGGACGAAGAAACGCAGTTTCGATGAAATCTACAACGTCCTCGAATCTGCGGGGGCAAGTTTGGGGTTCAGCAGCGGGACGCATACCTCGGGTTTCCATGGGCGTTCGCTGGCGGAGGATCTGCCTTTGCTCCTTAGCCTGTTCGCCGAAGCCCTCACTCAGCCGTCCTTTCCCAAAGCCGAAATGGAGAAATTGCGGGCGCAGTTGTTGACGGGTCTTGCCATCAGCGCGGAGGACACCTCTGAGATGGCTTCGGAAACCTTCGACAAGATTTTGTACCGCGATCATCCGTACAGCCGCCCGGAGGAGGGAACGCCCGAAACTGTGAAGCGGATTACGCGCGATGACCTGATGAAGTTTCACCGCGAGTGTTATGGTCCGCGCGGGATGGTGATTGCTGTCGTCGGGGCGGTGGGAGCAGAGGAAGCCGTCAGAGAGGTGAAAAGGGCATTGGGCGGCTGGCAGGTTCGAGGTCAGAAAGAACCGCCGGCATTGCCTCCCGTCAAGCCGCTGCGGAAGACGGTCACAAAGCATCACCGCATCGCGGGCAAGTCTCAATCCGATCTCGTCATTGGTTCGAGCGGTCCCCGCAGAAAAGACGCCGAGTATCTGGCGGCGTCTTTGGGAAATAATATTTTGGGACAGTTTGGGATGATGGGGCGCATCGGCGATGCCGTGCGCGAGAAGGCAGGGCTGGCGTATTATGCGTATTCGAGCCTGCACGCGGGGGTGGGTCCCGGTTCGTGGGAGGTGAGCGCAGGGGTGAATCCGTCGAATGTGACGAAGGCAACTCGCCTGATTGTGGATGAGTTGAGGCGTTTCGTACAGGAGGGGGTGACGGAGGATGAACTTGCCGATAGCAAGGCGAATTTCATCGGACGCCTGCCGCTTTCGCTCGAGTCGAATGGGGGTGTGGCTGGGGCGCTGTTGAATATCGAGAGGCATGATTTGGGGCTGGATTACTATCAGCGTTATGCCGATTTGGTGACGGCAGTGACGCGCGAGGAGGTGCTGGCTGCGGCGCGCAAATTCATTGACCCTGACAAGTTGGCGATTGCAGTGGCGGGTCCGTAGGAGTAATTGGTAAATGGTAAATGGT
>DAOUBY010000259.1:0-8306 GCA_034432325.1 Anaerolineales bacterium
AGCCGCGCGCAAAGCAGGGCGAAAACATCCTGTTTATCCTGTCTATCCTGTTAAACAAAGCGGCGCAAGCGATAATGAGAAAGCCATACACAAAGAGACAGCCGCTTGCGCGGCTGTCTTGCTTCTACGGCAGATACTTTGCAAACTCTTCCTCGAATTCCTGCTCGGTGGTGAAGCCCACCCACTTCTTCAGCACATTGCCGTCCCCATCCAGCAGATATACCTCCGGCTGGTAGTAAAACCCAAGTTGCTGCTGAAAAGTCCGCGTGGCGGGGTCGTCGGCATCCAGATAGACAAAATGAATCCTGCCAAAATACTTCGCTTCGAGCCCATGAACCATGGGCGCCATGGCGCGGCAGGTGCCTCAGGTGAAGCGGAAAAACTCCACAAACTGCAGCCCCCCCGAAGCCAGGTTGACCGTCGCCGGGTCGGTGGCGTGCAGGTCGGGACCGCGGGAGGTGGCAACGGGAAGAGGCGTCGGCGCGGCGGACTCGGCGGGAAGGGTGGGCGCTTCGCTCGGGGCTGGCGTGGCGCCCGCTTCTGCCGCGACGGGGGAGGCTGGCGCCTGAACCGGCGGCTGCTCCACGCTGGGAGCAGGGGAAGCCGACGGGGCGCACGAAGCCAGTAGAAGGGCAATCAGGCTGAGGGTCGGGAAGAGGCGGGTTTTCATCGTTTCTCCTTTGGTCGCTGCAAAATAAGACCCCTTATATCCCAAAATCCTTACCAGCAGATTAACGGATGTTCGTCACGGCAATTCCGGATGCTTATCTTTGACGGGCATGAATTCCTGGACTATACTTTGCCCGTCGCTGGTCGAATGACGATATGACGATTTGACTATCAGACTATCAGATAAATCAGGAGGAAGCATGGCTTTCAAACTTACGTATGCCACGATGTTCAACCCGCCCGAAGAACTGCACAAAGGATTCGACAAGGCTGTCGCCAAACTCAAGGGCAGCCTCGGCAGGGAATACGGCATGTTCATTGACGGCAAGGATGTCTTCGCAGACGAGAAATTCGAAGACCGCTCGCCCGTCAACACCGATTGGGTGCTGGCTGTGATGCAGAAAGGCAACGCCTCGCACGCCCGCATGGCGATGGAAGCCGCCCGCAAGGCGTTCCCCGCCTGGAGCCGCACCCCCTGGAAGACCCGCGTAAAACTGGTGCGCAAAGCGGCGGAACTGATCGAAAAGCGCATCTTTGACCTCGGCGCGGCAATGGCGCTGGAGGTGGGCAAGAACCGCATGGAATCGCTCGGCGACGTGCAGGAAACCGCCGACCTGATGTACTGGTCTGCCCAGATGATGGAGGAGAACGACGGCTTCATCAAACCAATGGGCAAAGACCCGCTCGTCGGCTACGATGCGACCAACATCTCGGTGCTCAAACCCTACGGCGTGTGGCTGGTGGTCTCGCCGTTCAACTTCCCCTTCGCCCTGAGCGGCGGTCCCGTTGGCGCCGCCCTCGTGGCAGGGAACACCGTCGTCCTCAAGCCGGCAACCGATACCGCCTGGATCGTCCGCCTGTACGCCGAATGCCTGCGCGACGCGGGCTTCCCGCCCGGCGTGTTCAACTTTGTGACCGGCCCCGGCTCCACGCTTGGGCAGGCGCTGGTGGACAGCCCCGAACTGGACGGCGCCACCTTCACCGGCTCCTTCGACGTGGGCATGAAGATGTACCGCGACCTCGCCAACCGCAACTACGTGCGCCCGGTGGTGCTCGAACTGGGCGGCAAGAACCCCGCCATCGTCTCCCGCAACGCCAACCTGGAAGACGCCTCCACCGGCATCGTCCGCTCGGCGTTTGGCTTGCAAGGGCAGAAATGCTCCGCCGCCTCGCGCGTCCTCGTCGAAGAACCGGTCTACGACGAACTCATTGCCCTGCTCAAAGCAAAGACCGAAAAACTCGTCATCGGCGACCCGACCGAACGCGCCACCTACCTCGGTCCCGTCATCAACCAGAACTCCTACAACGACTTCAAGAACTTCACCGAAGAAATCAGCCAGGCGGGCGGCAACTTCCTGACCGGCGGACACGTCAAGACCGGCGGACTCTTCGACAAAGGCTACTACTGCGAACCCACCCTCGTCACCGACCTGCCCTACGAACACCGCCTCTGGCAATATGAGATGTTCCTGCCCATCACCACCATCGGCAAAGTCAGCAGCCTCGACGAAGCCATGAAGATCGCCAACAGCGTCAACTACGGGCTCACCGCCGGCTTCTACGGCTCTGCCAAAGAAGTCAAATGGTTCTTCGACAACATCGAAGCAGGCGTCACCTACGCCAACCGTCCGCAAGGCGCCACCACCGGCGCATGGCCTGGCTTCCAACCCTTCGGCGGCTGGAAAGGCTCCGGCGCAAGCGGCAAGAACGGCGGCGGCTACTACTACGTTCAACTCTACATGCACGAGCAGATTCAAACAACCATCAAGCCCGCGCCGGTAAAGAAGGCAAAGAAGGCGGTCAAGAAGGTCGCCAAAAAGAAAGCCGCCAGGCGCAAATAATCCATCCCTCACCCCCGCCCCTCTCCCCAAAAAGGAGAGGGGAGTTTTTGTCATGCCCTGGAACCCCGATCTCTACCACAAATTCCAAACCGAACGCGCCGCCCCCTTTTACGACCTGCTGGCGCTGGTGGATGTGCGCCCGCACCTCAAAGCCGTTGACCTGGGATGCGGCACCGGCGAACTCACCCGTCAACTGGCAGACCGCCTCCCCAACAGCCATGTGACCGGGCTCGACAACTCCCCCGACATGCTCAAAAAAGCCGCCTCCCACGCGACCTCGAGCCTGGTCTTCCAACCCGGCGACCAATCCACTCTGACAGGAGCATGGGACCTCATCTTCAGCAACGCCGCCCTGCAATGGAGCGAAAACCACGCAGAACTCATCCCCTACCTGTTCGACCGGCTCAACCCCGGCGGGCAGATTGCCGTGCAGGTGCCATCCAACCACAACCACATCTCTCATCAGGTTTACCGCGAAACGGCGGCGGAAGAGCCGTTCCAATCCATTCTGGGCGGCTTTCAGCGGCAATCGCCGGTATTGACCATTGACCAGTACGCGCGTCTCCTCTTCGAGTGCGGCGCGGAGGCAATCACCGTCTTCGAGAAGGTCTATCCCCACGTTCTGGCGGATTCCGACGCAGTGGTAGAATGGATTTCCGGCACGGCGCTCGTCCCGTATTTTGAACGGCTTGGCGGTCACAAGGAAGAATTCCTTCAAGCCATCCGCGTCAAAATGCGCGCCGCCATGCCGGAAAACCCCGTGTTTTATCCGTTCCGCCGGATACTTTTCTCCGCAAGAAAACCAAACTAACGAACCTCATGGGCGCACCGCAGGATTACGACCGCAAGGAAATTCTCTACCGCATCGGCACCTTCTTCCTGCTCATCGGCGTGGGACTGCTGATTTTCTTCATGATGTCCGAAGCCGAGCAGCAGCCGGTGTTCGGTTATTTTTGCTGGAGCATGGTGCTGGTCATTGTGGGCTTTCTGTTTCGCGCCCAATACAAAAAAGCGACGCCGCCCAGCGGGCGTTTCAGCATTTTGAAAAAACTCAAACCAAAACCCAAAGAAGAGGCGAAAAAATGAGCAAACTTACGCCGCTCTCTGATGCCATTGCGCAGCATGTGAACGACGGCGATACAGTGTACGCCGCCGGCTTCACACACCTCATCCCCTTTGCCGCAGGGCATGAAATCATCCGCCAGGGAAAGAAGAATCTCACCCTCGCCCGCGCCACCCCCGATTTGATCTACGACCAGATGGTGGCGGCAGGATGCGCGAAGAAGGTCATCTTTTCGTACATGGGCAACCCCGGCGTGGGAAGCCTGCGCGTCGTTCGTTCTGCCATCGAAAAGGGACAACTGGAGTGGGAGGAATATTCTCACTTCGGCATGATCACACGCCTGCAGGCGGGCGCATCGGGACTGCCCTTTTTGCCCATGAACCAGACCGGCGCCGCCGACCTCGAGCGCGTCAACCCCAACATCAAACGCATCCCCGACCCCTACGGCGGCAAGGACGTGATCGTCGTCCCCGCCCTCAACCCCGATGTGGCAATCGTCCACGTGCAGCGCGCGGATGAAAACGGCAACGCGCACCTGTGGGGCATCATCGGCGAACAGAAGGAAGCCGCCTTCGCTGCGAAAAAGGTCATCGTCACGGCGGAGGAAATTGTGGACGAATCCGTTATCAGGTCCGACCCGAACCGCACGATGATTCCCGGCATCGTGGTCAGCGCGGTGTGTCACGTCCCGTTTGCCTGTCATCCCTCCTACGCGCAGGGATATTACGACCGCGATAACGAGTTCTATCTCGCGTGGGACAAAATCAGCGAGTCGGCGGAAAGCGTCCGAGCCTGGCTGGATGAATGGGTGTTCGGCGTAAAGGACCGCGCCGAGTATTGGGAAAAACTTGGCGCAGAAACCCGCGCGCGCCTGAAGGTGGAAGCGCGGTACAGCGAGAGGGTCAATTACGGAAGATATTGAAAAATGAAGAGTTTTGATTTTGGCGGCAGCGGCCGCCCACTGCACTTTCTTCACGCCAACGGCTACCCGCCCGAATGTTACAAGCCTTTATTGGAACTCTTGAAAACAGAATACCGCGTCTTTGGGATGTACCTGCGCCCGTTGTGGAACGGCTCGAAGCCCGAGGACATTCGAACCTGGCATCCGTTATCCGATGATCTGCTGCGCTTCCTCTCGGACCGTGAGCCTGAGCCGGTCATTGGAGTGGGGCACTCCATCGGAGCGGTCGTCACACTGCGGGCGGCATTGCGCGAGCCGCGCAAATTCCGCGCGCTGGTGTTGATTGACCCCGTGCTGTTCGTTCCGCGCTTCATCGCCCTGTGGAGCGTCCTCCGCGCCTTGGGCTTGGGTGACCGTTTGCATCCGCTCATCCGAACTGCTCAAAAGCGGCGGCGCGCCTTCGACGACCTGGAAACCGTCTTTCGCGGATACCGCACCCGCCCGGTCTTCCGCTACCTGAGCGACGAAAGCCTCAGGGCGTACATCGCCGGCATCACGAGACCTTCCGCAAACGGCGGCTATGAACTGGTCTATTCCCCGGAATGGGAGGCGCAAATCTACCGCAGCGGCTTACACGACTTCGACCTCTGGCGCGACCTGCCCAAGATCGAAGTGCCAACCCTCTTCCTGCGCGGCGCGGAAACGGACACCTTCCTCGAAGAGGCGGCAAGACTCGTGAAGAAGAAACAGCCCAGGGTGCGGGTGGAAGCGCTGGAAAAATCCACGCACCTGCTTCCGCTGGAACGCCCGAAGGAAGTCTTCGACATCATGCAATCATTTTTACGCGACGTGTAGAAGGCGTTCTCTGACGCCGACGTGTAGAAGGCGTTCTCTAACGCCGACGTGTAGAAGGCGTTCTCTAACGCCGAAGGAGAATCATGAACGAAACAACCTATTCCTCCGCCGAACTGATGATCATCAACGCCGCCCGCCTCCTGCGCGACGGCGACGTGGTCTTCGTCGGCGTCGGTCAACCCAACCTCGCCTGCAACCTCGCCAAGCGGACTCACGCCCCCAACCTGGTGATGATTTACGAAGCCGGCGTCATCGGCGCGGAGCCTGCCCGCCTGCCGCTCTCCATCGGCGACCCCACCCTGGTGAGCGGCGCGCTTTCGGTGGTGAGCATGTACGACATCTTCGCCAACTACCTCCAGCGCGGCAACGTGGACGTGGGTTTCATGGGCGGCGCGCAGATTGACAAATACGGCAACATCAACGCCACCGTCATTGGCAGTTACGAGCATCCCAAAGTGCGCCTGCCTGGCTCCGGCGGCTCGCAGGAAATTGCAGCGTGGGCGAACCGCTGTTACATCATGACCCCGCATCAGAAGCGGCGCTTCCCCGAAAAAGTGGAATTCATGACCTCGGCGGGCTTCATCGGCGGCAAAGGCGACCGTGAAAAGGCTGGCTTGCGCGGCGGCGGGATGCTGGCAGTCGTCACCGACATCGGCATCCTCGAACCCGACGACACCGGCGAGATGACCCTCACCGCCCTGCACCCCGCCAGAACTGCCGACGAGGCAAAAGCCAACACCGGCTGGGATTTGAAGATCGCCCCGCAACTGCGCACCACCGCGCCGCCCACTGAGAACGAACTGCGCATCCTGCGCGAAGACCTCGACCCCAAGGGCATCTACCTCAAAAGCGGCGGCTAAATGAAACGTTCGTTCGCCGTCCTCACACTGGCATGGGCGGGCATTCTGCTGGCGGCTTTCTACGTTGTCCAAAAGCCGCCCCTTTCAGCCTTTGCAGGGCTGGCAGATACCCTTTGGACACTGCTGGTCTCCGTCCTGCTCCTGTTCAATGCCTACGCCCTCGGAAAAGGCTTTCTCCGCCGCGCAGGCTGGAGGTCCGACGACGACCCGCCGCTTCGATTCATCCTGAGTCTGGGCATGGGGCTGGGGCTTTTGGGCATCCTGGGGCTTCTTCTCTCCATCGCCCAACTCTCCACGCCTCCCCTGCTCCGCGCTGCTCTCTTCCTGCTTACGCTGGTCTCCCTCGCCGCCGGCGCATACCGCCCGTTCCGCACCGACGCGCGCGCGCTCATTCGCGAACTTCACCTCCACGCCAGCGGATACAAACCGCTCGAAAAAATTGCCCTGCTCCTGCTCTTCACCTTCTCCTTTGCGCTCACCCTTGCCCCCCAATTCGAAGCCTTCGACGCGCTCCTCTACCACCTTGCGCAGCCCGCCCGCATTCTGCAGGATGGCGGCGTGAGGTTCGTCAACATCCCGCACTTCTGGTTTCCCAACCTCACCGAAAACCTTTATCTTTGGGGGCTGGCGTTCAAAGCCGAACGCTCCGCCCAACTAATGCACTTCACCTGGGGCGTTCTCTCCGCCGCGCTGCTCTTCCTGTGGGCATCGCGCGCCTGGGATGACAGCATCGGGCGCAAGACCCTCCTCCTGCTGGCAACCGCCCCCTCCCTTCTCCTCGTCGCCTCGTGGGCATACGCCGACATGGCGCTCTGCTTTTACACCGCCGCCGCCCTCCACCTGCTCACCCGCTTCAAAACCACGCCATCCCGCCCGCTCCTCACCCTGCTGGGGGTTGTCTGCGGGCTGGCAATGGGCGTCAAATACACATCTTTTGTCCTGCCGCTCGCCTGCGGATTGCTCCTGCTCCTCGACCGTCCCTTCTCCACAGCCTTCCGCGCCGCCGCACAATTCAGCGCTGCAGCCGTCCTCACCGCCCTCCCCTGGTACCTGCGCAACGCCGCCTTCATGGACAATCCCTTCTACCCCTTTGCCTTCGGCGGCAAATACTGGGATGACTTCCTCGCCCGCTGGTACGCCGCCCCCGGCACCGGCATCGGCTGGGACTTCCTCCAACTCCTTCGCATCCCTCTCGACGCCACCCTCGGCTACCGCGACGCCAACTACTTCGACGGACGCATCGGACCCCTCTTCCTCATCCTGCTCCCCGCCGCGCTGTGGATTCTGCTGACCGCGCCGCGTCGGGACTCCGCCCAAGCCTGGTCGCTGACTTCCATCAGCCTTTTCTCAGCCCTGTCCTTCGCCGCCTGGACCTACGGCGTCATCCACTCCGCTGCCCTCTGGCAGACGCGCCTGCTCTTCCCGGCGCTCCTGCCCTTTGCCATCCCTGCCGCGCTGGGCTGGGACGCCCTTGCCCGGCTCGACACATCGAACCTGCGCATCAGTTTCCTGTTCAATGCCGTTGTCGGCATCATCCTGGCGTTGACCGTGTTCGAGAGCGGCGTCTTCACCCTTCAGCGCAATCCGCTGGCGGTTGCGTTGGGCGCGCAAACCCGCGAACAATACATCGCGCGCGTCAACCCTCCCTACGCGGCGCTCGCCCAACTCATGAACAGCCTGCCGGCAAACGCCAGGCTATACAGCCTCTTCGAGCCGCGTTCCTACGACCTTCTCCGCTCCACATACCCCGACCCCATCCTTGCCAACTTTGCCCACGACCTCCACCTCTACAAAACGCCCGAAGCGATCATCCGCCAGTGGAAAGCGCAGGGATTCACCCATATCCTGGTCTATGAACAGGGGCGGCAGTTCATGCTCGAAAACAACCCCGCCTACCAATCCGCACCCCTGCAAAACGCCCTTTCAGAGACACTCGGTCTGCTTCAACTCACCCGCCAGACGCCGGATGGCGTCTATTCGATATACCAGATTCCCTGACGCACTTCCAGAGTACTGCGTAAATAACCCATGGCTTTCTCAAAGTCTGGTTTCAGGCTAAAAAACAAACAGGATAGACAGGATTTCAGGATAAGCCGCGCGCAAAGCAGGGCGAAAAC
>DAOUBY010000260.1:0-13178 GCA_034432325.1 Anaerolineales bacterium
TGAAGAAAAACGGGATGAAATTACCTTGTAAATCCAATTTATCTGTGTTCATCTGTGGTTGGAACATGAATTTCAAAACACTCTCTTAGAGAACGCCCGCTACTGGCGTTAGAGAACGCCCGCTACGCTTTTTCGTATGGGCTTGGTGACCCCAATTATGCGTCGCTGCGCAGGGCAGATAACGCCCGGGCGGTTTCTTCCTTTGCCTCCAGCATCGGCAAATGCCCGGCGCCCGCCACCTCCACCAGCAGGGCATGAGGCGCCGCTTCCTTCGCCTCCCGCGCCCGCTCGATGGGAATCAACACATCCGCATTTCCGTGAACAAGGACGATGGGGCAGGTCAGCGACGCCAGCACGGAAGTGGAATCGGGACGCTCTGCCATGGCGTTGAGCGCGCCAATGCAGGCTTGCGGAGTCTGGCGTTCCATCACCTGACGGGCAAAGGCTTGCAGTGCTGGGTTGCTGGTGAATTTGGGGGTCATTGCCTCCACGATGACGCTGATGCCCTTCTCCGCCGCCTCCGCCGCAGACTTGTAGCGTCCTTCCTTGCGGTCGGGGGAATCTGCCAGCGTTTGCGAGGCTATCAGTCCGAGACCCGTTACACGGTCTGGAAAGAGGCGGGCAAACGCCAGCGCCACGTAGCCGCCCATCGAATGCCCGGCGATGGCGGTTTTTCCAATGCCCAATGAGTCCAGCAGTGCGGCGATGTCGGAGGCGTAATCGTCCATCGTGGAGGGCGCCGCTGCCGTCCCCGATGCGCCGAAGCCGCGCAGGTCGGGCAGGAGCAGGTCGAATTGATCTTCGAGCAAAGGCGCAATTTCATCCCAGATGTGATGATCGAGCGGGTAACCGTGCAGAAGTACGAGCGGCTGACCGTGACCGCGGCGGGCGTATGCCAGTTCGATTCCGTTGACAATGGTCTTTTGCATGGGGCGCCTCTCATTTCCAGTTGACCGTCAGTTTTAATTTACTGCCCAATTTCGAGTAGTAATGGATGTAACCATGCTCGCGCCCAAACTCATAGACGCGGCGCGTGATGTCCACATCTGCCTTGCAGTATTCGGCGACTTTGTCCAGTTCGCCGTTCCGAAACCACTGCACCGATTGCAGTCCATCGGCGGTTTTGGCTGCGCCGAGCGTGGCTTTGGCGATGGCGTCCAGGCTCAGGCGGAAGCCGAGCGCGCGGAAGATGTCTTGCAGCATGTCGGTGGAGCGGAAGGCGCGGAAGTTTTCGGCAGGAGCGTAGGGTTTGAGCACTTCGTAGTCGAAGTTGAGGATGTTGAAGCCGATGACGCGGTCGGCGGCTTTCAGTTCGGCGACGAGCGCGGCGGCGTCCTGCTCCCAGTAAACGGCAAAATCGTTCCGCGCCGTGGACCAGGTCACCCCACAGGCGAGACGGAGTTTGCCGGCGTCGCGCCCGCCGATTTCATCGAAGGTCTTCTGTGTTTCGAGATCGAAGTAAACGGTGTTCATTTGCCTCCTGTTTGCGCGCTGCTTCCCTGTTCATCCAGCCACTGCCGGGCAAAAGCCAGCGCTTCCTCACGGGTTGCAATTTTGCCTGTTGCCTGCGCCTCGCGGATGGTTTCGAGCAGTTGCCCAATCCTGCGGCCAGGCGGGAGGTTCAACGCTTTCATCAACTCGTTTCCGTCCAGCAGGCGGGGCGGGGCGACGGTTTCGTGCGGTTTTTCCCAGTAGTTTTCGAGCAGGAGACGGGCGATGTCAAGCGCGGCGGTCCAGGTCTCTTGCGTGAGCATTGGTCCGCGTGCGCCGCGCAGATCGGCGAGACCGAACAGGACGAGGTCCACGCCTGCTTCGCCCGTGTCGCGGAAGAAGCGGTAGATGGCTTTGCGCGACGGCTCCTGACCGTCTTTTTCGAGGCGGCTGGTGAAGAAGTGAAAGCGCATGTGATGACGGACAATGGTCTCAATGCGTTCGATTTCGTCATTGCTGAGATTGAACTCCCGCGCCCGGCGGGATGCGGTTTCCGCGCCGCGCATGTCATGTTCGAAGAAGCGCACCCGTCCCGCCTCATCCACCGACCTTGTGGCTGGTTTCTCGACATCGTGATAGAGCGCCGCGAAGAACAACGCCGCGCGGACGGAGCGGTCTGCGTTGAGGGATTGGGCGAAGTGGGCGGCAAACTGTTCGCGGAACCTGCCCAGCCGCAGGGTGAGCAGACCGGTGAAGAGGTCGTTGGTCTCTTCGGCGGAATAGCCGAGGCGCAGGGCGGCGAGGAGGGCTTCGAGGTGTTTGAGCGCGCTCAGGGTGTGTTCCCAAACGTCGTAGATGTGCGGGTCCGATTGGGTCACGCCTTTCAGGGCGGGGAGTTCGGGCAGGAGGTGGGGGAAGACGCCGAGCATTTCCAGCGCGCGCAGGGCGGCATCGGGTTTGGGACCTTCGAGGATTTTGAATAACTCGTCCCGTTTGCGCTCCGGGGAGACTTTGGGAAGCAGGCGGGCGGCTTCTTTCATCGCTTTGCGGGTCGCGGCTTCGATTTTGAAGTCGAATTCTGCCGCCAGCCGGACGGCGCGCAGGATGCGGACGGGGTCGTCGGCGAGGGAGGCGGGGGAGCAGGCGCGCAGGATTCTGGCGCGCAGGTCGGCTGCGCCGTTGAGCGGATCGTGGAGGGTTTGCGTTTGCAGGTCAAACGCGATGGCGTTGACGGTGAAGTCGCGGTTGCGCAGGTCTTCTTCGAGGGTGCGTCCGCGCCAGGCGGCGAAGTCGAGGAAGGTGCGCGCGCCGTCGGCGTCGGTGAAGATGACGCGCCCGGTGTCGCGCTCTTTGTCCAACGTCATGAAGTCGGCGTGGAGGGCGTTGGCAACTTTGCGGGCGGAGGCAATGGCTTGGGAGGGCAGGGCAAAGTCGAGGTCGCGTGAGAGGCGGTTGAGGAGCATATCCCGCACGGCGCCGCCGATGAGGTGGATGTCGGCGGCGGGGAGGATGTCTCGTATTTTGTCCAGCAGAGGAGGGATGGGGAGAGGGATGGGCATGTAGAGGATTTCCGGCGTTTCTTTGTGCCTGCTTTTTTGCGCGGCGTACAGGGCTTGTTCGGGCGTTCCCCCCTGGGCGACGATTCGACCGCGAATGCGGGCGACCCAGCGCCCTGCATAGGCTGAGAGGGCTTGAGGGTCGCCGGACATGATTACCGCGGAGGCTGGTATTTTTTCAAATCCACCACGCCGATGAAGGGCAGGTTGCGGTAGTATTCGTCAATGTCGAGTCCGTAGCCGAAGACGAATTTGTTGGGGATTTGGAAGCCGCGGTAGTGGATGGGGACGACTGCTTCGCGGCGTTCGGCTTTGTCGAGCAGGGCGCAGACTTTGAGGCTCTTGGGCTGGCGCAGTTGGAGCATTTCGAGCACGTAGGCAATGGTGTGACCGCTGTCCACGATGTCTTCGACGAGGAGCACGTCCTTGCCCTGGATGTCGGTTTGCAGGTCCATCGCCACGCGGACAGTGCCAGTGGATTCGCGTTTGCCGACGCCGTAGGAGGAAACTGCCATGTAGTCCACGGTGTGGGGGGCGGTAATGCAGCGGCTGAGGTCCACGAGGAAGGGAACGCCGCCGCGCAGGATGCAGATGAGGAGCAGGTTGCCGTCGGGGTAGTCGGCGCTGATTTGCGCTGCCAGTTCTCTGATGCGGGTCTGAAGCGTTTTTTCGTCTATCAGAATTTCGGCGAGGATGTCTTTGTAGTCTTGCATGGCTTGCCTCCCGTTCTTATTTGGGAACTTCGTGATGTTTGCGGCAGCGGGCTTCGTAGAGTTCGGACGCGCCAACGATGACGACGGGGTCGTCGTAGCGCGCGGGCTTGCCGTTGACCAGCCGCTGGGTGCGGGAGGCTTCGTCGCCGCACACCATGCAAATGGCGTGGAGTTTGTCCACCCGTTCTGCCATGGACATGAGGATGGGCATGGGTCCGAAGGGTTCGCCGCGGAAGTCCATGTCGAGCCCGGCGATGATGACGCGGATGCCGCGCCCCGCCAGTTCCTGGACGAGGGGAACGATTTCGGCGTCGAAGAATTGCGCTTCGTCTATGCCGACGACGGTGGTATCCGCTTCGAGTTTGGCGCGTATCTCCGAGGCTTGTTCCACAGGGATGGCGTCGAAGTTCGAGCCGGTGTGGGAGGTGACTTTTTCGATGGCGTAACGCACGTCTATGGCGGGTTTGAAGACTTGCACTTTTTGTTTGGCAATCACCGCCCGCACCAGGCGGCGGATTAACTCGTCCGTTTTTCCGCTGAACATGGAACCGCAGACGACTTCGATGGAACCGTTTGTGTGTCGCATATCTTCTCCTGCCCCTGGCGCAGGCAAGGGGCAAAAAATCAGGCACGGCGCACATACGCCATGCCTGTAAGTTTACCTGAGATTAAGTTTTCTGCAACCCTGGGGAAAACTCCCATTGCAGAATTACGCTGCGGCTTCGGGAATCTCGTAACCGAGGGCGCGCAGTTTCTTCTTCGCGGCGGTCAGCGAAGCCTGACCGAAGCCGGAAATCGCCAGCACTGCCTGGTTGCCGCCGCTGAGTTTCTCGAGGAACTGACCGACATTTTCGATGCCAGCCGCCTTGAGCGCTTCGGTGGCGCGGGTGGGAAGACCCAGTTCGGCAATCGGGCGTTCGGGGGAGCCTTTCAGTTCCTCCTTGACCTTTTGCTGTTCCACGTATGCCTGGCGGACAGAGAGCTTCTTGTAGAAGCGGTCCACCTGCCCTTCGGTGTCGAGGATGCGCTGTGATTCGCCGGTGAAGAACGGGTGGCAGTTCGAGCACAAGTCCACGCGGATTTCTTTTTTGGTGGAGCCGGTCTTCCAGGTGTGCCCGCAGGAGGAGCAAACCACGGTGGCTTCGGGGTAATAAGTGGGGTGGATATCTTTCTTCATGATTAGCCTTCCGCCTGCGGCAGGACGTTCGCGCGCTTCTGCCCGCGCACGACATCGTACATGACCACGCCGTCGGCAGTTGCGAACAAGGTGTCGTCCTTGCCAACTTTGACGTTCAGCCCCGGCTTGATTTTGGTGCCGCGCTGACGTACCAGAATATGACCGGAAAGCACAAACTCACCGGCAAAACGTTTCACGCCCAAACGCTGGGCATTGGAATCTCGTCCGTTGCGGCTGGAGCCGCCGCCTTTTTTATGTGCCATGGCTACCTCTGCTTATTCTGACTTCTGCGTTTCTTTACTTCGCTCCGGCTGGTTTCTTTTCTTCAGCCTTTGCTTCCGCCTCGCCCGCTTTACCGATGAATTCCACCATCAGGCGGGTGTACTGCTGGCGATGCCCGCCGCGCACGCGGATGCGCTTCTTCGGGCGGTATTTGAATGAAAGCAACTTGGGACCTTTGACATGGTCCACCACGGTGGCTTTGACCTGCACGCCGTCCACTGTGGGCGTTCCGACCAGCACATCATCGCCGTCTGCCACGAGCAGAACGCGATCGAGGTTGAGTTGTTCTCCCGCTTCCACGGGAAGGCGGTCCACCTCGATGACCTGCCCTTCGACGGCACGGTATTGCTTGCCGCCGCTTTCCACGATTGCAAATTTCATTTTGTATCTCCAGTCATTCACTTCACCGTTTGCCTGCGGAGCTCGTGCACTCGTCGCCGGCGGGCGGGGAAGCTGGGGGTGTGGGGTTGTCTTTCGACAAACAACCGCCTCAGCGAGGTCTTACTGCTGAGGCAGAAGCGGACGGTATTATACATGCCCCCCGGAGATGTGTCAACGGACGAGGGAAACTTCGGGAAACAGGATCAGCCGTCCCGCAGGAAGGAAGCGGGGTTATTGATTGGGGAGGATGGAGCGCAGGGCGTTGGTCAAATTTTGCAGTTGGCTGGCATGTCCCTTGATCTTGTTCACGTCGCCGGTCTGCAAACCCGATTGCACATCCGAAATGGTTCGGGCGGTTTGGGCGTTGGCGTCAATGATTTTCTGTGTGACGCTTTCGAGGTTGACCAGCAGGTCTATGATCTTTTTGGGGATGATGGGTAGGTTTTTGACGAGGGGAAGCAAGCCGTCGAGGATGTTGTTGGCGATGCCCGCATATTTGACCGTGAGTGTGTGGAGTGTGGCGATGGAATTGGTCAGTTCGAGGGCAACATCTTGAATCGTGTCAATCATGACTTTGTGCTCGTTGATCATTTTGGTAATGTCGTCGAGCGAGTCGGTCAATCTGTCTGAAAAGCGGACCATTTCGGGTTTGGCGGCGGGGCGGCTGGGGGTTGTCATCAGAAATTCTCCTTGGGGTGATTGGATGAAGCGCATTATACAGAGAAATCGGATGACGTATTGACAAACATCCCCGTCTCCTGTACCCTCGCTTCATGCCAAGCCTCAGCCTGACTCAACGTCAGATCGTTGAATCTCCCCTTGACCTTAAACTCTTCGTCTCCGGTCCCGCCGGCTGCGGCAAGACCACTGCCAGCGTGGAGCGGATGCGGTATCTGCTCGAACAGGGTGTGCCCGGCGAGTCGATTCTTCTGCTCACACCTCAGCGTTCGCTGCAGGAGCCGTATCTCGATTTGCTCTACAGCCCCGAACGGGGCGCGGGCGGCGAGGTGACTCCCGCCACGATTGGCGGTCTGGCGCGCCGCATGTGCGACCTGTTCTGGTCGCTGGCGGCAGAGACGGCCGGCTTTGCCCATCCCGATCAGCCGCCTGTGTTTCTCACGCTCGAAACGGCGCAATATTATATGGCGCATCTTGTCCGCCCGCTGCTGGATGCGGGGTATTTCGAGTCGGTGACAATTGACCGCAACCGTCTGTATTCACAAATCATTGACAACCTGAACAAGGCGGCGGTGATTGGCTTTCCGCACACCGAGATTGGCGCCCGCCTCGACGCCGCTTACTTTGGCGACCCCGCCCAGCGCCGCATCTATGCCGATGCGCAGGATTGCGCCAACCGCTTCCGCCAGTATTGCCTCGAGCATAACCTTCTCGACTTTTCCCTCCAGTTCGAGGTCTTTGTCAATATTTTGTGGAAGCAGGATATTGTCCGTGAGTATCTCATGCGGACGTACCGTCACCTGATTTATGACAATGTCGAAGAGGATGTGCCCCGCGTGCATGATATTCTGCGCGAGTGGCTGCCCTCCTTCGATTCCGCCCTCCTGCTCTACGACGAGGGAGGGGGCTTCCGCTACTTCCTCGGCGCCGACGTGCAGACCGGCTGGGCGCTGCGCGAACTGTGCGATGAGCATTTGCGCCTGGCGGAGAGTTTCGTCATGTCGGAGGAGATTGCGAAGTTGAGCGATGGGTTGGTCGAGGCGATCCTGCCTGCTGTTGAAGGAGCGATGAAGGAGGAAAAAGGAGGGGCGTCGGCGCTTTCGATTGTTCAATCGCATTTTTACCCTGAACTCCTCGATGCGGTTGTGGATGAAATCGAACGACTAACTTCTGCCGTAGGCATTCCGCCTTCCGAGATTGTCGTCCTCGCGCCCTACCTTTCGGATGCGCTGAGGTTTTCCATCACCAACAGGCTCGATGCCAGAAACATCCCCTGGCGTTCGCACCGTCCCTCCCGCTCCCTGCGCGACGAACCCGCCTCGCGCGCCATGATTACGCTTGCCGCGCTGGCGCACCCGCAATGGAGCATTCACCCGCCCAAATTCGACGTGGCTTACGCCCTGATGCAGTCCATTGACAGGCTCGATCTGGTGCGCGCCCAATTGTTGACGGAAATCGTCTATCGTCAACGCGACCTTCGCCTTTCGAACTTTGACGAGATTAAACAGGAAATTCAGGAACGCATCACCTTCTCCCTCGGCAATCGTTACACCGTTTTGCGGGACTGGCTTCTGGCGTACCGTGAAAGCGACCCGCTGCCTCTCGATCACTTCTTCCGCAGGTTGTTTGGCGAGGTGTTATCGCAGCCGGGCTTCGGGTATCACCGCAATTTCGACTCGGTCCGCGTGGCGGCAAGCCTGGTGGAATCAGCGAAGAAATTCCGTCAGTCGCTGGAGTGGGACGTTCGAAGCCTTCACGACCTCGGGGACCTGGGGCGCGAGTACCTTTTTATGCTTCAGGAGGGCGTCATTGCCGCGTCTTATTTGGAGGGCTGGCAGTCAGAGGAGAAGAACGCCGTTTTGGTCGCGCCAGCCCACACGTTCCTGATGATGAACCGCCCAGCCGCCTTCCAGTTCTGGCTCGACGTTGGCTCAAGCGGGTGGTATGAGCGGTTGTCCCAGCCGTTGACGCATCCCTTTGTGTTGAGCCGATGGTGGGAAGCGGGGCGGGTCTGGTCTGATGCGGAGGATGTCCACTACAGCAAGGAGGCGCTGGCGCGGCTGGCTGCGGGTCTGCTGCATCGCTGCCGCGAGCGGGTCTATCTCTGTCTCTCCGAATTGGGCGAAAGCGGTTTCGAGCAGCGCGGTGAATTGCTGAAAGCGTTCCAGAAGGTGTTATGAATTGCATGTGTGAAGCATGACAGAGAATCATTCTGCGTCCCCTCATTGGCTGACGGCGGTCATCGTGTTCGGCGTCATCGGCATCGTGGCGATTGCCGCCGCTTTTCCGAACATCGTTTCGCCGCTGCCTGCGCAGCCGGCGCCAACGGAAGCGTCTCCCACTTCAACGCGGCGGAGCGCTTCGTACCAGCCGGAGACGCTGCCGCTTGCGACGTACACCCCGCCTCCCACGCGGACTGCAACGGCTGTGCCGCCCCCCACGCCTCTTCCCACGCGGACGCCCTTCATCCTCCCCACCATCGCGTTTGACAGTCCGCTCTTGCTCCTGCCCGACCTGACGGTGACCGGCATCAGCGACCCGCTTTGTTTGCCGGAGCGCGGCGGCACCATCATCGAACTATCCGTTTTCATTCGAAACATCGGGCGCGCCGGCACGCGGCACTTCGGTTCGTTTCCTGTGGATGTGTTTTTGCTGATGGGGCAGCAGCGGTATGAGTTGGATGAATGGGCGCAGAAATTCAACGGCGTGATTGGAACATCCAATCTGGAGATTGCAAGCCTCGGCGCAAATGAAGATGTCAAATTGACGCTGGTTCTCGACTTGAAAGGGAACAAGAGTTTTGGCGTGGAAGCGCTGGTCAATTCGAGCGATGACCCCATCCGCGAAGAAGACATGACCAATAATTCATTGACCAAATATTTTTCGGTGAAGTGTTATTGACTCACCTCACCAATCACCAATCACCAATGTCTTCCTTCACCCCCCGCCCCTCCCAACAAAACATCCTCCGCTACACCGGCGGACGCCTCGGCATTGCCGCCGTCCCCGGCGCGGGCAAGACGCACATCCTCTCCGCCCTCGCCGCGAAAATCATCCGCGAAGGCTGGCTCGGCGACGACCAGGAAGTGCTCATCGTCACCCTCGTCAACTCGGCGGTGGACAACTTCGAAGCGCGCATCAAAAAATTCTTCGACAACCCTCTGCAAGCGCTCTACAAATACCGCGTCCGCACGCTGCACGGGCTGGCGCACGACATCGTCCGCGAAAAGCCGGCGCGCGTCGGTCTCGAGGAACGCTTCAGCATCATTGACGAGCGCGAGGCGGGTTTCATCCGCCGCGACGCGGTTCAGGCATGGCTGGCATCGAACTCGTTGGACGACTACCTCGATCCCGCCCTCGATAACTCCAAGCGCGATTGGGTCAAACGCGAACAACTGCCCGATTTGCTGGACTCCCTCGCCCTTGCCTTCATCCGCTCCGCCAAAGACCGCCTCCTGACTCCCGAAGACCTGCGCCTCAAACTCGACGCTTCGCCTGCGCCTTCGCCGCTTGCCGAACTCGGCTGGAGCATCTACGCCGACTATCAGCGCGCCCTCGCCTACCGCGGCGCAGTGGACTTCGACGACCTCATCCGCCTCGCCCTGACCCTCCTCGAAAGCGACGAGGAATACCTCGCCCGTCTGCAATACCGCTACCCGTTCATCCTCGAAGACGAAGCGCAGGACTCCAGCCTGACGCAGGAGAGAATACTTTCTTTGCTCTCTGGTGGCACAGAGTCCCCCTCGTTCCTTCGGGACACTCCCCCCATTTTCGAAAAAAATGGGGGGAGCAGGAGGGGGGGCGGCAACCCTTCGGCAGGCTCAGGGCGAGGCTGGGTCCGCGTCGGCGACCCCAACCAGGCGATATTCGAGACCTTCACCACCGCCTCGCCCGACCTCCTGCGCGCCTTCATCCAAAACAACCCCAGCATTGACATGCCCGAATCGGGGCGTTCCCAGCCGTCCATCATTGCCCTGGCAAACCACCTCATGGACTGGGTGATGACCTCCCATCCCCTCCCCGAAGCGCGGACGGCGCTCTCGCTGCCGCACATCGTCCCCGTCCCAGAGGGCGACCCGCAGCAGAACCCGCCCGACAATCCCGAAGCGATTCGTTTCATCAGCAAAAAATTCACGCCCGATGAAGAACTCGAAGCGGTAGCCAAATCGGTGAAGAATTATCTCGATTCGTTTGCGAATGTTCCCATGGAAGAACAACCTACAATTGCGATTCTTGTTCCGCGTAATCAACGCGGCGTGGAGGTGGTCAATGCCCTGCGCAAGCGCGGCATCGAACCCATCGAGTTGATTTCGTCCACGTCCGAAACGCGCGCCGCGGCGGGGTCGTTGAGTTACCTGCTTTCCTACCTGGCGGATCCGGGTTCCGCAAGGAAGTTGGCGAAGGCGTATGAGGTGTGGAGGAGAGATTGGCGCGAGGGCATGTCATTGCGAGGGCAAAGCCCGAAGCAATCTCCTGATGATAAAGAGAAAACTCCAGTGGAGGAGATTGCTTCGTCGCAAAGAGCGCTCCTCGCAATGACATCAACCTTATTGCGGAAGATGGTTGACGTGGAGAATTTTGTCGCGCCGCGAAAAGATTCCGATTGGCTGTCAGCCATCGGTGAGTCCGAAGCGGCGCAAGTCGTCGAGGAGTTAAGCGCATTTCGAGTCGTCATCCAGCGCTGGCTGAACGCGGTTACGCTTCCCATTGATCAGTTGATTCTCACGCTGGCGCAGGATGTCTTCACCGAAGCGTCGGACCTGGCGCTGGCGCACAAACTGGCGCTGGTGCTTCGGCAAGCCGCCGACGATCATCCCGACTGGCGCCTGCCTGAGTTGACAGCGGAACTGGCGGTCATTGCCAAAAATGAACGGCGCTTCATCGGCTTCTCCTCGGACGATTCGGGCTTCGACCCCGAACGCCACCGCGGGTGCGTGGTGGTGACGACCATGCACAAGGCGAAGGGGTTGGAATGGGACCGCGTGTATTTGATGTCGGTGAACAACTATGATTTCCCATCGAATATGCCGAACGATAGATTTATTTCGGAACGTTGGTTTGTGCGCGGCGGTTTGAATCTCGAAGCGGAAGCGCTGGCGCAGTTGACTGCGTTGGAGTCATCCGGCGAATATGACTGGTACGAGGAAGGAACGGCAACGCTGCGCTCGCGGCTGGATTACGTGAAGGAACGTTTGCGTCTCTTCTACGTGGGCATCACGCGCGCAAAACGCGACTTGATCGTGACGTGGAACACGGGGCGGCAGGGCGACGCGACGCCGTCCCTGCCGTTGAGCGAGTTGATGGGCTGGTGGGAAAATCAAGGATGAATTTGGAAGGCTGAATGATGAAAAACGGTCTCGGCCACAGGTTGACCTTGTCCGCGAGACCGTTGTCAATTTTGCAACCTGGTTCAAACTCACGATTTTACCGTCCGCGCGTAGTACAATTGAAGCGTAAGAGTTTGACAATTTTGTTCGCGCCGATTCACGTAATGGGGGAACGGATGGTCTGCAGAAAACGAAATCTCGAGAACTCCGAACTGAGTCCAATCCATTTATACTCTCGGAGGAGAAACGTATGAAAGTTCAAAAATCGAAATTCGACCAACAGTGGAAGGTCATCCGCGGGCAGTCTGCGGAGTGGTTCAGCCTGTTGGGCGAACATGACCTGAAAAAAATAGACAAGGCGGCAGACAAGCAGGACAAGTTCCTGACCATGTTGCAGGTCAAATACGGGTATACACGCCAGCAAGCCACGGAGGAGGTCAACCGCCGCTGGGCGGCGTTTTATCGTTCGAGAAACAAACCCGGCGGGTAATTTTGCCGAAGCGCACACCCCGCTCCACGGAGCGGGGTGTGCTTTAGGGAGAGGGCGGCTCGTCTTCCAAAAAGAAAAGGCTCCGGAAACCAGCCCGGAGCCGTCCACTATGACCTGTTCTGTTTACAGATATACAAACGGTTCTTTGCCTGCTTCCCGCTCGCTTTGGCGGATGTCAAGCACTTTTTCGGTCGTTTTGGACAATGCCCAAAGGATGAAAGCAATGGGCAGGATGAAGAGTATCGTGGTAACCATGGTTGCGCTCCTGATTTCGCCGCCATTGTACCACGAAAATTATATATAATTTATTAGAGTTTACTTCAGGCTTTCCACTGCCGTCTGCTTGTCGTAAAAAATGGGGATGACGTTCGAAACGCCGACCAAATCCAGCACTTTGGTTACATTTTCCTGCGGATTGAGGAACGCCATCTTGCCGCCGCGGCTGACAACCGATTTGGCAGTGTTGACCAGCATGGGGATGCCCACCGACGAAACATAATTGACCCCCGACAGGTCCACCAGAACGCGGGCGCCGTCGCCCGCACAGCGGTTCACAAACTGGACCTCGATGCTGTACGTCCCATTCAGATCGAGTCTCCCTTCGAGTTTGATGAGGCGGATGCCGTTTTCCAATTCGGAGTAATCGAGTTTCATGGTTCCCTTCCCTGTTCTGTGAGGCGTATCAGCCGAACTTGAAGATTTTGTCGAAGCCGCCGATTTCGAAGATTTCGCGCAGGCGTGAAGTGCAGTTCATCAGCGTGAGAGACTTTCCCGCCGCTTCCGCCTGCTTTTGCAGGTTGAGCAGGGCGCGAATGCCGGACGAGTCCAGAAATTGCGCCTGAGCAAAGTCCACATGAATTTCGCGCGCGCCTTTGGCAGAAAGCGCCTGCTGGTTGGCGCGTTTGAACTCCTCCTGCGTGTTGTAATCTATCCCGCCTGAGAGAAGGATGCGCGCTGTGACACCCTGCACTTCGACCGTGATGGTCATGGTTTGCTCCTTGTATGGTTTAAGCATACCACAAGAGTTTTTTGGAGTTGGGAGTGAATCCAGTCCATGGCTTTCTCAAAGTCTGGTTTCAGGCTAAAAAACAAACAGGATAGACAGGATTTCAGGATAAGCCGCGCGCAAAGCAGGGCGAAAAC
>DAOUBY010000261.1:0-2153 GCA_034432325.1 Anaerolineales bacterium
GTTTTCGCCCTGCTTTGCGCGCGGCTTATCCTGAAATCCTGTCTATCCTGTTTGTTTTTTAGCCTGAAACCAGACTTTGAGAAAGCCATGACCATGACAGGCGCGTAATCGGCGTTCTCTAATGCCAAATACCCATCCAGCACGTTGGAGAACGCGCTCTACGCGAGATTTTGCGTAAGTCCTGCATGAATAAAAAATCCCCGCAGGGCGCAGCGCCTTGCGGGGAAACGGCTTCACAAATCAACACCCGCCCAGGAAGGGGAAGAACGTGCACCACAGGTAATTGGCGTCAATATACCAGAGAAAGCCGGCGCACAAACAGATGAAGAACAACACCGCCACTGCAATGATGATGGGCAGGGCGTTCAGCCGCCGCGCGGGGGCAGGCGCGGATGGCGGCGCAGAGGAGGATGGCGCTGGGCTGGCGGGTACACTGCCTACATATTCGGCAGGAGGCGGGGGCGGCGCAGCCACCGGACGGGAAACCGAAGGCGCAGCGGCGGCGCGCGGCGATACCATCGTCGCACCGGGGTCGTTGGTCGTCACCTCATAGACCAGCACAATCTGCTCGCCCAGCGAAACGACCTCTCCCGCTTTCAGCACGCGCGGTCCCGCCAGGCGTTGCCCGTTCACGAACGTCCCGTTGGTTGAGCCGAGGTCTTCCAGCACATACTTTCCACCCTGAAAGGTCAGACGGGCATGGCGGCGCGAGACTTCCGCATCGTTGATGACAATTTCATTGGACGAGTCGCGCCCGATGTTTAATTGACTGCCCTCCAGGAGGAAGGTTGCCCCGGGTGTCGGTCCCTGCCGCATAATCAATTGAAATTGAGATGCCATAATTTCTCCTTGTAAAAAAGCAGGCAGACGTTAGAAAACATCCGTCTACGCTCGCGGCGTAAGAGACGCTCTCCAGCGTCGGACTTTGCGCTGTAATATAAAGGTATCAGGGAAAAAAGTCAACCGCGCGCCGGTACACTTGACACGACCACCCGCGAGGATACAATCGAAGCGGAGGCAACATGCAAACCCTTCCCATTCCCGACTTTTTCGATGCCGCCAGAGTTGGCGCCGTCTGGCGGGTCCCTTACGAAGAACGCGCCGGGCAGGCGCGAGAGTGGGCGCGTCAACACGCACTTCAGCCTGCTTCCGCCGACCGGAGCCGCACCTGGCTTCTGCTGATTGACGTCCAAAACACCTTCTGTGTTCCGGAGTTCGAACTTTTCGTGGGCGGGCGCAGCGGGCGCGGCGCGGTGGACGATAACGCCCGTCTGTGTCAATTCATCTACCGCAACCTGGGCAGAATCACCCACATCACCGCCACCATGGACACTCATAAAACCCTGCAGGTCTTCCATGCCATCTTTTTCGTGGATGCAAACGGAGACCACCCCGCCCCCTACACCGACATCCACCTCTCCGACCTGCGCAGCGGCAAATGGACCTTCAACCCTGCCCTCGCCTCGCAATTTGGCATCGCCCCCGAATACGGTCAGCAGATGATGATCCACTACGCGGAGGAGCTGGAGAAAAAGGGCAAATATGCCCTCACCATCTGGCCCTACCATGCCATGCTGGGCGGCATCGGTCACGCGCTGGTCTCGGCGGTGGAGGAGGCGCTCTTCTTCCATTCCATCGCCCGCGCAGCACAATACGAAATCGAAATCAAAGGCGACAAGCCCTTCACCGAAAACTACTCCGCCATCGGTCCCGAAGTGCTGAGCGGTCCCATGGGTGAGACGCTCGGCGTGCGCAACACGAAGTTCATCGAGCAGTTACAGCAATTCGACCGTCTCAT
The DNA here is from genome assembly GCA_034432325.1 of Anaerolineales bacterium. Classification (GTDB taxonomy): domain Bacteria; phylum Chloroflexota; class Anaerolineae; order Anaerolineales; family Villigracilaceae; genus Defluviilinea. Next base: position 1,799 of record DAOUBY010000261.1, read on the forward strand.
CATCGCCGGGCAGGCAAAGTCTCACTGCGTTGCGTGGACCGTCTCGGACCTGCTGGAGGATATTCAGGCAACCGACCCCAAACTGGCAAAAAAGGTCTATCTGCTCGAAGACTGCGCTTCGCCGGTGGTCGTGCCGGGCGTGGTGGATCACACCGACGCGGCAGATGCGGCATTTCAGCGGTTCGCGCAGGCGGGGATGAAGATCGTCAAATCCACGGATGAAATCTGGTCATAATGTCAAACTGCATATTTGTTACAGGTACACACGTAGCGCGGAATTCATTCCGCAACCTAAAGCGACATGAATGTCGCGCTACAAAATCTTCGCGGTTGTGATAGTTTTTCAAGAGCAATT
>DAOUBY010000262.1:0-4379 GCA_034432325.1 Anaerolineales bacterium
CCACGACGAGGAGATTGCGCTTCGGGCGAGCCTCAGCGTGGCCCTTCGTGGCGCGAGGCGCCACTCGCAATGACAGATGCTGAATAGTTACCATGAAACTACAAAAGGGAGTACGGGGACGTCACCGTTCGCATGTATGCTCGTTTTCGTTGACGACTCGCGCGCCTTCATGGTATCATCAGCCCGCCAAAAACCAGCCAAGTGCTGGTCAACTGTTTTGAAAAAGGAGAGTCTTATCAGCGCTTCAGAATTTCGAGTCAATGAGGGCATCCGCGTTTCGGAGGTCCGTTTGATCGGGGCGGATGGCAGTAACATCGGCGTTGTTCCCATCAAGCAGGCACTGCAAATCGCCCGCGATGCCGGGATGGACCTTGTAGAGGTCTCCCCTACCGCCAATCCGCCTGTCTGCCGTGTGGTTGATTATGGCAAGTTCATTTTCGAGCGCGCCAAAAAGGAACGCGAGGCGCGCAAGGCGCAGACCAAGATCGAGGTCAAGGAAATCCGCCTGCGCCCGAAGACCAACGAAGCGCACCGCGGCTTCAAGGTGGAAGACGCCCGCCGCTGGCTGCTTCAGGGCAACAAGGTCCGCGTGACCATTAAGTTCCGCGGGCGCGAGATGGATTACCCTGAAATCGCACTCGAAGACCTGAAAGAGATTGCCGAAGCGCTGTCGGATGTCAGCACGGTGGAGCAGGCGCCTCAAATGGAAGGCAGGACCATGCTCGTGGTGCTGGCGCCCCTCAAAGGGGCAGTAAAAAAGAAAGAGAAAACAGGGCAGGCTTCGGCGGAGAAAGAAGCGGAAGTCTGATCCGCAAGAAAGTCCCAAAGATGTTGAGTATCCGCGGGCGCGCAAGTCAAGTCCCGCGGTTTATCTTGTCTGAAAGGAGCAAGTTCATGCCTCGCAAAGCCAAATCTGGCAAAATCAAATTGAAGACCCACAAGGCAACCTCCAAACGGTTCCGCCTGACGGGTTCCGGCAAGGTTGTGCGCACCAAAGGCGGCAAGAGCCACCTGCGCCGCAACACTTCCAAGCGCACCAAGGCGCTGCTGCCGGAAATGCTCGAAGTGCGCGGACGCAAGATCATCAAGCGCATCAAGCGCCTTGCGCCCAACATGGAAGGATAAGGCAAAGTTTTTTGCCCCATCGTCGTATTCATTTTTTAGTTGCGGCTTTCGGGTGTACGCAACTGACGGCGCTCAAACGCCGCCGACGCCCGCGAGTTTGCAGGAGGTAAAAAGAAATGCGTGTAAAAGGCGGACCTCAGGGTCACCGACGTCATAAGAAGGTTTTGAAGATCACCAAAGGACAGCGCGGCGCAAAGAACCGCCTGTTCAAGCGAGCCAACGAGGCGATGCTCAAAAGCCTCTGGTATGCCACGCGCGACCGCCGCGTGCGCAAGCGCGACCTGCGCAAATTGTGGATCGCCCGCATCAACGCCGCGGCGCGCCTGAACGGCACCACCTACAGCCGGCTGGTGGCGGCGCTCAAGAAGGCAAACATCGAACTCAACCGCAAGATGCTTGCCGACATGGCTGTGCGCGACCCGCAGGCGTTTGCCGCAGTGGTTGCAAAAGCAAAATAGGCAAACAGGCAAACAGGAAGTCACCAGGCAACATCCGGCGAGAGACGCTCTCGCCGGATGTTTTGTTGTAGAATCGTCTCATGAACACAATCCTGCTGGAACGCGTGTTGCGCACCGGTCAATCCATCCAAATCGTGCGGGGCGACATCACCGCCGAGCAAGCGGACGCCATCGTCAACGCGGCGAATCAATATCTCCATCACGGCGGCGGCGTCGCCTGGGCGATTTCAAAAAAGGGCGGACCGGCGATTCAGGAAGAATCGGATGCGTGGATTCGCAGGCACGGTCTCGTCTCACACTCGCATCCCGCTTGGACCTCGGGCGGACGCCTGCCCGCGAAATACGTGATCCACGCTGTCGGTCCGGTTTGGGGCGAAGGCGACGAGGACAGAAAGTTATCGGAAGCCGTGAGCGGCGCTCTGCGCGCTGCCGACGAATTGAAGTGCAAAACGATCGCCATGCCCGCCATCTCCACCGGCATCTTCGGCTTTCCCAAAGACCGCGCAGCGCAAATCATCCTTGCCGCCATCGAGGGATATTTCGCAGGCGCCCCTTCCGCGCTCGAGACGGTCAGGGTGGTTTTATTCGATCAGGAAACAGCCGAGGTCTTTATCAAAGCGGCGCTTTCCAATCAGGCAGGCGACTCGTGATCACCTCGCCGCAAAACCCCAAGCTCAAACTCGTCCGCGCCTTGCTGGGACGCGCCAGAGAACGCCGCGAGGCGAACGCTTTCGTGGCGGAGGGTGTGCGCCTGGTGGAGGATGCGGCGGAAGCCGGCTGGAAGTTCAAGTTCGCCTTGTACAGCGCCGGGCTGAGCGAGCGCGGCATGAATGTACTCAACCGCCTCAAGGCAAGCGGCGTCGAAGTGGACGAGGTTTCGGGCGACCTGCTGCAAAAACTCAGCGATACCGAAACGCCGCAGGGGATTCTCGCCGTCCTCGAACTCACCCAGTTACCAATTACCAATTACCCAGATTTCATCCTCATCCCCGACCAGATCCGCGACCCGGGCAACCTCGGCACATTGCTCCGTTCCGCCGCTGCGAGCGGCGTGCAGGCAGTCCTCCTGCCTCCCGAAACGACCGACGCCTTCTCGCCGAAAGCCCTGCGGGCGGGGATGGGCGCTCATTTCCGCGTGCCAATCCGCGAGATGGGCTGGGAGGAAATCGGGCAATTCTGCCGGGCGGCAGGATTGCAAATGTACATCGCCGACATGGACGGCGCCTCGTGCTGGGAGACCGACCTGCGCGAACCGCTTGCCCTGGTCATTGGCGGCGAGGCGGAAGGAGCCAGCAGTGAAGCGCGGAAACTGGCTGACAAAAAGATTTCCATCCCCATGGCAGGCAGCGTCGAATCGCTCAATGCCGGGGTGGCGGGGTCGGTGCTGATGTTCGAAGTGGTAAGGCAAAGGTCCGGGAGCAGGCAGCGGCAATGAAAATTCGTTCCATCACCTATTTTTGCAACCCTCACTACCCGCTGGAAGAAAAAATCATCCAAAAGGCGGGGGCTTTTCTCGCCAACGCCAGGTCTGCCTATGAGGCGGCGGGATACGAAGTGCAGACGGTTCGCCTGGCAACCGTCCCGTTTCCCAACCTGCTTGGCGAAGAACACATCGAAAAACTCCCGGCGTTGACCCGCCAACTGGCAGACATCGCCATCCCCCTCGGCATTGGCTACTTCTCGCTGGGTCCTGCCCTGCCCGAAATGCCGCGCAGTTACCAGGTCATACCCGATGCGATCTTCGTCGCCAAAGATGCCTTCTTCAGCGGCGTGATGGCAGACAAAACGCGCGGCATTGACCTTGCCGCAGTCCGCGCCTGCGCAGAGGTGATCGTCAAATGCGCGCCCATCGAGCCGAACGGGTTTGCCAACCTGCAATTCGCCGCGCTGGCAAACGTCCCGGCAGGCGCGCCGTTCTTCCCCGCCGCCTATCACGAGAGGGACAAGCCTGCCTTTGCCATCGCCACCGAATCCGCCGACCTCGCGGTGCAGGCGTTCGAAAACGCAAGCAGCATCGAGGAAGGGCGAAATACTCTGACCGCCGAAATCGAGAAGCACGGCAAGAAACTAACGGAAATTGCCCGCTCTCTGCGCGTCAAGTTTTACGGGATTGACTTTTCCCTCGCCCCTTTCCCCGATGACGCGCACTCACTTGGGAACGCCGTCGAAAAGATGGGCGTTCCAAAAATCGGACTGCACGGCTCCCTCGCCGCCGCCGCCCTCCTGACCGAAGCGGTTGACCGCGCCAGATTCCCTCACACCGGCTTCAGCGGATTCATGCAGCCCGTGCTCGAAGACTCCGTCCTCGCAAAACGCGCCGCCGAAGGGACCCTCACCATCAAAGACGCCCTGCTCTACTCCGCCGTGTGCGGCACAGGCTTGGACACCGTCCCCCTGCCCGGCGACGCCGCCGCCGAACAATTGATTCCGCTTCTGCTCGACCTCTCCGCCCTGGCGCTGCGCCTCGACAAACCTCTCACCGCGCGGCTGATGCCCGTCCCCGGCAAACAAGCAGGCGATGAGACGAACTTCGATTTTGGCTTTTTCGCAAACAGCAAAGTGATGGCGCTGGCATCCTCCCCGCTCGCAGCCCCCTTCCATTCAAAAGAAACCCTGCACATTACCAAGCGGTGAACCGTTGCCGTAGGAATGCGCAGCGGACGTTAGAGAGTGTTTTATAAATCGGGATTTACCGCAGATGAACGCGGATGAACACTGATTCTCAGTACTTCACGAAAGCGCGTATTTGGCGGTCTCTACCGCCGAATTTGCGCTAGAGAGCGCAAGTTACGCAGG
>DAOUBY010000263.1:0-10534 GCA_034432325.1 Anaerolineales bacterium
GGAAATTCTCCGCCTTCTTCAAAATCGTAATCCACGACAGCCCAGCCTGATTGATTTCCAGCGCCAGCCGCTCAAACAGCAGGTTATCATCGATAACCAGGTTATCTTCAATGCGCACACCGCCCTCGCCGGGCAGGTAAATCCCCGGTTCAACCGTGTAACACATGCCCGGTTCAAGCAGTTTCATATTGTCGCCGCGCTGCCATTTTGGGTGAAGTTTCACTTCGTCGGCGGTTTTGTGATTGTCCTGCTGCTGCCGTTCACGCGGCTCGTGCATTTGCTGGTCTATCCCATCTCGTATTTGTGGCGCGAACATCAGGTGGTGATTTGGAACCGCTCGCGGATGAATTGACTCGTACCGCGAGATTCATCTCGCGATACGAATGTACACAACTTTCGGCATACTCCCTCAATTTGCAGATACAATTGGAGCATGCCAAAGGAGAAGTATTACGTCGTTTGGAAGGGCCGCAAGACCGGCATTTTCACCTCGTGGGCGGAGTGCGAGAAGCAGGTGAAGGGCTTTGCCGGAGCAGAGTTCAAGGCGTTTGGCACGCTTCGGGAGGCGGAAGCCGCCTTCGGGTCTGGATATGAAGCGCATCGGGGCAGGGCATCCTCTTCGGGAAAGTGGAAGGATGCCAGCGTCAAGCCGATCCTGCCGTCCCTCTGCGTGGATGCGGCGTGCAGCGGCTCGCCGGGAAAGATGGAATATCGCGGCGTCTTTTTGGAATCGGGAGATGAGATTTTTCGCTTCGGTCCGTTCCCCGATGGGACGAATAACGTGGGGGAGTTTCTGGCAATCGTCCATGCGCTGACCTGGCTGTCGAAACACAACAAAGCCATGCCCGTGTACTCCGACTCGGAGAACGCCATCTCGTGGGTGTACACCGGCGAGTGTAAAACCCAACTCAAACGCACGTCCCGCAACGCCCCCATCTTTGCGCTGATTCGCGCCGCCGAAAACTGGCTTGCCGAAAACGAACTGCGCGACGACGCCGTCTTGAAATGGGATACCGACTTGTGGGGCGAAAACCCCGCTGATTTTGGAAGGAAGTGAGGAAGCATGAACACTGCCTTGCTGGTCATTGACATTCAAAACGATTATTTCCCCGGCGGGAAGTTCCCGCTCGTGAACCCTGAGGAAGCCGCGAAGAAGGCATACATGCTCCTTCAGTGTTTCCGTGAACACGGCGGGCGGCATGTTCACATTCAGCACATTTCCCTCAAGCCCGATGCCGCGTTCTTTATCAAAGGCGACAGCGGCTCCGACATCCATGACCTCGTCGCGCATTTTGAGGGCGAGCCGATTGTGTACAAGCATTACCCAAACGCCTTCCGTGAAACGAACCTGCTGGAACTGCTCCAACATTGGGAAGTGGAGCGCCTCGTCATCTGCGGCATGATGACTCACATGTGCGTGGACGCCACCGCCCGCGCTGCGGCTGACCTCGGCTTTCAGGTCATCATCGCGGAGGATGCCTGCGCCACGCGCGACCTGACCTACGGTGAAACGGTCATCCCTGCCGAACTGGTTCACAAAGCCTTCCTCGCCGCGCTCAAATCCTATGGCAGGGTGATGAAATCCGAAGAAATCCTCGCTCTGCTGGCGGGGGAGCAGGTGAAGTGAATTCTCCCTTCAATTTCGGATTTTGCCCCCTTTCCGGGCGGAAAATCGTCAATCGTAAATCCAAAATCCAAAATCCAAAATCCCTATGACCACCCTCGACCCCGAACGACAAAAACTTGCCAAACAATACGCCCGCATCCGCCGCCGCTTGTGGCTGGTGGACAACGCTCTCAGCGCCGTCTATGCCCTTGCCTGGCTGTTCTTGGGCTGGGCGGCTGCGCTCCGCGAGCGGCTGTCCACGCTGACGACCAACGAGTGGCTTCTCGTCCCCGCTTTCGTTGCAGTCTTCAGCGGACTCTATTTCCTTCTCAATCTTCCCCTCGGCTTTTACAGCGGATTCGTCCTCCCGCACCGCTTCGGTCAATCCACGCAGACGCTCAAAGGCTGGATCGTGGATCAACTCAAGGGACTCGCGGTCGGGGCTCCCCTTGGCTTGCTCCTGCTCGAACTGCTTTATCTCGCCCTGCGCCTCACCGGCGACCTGTGGTGGCTGTGGGCGGCGGGCGGACTGCTGGTCTTCAACGTCCTGCTCTCCAACCTCGCGCCGATTCTCATTATGCCGTTGTTCAACAAATTTGTACCGCTCGGCGAAGAACACAAGGAATTGGAAGAGCGTCTGCTCGCCCTTGCCAGACGCGCCAACACAAAAGTGCGCGGCGTGTTCAAATTCGACATGTCGCGGCGCACGAAATCAGCCAACGCGGCGCTGACCGGCATCGGCAACACGCGCCGCATCGTGCTGGGCGATACCCTCATCAACGAATTCTCGCCAGATGAAATCGAAACCGTCCTTGCCCACGAGTTGGGTCACCACGTCAACCGCGACATCCCCCTGTTAATTGCCGCAGGCACATTGCTCACTACCGCCGGTCTCTATCTCGCCTCGCTGGGGCTGAAATGGGCAATCGGCTATTTTGGTTTCAGCAGTGTGGCAGACGCGGCGGCGTTCCCCGCGTTGATGATTATCCTCGGCGCGTACGGGCTGATCACCATGCCGCTGGAGAACGCCATCTCCCGCTGGAGGGAGAGAAAGGCTGACGATTACGCGTTACAGGCTACGGGGAAGGGCGAAGCGTTTGCGTCCGCCTTTACGCGGCTGGCGAATCAAAATCTTGGGGAGGTCGATCCCGAAAAGTGGGTGGTCATCCTGTTCTATTCACATCCCCCTTTAGGCGAGCGCATTGCCAAAGCCCGCGCCTGGCAGGGCTAATCGGTTGGCGCCCAGGCTTTCCAGCGCAGGAAAATCGGAATCAGGACGATGAGCGCAATCACCCCGCCCATGACCACGATGCCGTCGGTGGAGCCGATCACAGACCGATCTTCCTCTACCGGCGGCGTGGGCGTGACCTGCAGAAAGTAGGCGGCGGTTGTCGAAAGGGCGGAGCCGGGGCGCTTGGCGGTGTAGGTGACTGCCGTGCTGAAGAGCGCAATCAGCAGGCTGATGAGCAGGAGAACGACAGGGCGAAAAACTCGTTTCATAGCGCGCCTGAAGTATAACATGCGGCGCATTGGTTGCGCCCGGTGGATTTTTTGCAGTATAATCGCCCCGTTGCTGGCGGGGCTCAGTGACGCGAGGAGATTGAGTTGAAACCCACCCGTTAAAATTTGCGTTTTGCCCGCATCGGCTTCCCTCGGGCGCCGGTCGGGGCTTTTTCTTGTGTAGGTTCTGCACTTCGCAAAATGAGGCTGTTTTTCGAATGTGCAGTTTTTATTGGCTGTGTAATGTTCACATTTTAGATGCAATTTGCTCGATATCAGTAAATCACGAAGACCCTGCGTACGTTGCGCTCTTTGGCGAAACTTCGGCGGTGGAGACCGCCAAATACGCGCCTTCGTGAAGCGCTGACTACAACTCTGTTTTGTGAAATCAATCAATCACAGGAGACTGCATGATCAAACGATTTTTCGAATGGGTGATAAGCCCCATGGGGCGGATTGCCGTGGTCATTGCGGGAATGTTCGTGTTCAGCCTTGCCGCCTTCGGCATTTATCAGACACAACAGAACCCCAAGCCGCAGCCGATCCAATTCCCGCATAACCTGCATGTGGGATTTGGCATCCAGTGTCTCTACTGCCATCCCGGCGCATCCAAGGGACCTTCGGCGGGACTGCCGACCATCAGCAAGTGCTGGGGCTGCCATCAGCAAATTGCCAAGACACAGACCAGCCCCAAACTCAAGCCCCTGCTCGACGCCATGACCAACGGCACCAACTTCGTCTGGGCGCCGGTTGCCAAAGTGCCAGAATTCGTACACTTCAACCACCGTCCGCACATCGCGGCGGGGCTCAATTGCGAAAACTGCCACGGCGACATGAGCAAAGTGGAAATCGCCGTCAACCCGCAGGTGATGAACATGGGCTGGTGTCTCAATTGCCACCGTCAGCGGGCGGGCAATGACGAGGCAAAACTCACCAAACTCACCGACTGTGGAACCTGTCACTACTAAACCCGGGTGAAAAGGAAGAAATCATGAGCAAACAAATTTCCCGGCGCGATTTTCTCAAACTCGCCACCGCCGGCGCGGCAACCACCGCCGTGCTGACCGGGTGCGGTCCCACCTCCCGTTTTGTGGACCGTGAACCCTACCTGAAGATGCCAGAGTACACCTACAACGGCATCAGCACCTACTACGCCACCACCTGCCGCGAATGCGCGGCGGCGTGCGGGCTGGTCGTCCGCACCATGCAGGGACGCGCCATCAAAGTGGAAGGCAACGCCAACAACCCAGTCAACCTCGGCAAGACTTGCGCGCGCGGTCAAGCCGCCCTGCAGGGGCTGTACAACCCCGACCGCGTCGAAAACCCCGTCAAACAGGCGCGCGGCGCCCAACTCTCGCAGGAAACCCTCGACTGGAACGCCGCCATCCAAATCGTCTCCGACGCCCTGACCACCACCAACCCCTCCGAAATCGCCTTCCTCATGGGCATGGCGCCCGACCACCTCTTCGACCTGGTCTCAGACCTCGCCAAAGCCATCGGCGCGCCCGCCCCCATCCGCTTTGGCGCGCTCGGCATGTTCGAAGCCCGCGCCACCCTCAGCAAAGCCGCCGAAGACCTCTTCGGCAAAGCCTCCATGCCCTTCTTCGACCTGGAAAACGCCGATGTCGTCGTCTCCTTCGGCGCAAACTTCCTCGAGACCTGGCTCTCCCCCGTTGCCTTTACCCGCGGATTCGCCAAAATGCGCCGCGGCAACCCCGAACGGCGCGGCTACTTCGTCCAATTCGAACCGCGGATGTCGCAAACCGCCTCCAAAGCCGACGAATGGGTTCCGCTTCGCCCCGGGACCGAGAGCCTGGTTGCCCTCGCCCTCGGCAGACTCATCGCCGAAGCCAAAGGCGGCTCGCTTCCCGCCGCCTTCTCCTCTGTGGACCCGGTTGCCGCCGCCGCTGAAGCGGGTGTGACGCTCGAACTGCTCGAACGCCTCGCGCAGACGCTCATCAACGCGCATCACCCCCTGGTCATCCCCGGCGGCGCGGCGCTCGGTCAGAGCAACGGGCTGGCGGTTGCCGAAGCCGTGCTGGCGCTGAACGCCCTGATTGGCAATTTCGGTCTGCCCGGCGGCGTGTTCGTCTCTCCGCTCGCGCCCGCCCAGGATGCCTGGCATCGTCCCGCCAGCGCAAAAGAAATGACGGACTTCATTGCGAAGATGCAGAACGGCGGCGTGAAAGTCCTCTTCGTGCATGGCGTCAACCCGCTCTTCGAACTGCCGAAGCATTTCGGCTTTGCCGAAGCCCTTGCCGCCGTGCCGCAGGTCATCTCCTTTGCCACCTTCCCCGATGAAACCGCCCTCGCCTCCGATTACATCTTCCCCGACCATCACGGCTTGGAATCATGGGGCTACCAGCGGGCGGTCGTTTCGGCAAAACCCGTCCTTTCGGGTGCGCAGCCGGTGGTCGCTCCCTACTTCAACACCCGCGCCACGGCAGATGTCTTCCTTGCCGCCGCCGCGCTCGCAGGCGGAACCCTTGCCCAAGCCCTGCCCTTTGCCGATGAAGTTGCCTTCATCCAGAGCAAACTGACGGCGCTCGTCGGCGAGGAGGGCTTCTTTGCCGCGCCCGAAATCAACTCCTTCACCGCTTACTTCCAACAATACGGCGGATGGTGGGGGACTGACCCGGCGCTGGCAACCCCCTCTGCGGCAACTGCCATCGCCAAACGCTTCACCTCCGCCCCCGCCGAATTTGCCGGCGAAGGCGAGTTCTACTTCCTTCCGTTCGTCTCGCCGACGCTGGGCGAGGCAGGCGCAAACAAGCCCTGGCTGCAAGAACTGGCAGACCCCACCACCACCGTCATGTGGAACACCTGGGTGGAGATGAATCCTGCCACCGCCCACGAACTCGGCATCGAAAACGACGACGTAATCGAAATCGTGAGCGAGGCTGGGAGCGTGGAAGCGGCCGTTTACCTGTACCCAGCCATCCGTCCAGATGTGATCGCCATGCCGTTCGGGCAGGGTCACAGCGCCTATGGGCGGTTTGCGGCGGGGCGGGGCGCGAATCCCGCCGATGTCCTGGGAGTCCGCTTCAATGAGGCAGGCGACCTGGCGTTTGCCGGCATGAAAGTCGCAGTGAAGAAGACCGGCAGGAAGACGATATTGTCCCGCCTCGAGAGCCGCATCGGCGTGTATGGCGAGGGACTTGAGAAAGAGTAGAGGAGCAATATATGACTGTGGATTTGAATAAACTGCATGCAGTGGGCGCCATCGCCGAGGAGGCGGAGGGCAAATGGGGCATGGTCATTGACATGGATCTCTGCACGGGCTGTCAGGCTTGTGTCGCCGCCTGCGCCATGGAAAATAACATCCCCTACGTCGGCGAGGAAGATGCGGGCTACGGGCGTTCGATGCACTGGATTCGCACGGAGCGCTTCTGGGAGGGGGAGTATCCCGAAGTCAAGATGTCGGGCTACCAGCCCATGCTCTGCCAGCAATGCGGAAAAGCGCCCTGCGAGCCGGTCTGCCCGGCGTTTGCCACCGTGCACAGCCAGGCGGAGCAGTTGAACCTGCAAGTCTATAACCGCTGTGTCGGCACGCGCTATTGCGCGAACAACTGCCCGTATCAGGTACGCTCGTTCAACTGGCGCGACTATCAGGACAGCCGCATCCGCCCCGAAATCACCATCCTTGCCAACCAGTTCAACCCCGATGTGACCGTCCGCCGCCGCGGCGTGATGGAAAAATGCACCTTCTGCATCCAGCGTATTCACAAAGCGCAGGATCAGGCGAAAGCGGAAGGGCGCGAAGTGGAAGACGGCGAATTCACCACCGCCTGCGCCCAAGCCTGCCCCGCCAATGCCATCACCTTCGGGCGCATTGACAACCCCGAAAGCCTGGTTGCGCAACTGGCGCGTTCGCCCCGCGCCGAGCACCATCTGGAAGAACTGGGCACGCTTCCGCGCGTGACCTATCTCAAGGAAGGCTAAACCATGGCTGATCACAAACATCCCACCTCCCACGAAGAGCATCTGCGCGAACAGCACCTGATGCTCGACCCCATGCCGCGCGGCAAGATGAACGAGATGGTCATGGAGTCCATGCACACCACCTCGTGGAAGTTCTGGCTGGTCTTTGGTTTGCTGGCTGCCTTTGTCGCCTACGCTCTGTTCTACAAATGGGGCGTGATGATTTTGGAAGGCTTGGGCGTGGCTGGCGTCAACCGCCCGTCTTACTGGGGTATTTTCCTCGTCAACACCGTGTTCTGGATCGGCATCAGCCACGCGGGGACGTTCATCTCCGCCATTCTGCGCGTCTTCCGCGCCGAGTTTCGCCGTCCGTTCACCCGCGCGGCGGAACTGATGACCACCTTCGGGCTGGTGCAGGCGGGCTTCAGCATCTTCATGCACATGGGACGCGTCTGGCTTTCGTACTGGCTGATGCCCATCCCCAACCAGCGGCAGTTGTGGCCCAACTTCCACTCGCCTCTTTCCTGGGACCTGCTGGCGATCACCACCTATCTGCTTTCGTCCACCATGTACCTGTTCCTGCCGCTCATCCCCGACCTGGCGATGGCGCGCGACCGCACCCCCGACGGCACCTGGCAAAAGGCGTTCTACCGCATCCTGGCGCTGGGCTTCCGCGGCACTGAAGGCGAATGGACGCACCTGCGCAACGCGCTGAACATCTTCGCCTTTGCCATCATCCCGGTCATGTTCTCCGTTCACACCATCGTTTCGTGGGACTTTGCCATGGCAACCCGCCCCGGCTGGAGTTCCACCATCTTCGGTCCCTACTTCGTCATCGGCGCGCTTCACTCCGGTATGGGCGCGGTGGTGATGGTGCTGGCGGTGGTGCGCGGCACAATGAAGAACATGAAGTACTTCATCCGCCCGGAGCATTTCGAAGCCATCGGCAAACTCATGCTCATCATTTCCATGGGCTGGGCGTATTTCTTCTTCAACGATTACATCGTGCAATGGTACGGCGGCGACAAGTGGACGAAGGAACTGCTCCACTGGCACGAAGCCGGTCCCATGGGCTGGATGTGGTTTGCCATGCTCATCTTCAACGTCGCCATTCCCTGGGCAACGCTGTGGAACAAAAAATGGCGCTCCACCCCCTGGCTTCTCTTCATCGTGGGCATGCTGATCAATGTGGGCATGTGGTTCGAGCGCTACATCATCGTGCCAATCTCGTTGACCATCAACCGCATGCCGTTTACGTGGCGTCTGTATCAGCCGGGCATTGAAGTCTGGCTGGGCGTCGGCACGGTCGCCTTCTTCATCCTGTTGTATATGGCGGCGTCGAAATTGATCCCGCTCATCCCGGTCTGGGAGGTGCAGGAAGGTCAGATGGCGCACTCCCTCAAGAAGTACGGACGCGAGACGGTGGTGACCGTCAGCGAGTTGGAATAGGAGAAAAATATGGCTGAAGAAAAGTCCCTTTTGGCGGTCTTTTCGGACATCGATCCTGCCGCCGACGCCATCGAGCAATTGCGCCTGCTGGGCGTACACGACGATTGCATGAACGTCATCTCCGGCATCCCGGTCACCGAAGCGATGCTGGGGCGTCCCAGCCAATGGACCAACGTCCCGCGCCTGGCGCTGGGCGGGGCAATTGCCGGCTTCCTTGTGGGCGTCTTCCTTTCGTTCATCACGCCCAACATGTACACCATCAAAGTTGGCGGGCAGCCCTTCACCCCGGTGCCGCCGGCGGTCATCGTCTTGTTCGAAATGACCATGCTGGGCATGCTGCTTTCCACCTTTTTGGGCGTGTTTCTCGATAGTTTGTTCCCGAATTACCGCCCCATGCACTACGTTCCCGAAATCAGCGACGGCAAGATTGCCATTCTCATCGAATGTCCGCCGCCCGATGTGCAGAAAGTCACCGATGTTCTGAAAAAGTTGGGCGCTGAGTCTGTGGAAGAGGCGGAGGCGCAGCACCTATGAGACTCTTGCGACAATTGTTTTTTGTGTTCCTCGTCGTCGGCTTGCTGGGCGGCATTATGATGCTGTTCACTTACGACGTAATCAAAGTGGAGTGGCCCTCCTTCATGGAGATTCAGCCCTCCTTCCGCCCGATGGAAAAACCGCTTCCGATTCCCGACCGCTCGATCCCGGTCGAGGGAGCGATCGCCATCCCCGGTCTGGGCGCTCCTGAAAACCCCGTGCCAGGCGATGAGACCTCTGTGGCGCGCGGCGCGGAGTTGTTTTCCATTCACTGTCAGATGTGTCACGGTCCTGCCGGCGAAGGGAACGGACCGATTGCCCCCTTCCTGGTCAACTTCAAGCCCGCCAACCTGACCCTGCCTGTGGTGCAGGATAAAAGCGACGGCGCCCTCTTCCTCACCATCACCAACGGCGTAACCGGCCGCATGCCCGCCTTGAACGAAAACCTGACTGTCCGCGAGCGCTGGGATATTGTCAACTTCATCCGCACGCTCAAAGCGGCGCAGTAAGGGAGGCTTCTTCCATGAATGATGTCCGAAAAATGATCTATGGAACCATCATTGGTTTCTTTCTGGTGCTGGGTTTCTGGTTCAGCATCGTTTATGTGTCTGCCTGCGGGTTTACCTTCACCTGCAACCGCGGTCATCCGCTGGCAGACCGCACGCCGATTCCCACGCTCATCCCTGCCACCCTGCCGGTGCGGGTGGGCGGCGGCGAAGCCGGGGCGTTCAACAAGTGTCAGATCGCCGCGGTGGATTTGATCGGCGCGTGGGTGAACGCAGGCGTCCCTGAGACGGATAAATTTACGTTCACCGATGTCAACGGTCAGGCTTGTGAAGCGGTGTTCGCAAAGGATGTCCTGCCGTTGTTCCTTGAGTCCAATGTGTGGTATCCCGGTTCCCTGTCCTGTTCATCCTGCCATCATTCCAATCTGGCGACAGCGCTTCAGAACATGGATTTGAGCAGTTACGCCGGCATCCTTGCCGGCTCGGGGCGCGCCAACGGCGAACCCAAAGGCAAGGACATCCTCGGCGGCGGCGTGTGGGAGCAGTCGCTGTTGTATCAAATGCTGCACGCCGAAAACGGCGCCTCGACCATCAACCGCCCGTTGATGCCGCTGGGACGCACTGCGGCTGTGCCGGATAACGGACCTTTGATCTTTGCCGGCAGGGTGATCGTGGAGGATACGGCAAGCGTATCTGCCACCCCAACCCCATAAAACAAAAAGGAGCATGTTTTATAAATCGGGATTTACCGCAGATGAACACGGATGAACACTGATTCTGAAGAAAAATGAGATGAAATTACCTTGTAAATCCAATTTATCTGTGTTCATCTGTGGTTAGAACATGAAGTTCAAAACACTCTCAATTCGGTGTAAATCTGTGGCGAAAGACCTTTACACGCTTCCCGAGATCAATTCCTTCAAGGTAATTCCCAGGCGCGTCACCCCTTCGCGGATGGTGTCCGGCGAGGAGTACGAGAAGTTGATGCGCATGGTGTTCTTCCCGCCGCCGTTGGGAT
>DAOUBY010000264.1:0-3675 GCA_034432325.1 Anaerolineales bacterium
CCGTGGGGGGTGGATGTGGCTTCGGGTGTGGAGTCGGCTCCAGGTCGGAAAGATGCGGGCAGGATCAGGGCGTTCGTGCAGGCAGTGCGTGATGCTGAGAAAATGTTTGAGTGAGAAAAAGGCTTCAATCCGAAAGAGGAATTATGACTACTACTTTATTACCGCATAAGTTCGGTCCTTACGGCGGGCAGTTCGTCCCCGAAACGTTGATGCCCGCGTTGATCGAGTTGGAGGAGGCGTTCGTCTCGGCGCGAGCGGATGTCGAATTTCAGCGCGAGTTCAACAAGTTGATGGCGTCGTTCGTGGGGCGACCCACGCCGTTGACATACGCAAAACGGCTCTCGGAAAAACTGGGCGGTGCGCAAATCTATTTGAAGCGCGAAGACCTGGCGCACACGGGCGCGCACAAGATCAACAACGCACTGGGGCAGGCGCTGCTCGTGAAGCGGATGGGCAAAAAGCGCATTGTTGCCGAGACGGGCGCGGGGCAGCATGGCGTTGCGTCGGCGACGGCGGCGGCGCTGCTCGGACTCGAATGCGTGGTGTACATGGGCGAAGTGGACATCGCGCGGCAGGAGCCGAATGTCTTCCGCATGAAGTTGCTCGGCGCGGAGGTGCGCCCGGTGAGTTCGGGGACAAAGACGCTGAAGGATGCCATCAACGAGGCGATTCGCGATTGGGTGACGAACGTGCGCGATACGCATTACCTGCTCGGCTCGGCGCTCGGACCGCATCCGTACCCGACCATCGTGCGCGAGTTTCAGTCGGTGATTGGGCGGGAGGCGCGTGAACAGATGCTGATGGAAGTGGGGCGTCTGCCCGATACGGTCATTGCCTGTGTGGGCGGCGGCTCGAATGCGATTGGCGTCTTCAGCGGATTCGTGGACGATGAACAGGTGGAGTTGATCGGCGTGGAAGCGGGCGGCAGCGGAATCGAATCGGGCAAACACGCCGCGCGCTTCGGCGACCCGTCGAAGGGACGCGTGGGCGTCATTCACGGCACGCGCACGTATGTCTTGCAGGATGAAGACGGGCAGATCGCGGAGACGCACTCCGTCTCGGCGGGGTTGGATTACGCCGCGGTTGGTCCTGAACATGCCCTGCTGCGCGATACCGAACGGGCGTTTTACACCTCCGCAACAGATGAGGAGGCGTTGAGCGCTTTCCAGACCTTGTGCCATACCGAAGGGATTATCCCTGCGTTGGAGTCGTCTCATGCGGTGGCGGAGGCGATCAAGCGCGCGCCGAAGATGAGGAAGGATCAGGTGATTTTGGTGAATTTGTCAGGTAGAGGGGACAAGGATTTGAATACGGTGATAAAGGAGATTGGTAATTGGTAAATGGTAATAGGAGGGTATCTCGCCCTTCTGCTCGCCACCCAAATATGGGGTGCGACACAAATGTCGCGGTACGAAAGCCTATATCTGGATTGCTAGAATTATTTGGAAAAATGCAATATCTCGTCTTGAATGCAGGAGCGCCAGATGTGGCAAGCGACATCAATTCCCATTCGGAGACGATGTGCCGCGCTACCACATCCCATTGATCAACCATGAGGAAACCATGAACAGACTTGCATCTGCTTTCGCCAACAAACCGATTTTCATGCCCTACTTCCCGTTGGGCTACCCGGACCTTGCGACATCCATTGACGTGATCGAAGCGCTCGCCAAACACGGCGCCGACTTGATCGAGGTGGGGCTGTCTTTTTCCGACCCGCTCGCGGACGGACCCGTGATTCAGCACGCCACACAAATCGCCCTGGAGAGGGGAATCACGGTCAAGAAATCGCTTGCAGCCGTGAAGGAGTTGCGTCAGCGCGGCGTGGACATCCCGCTGATTCTGATGGGCTACTACAACCCCATGCTGGCGTATGGGCTGGAGAAATTCGTCCGTGATGCGGCGGAGGCAGGCGCGGATGGATTCATCATCCCCGATTTGCCGCTGGAAGAGGCGGGAGAATTTACAGCGGTTGCGGGCGATTTGCCGCTGATTCAAATGCTTGCGCCGACCTCGCCCGATGAACGCATGGAAGCAATTGCCCGCAACGCGCAGGGCTTTATTTATCTCGTTTCGGTCACGGGCGTGACGGGAGAACGCGCCTCCATTTCAGAAGGGCTCGGCGGGTTGATTGCCCGCGTGCGGGCGCACACCTCCGCGCCGGTGTGTGTGGGATTTGGCATCAGCACGCCCGAACAAGCCAGGGAGGTGGGGAAGATGGCGGATGGCGTCATTGTCGGTTCGGCGTGCGTGAAGACCATTGGGGGGAGCGAAAATCCAGTTCGGGCGGCGCGGGAGTTTGCGGGGAGTTTCAGCGAAGCGCTGAGGTGATTCGGCGGGCTGAAGCCCTGCAATTCCTTCCACACCCTCATCCAACGGCTCTTTGCCCGCCATGATACAATCCCCCGCAATGGGACAGTCTCTTTTGCCGTTGATCCTCAGCGCCGTCATCAGCCTCGCGTTGGGATACCCTGCCTATCTTCTGGCAAAACAATTCAACATCATGGACATGCCCGGCGCCGCGCCGCACAAGACGCATGCCCGCCCCACACCATTGGCGGGCGGTATTCTTTTGATGCTCACGCTTCTCGTCATGGCGGTTTTGTTTCGGCAATGGGTGAGCCGCGAAATGGCGGCGGTGATGCTGGGAGCGGGCGTCATCTTCGTGTTTGGAATTTGGGACGACCGCAAAGGGCTGTCTGCCCCGCCCAAACTGCTTGGACAGTTGCTTGCCTCCGTCATTTTGATTGCATTCGGCGTGCAGGTCTACTTCATGACCGTCCTCTCCAATGCAGGCTGCCTCACGCCGGCGCTTGCCTGGGCGTTCAACATCTTCATCACCCTCTTTTGGGTGATCGGCATCACCAACGCCCTCAACATGATAGACAGCATGGACGGAATCGCCGCCGGGCTGGGGGTGATTGCCGCCGGCTTTTTTGCAGGGGCGGCGCGATTCGCAGGTCAACCGCAGATCGCGTTCTGGTCTGCGGTAGTGTGCGGCGTCAGCCTGGGGCTGTACTTCTGGAACAAAACCGCATCCAAATTTTTTCTCGGCGATTCAGGCGCGCAGACCCTCGGCTTTTTGCTCGCCTCGCTGGGCATTTTGTACAACCCCCTCGACCGCAATCCCGCGTCTTCATGGTTCGTTCCCATCATGCTGCTGGGAGTTCCAATCTTCGACACAACCCTGGTGGTACTCTCCCGCCTGCGAAGAAAACAGCCGGTAGGAACCGGACGCCGCGACCACACCTACCATCGTCTGATTGCAATGGGACTTTCCCCGCAATTTGCCGTATTCACCGTCCACGCCGCCGCCCTGACCGTGGGCGGATTCGCATTTTTAACCCTCTACCTCCCCCCGCTTCCCGCCCTGACCTTTTTCCTGGCAGCCCTCCTTGGCGGCTTGGTCATCCTCCTCCGGCTGGAGAAAAAGCCCACCCTCGATGCTTCAAACCATGAACCTGAATAACCTCTATTCGGGATCACCGCCAAGACGCGAAGAACACAGAGAAACCCATACGAAAATCTCCGCGAATCTGAATTCAACCCTTATACCGAACTCATGTTGACGGGACTTACGCGTAATCAACGTTCTCTAACGTTGATTATCCAGTCTGCGCGTTAGAGAACGCGCTCTACGCAGGGTTTTGCGTAACTCCTGGTTGAATAAAAACA
>DAOUBY010000265.1:0-10235 GCA_034432325.1 Anaerolineales bacterium
AGATGAACACGGATGAACACTGATTCTGAAGAAAAACGGGATGAAATCACGTTGTAAATCCAATTTATCTGTGTTCATCTGTGGTTGGAACATGAATTTCAAAACACTCTCTTAGAGAACTGTTGGCGTTAGAGAACGCCAATTACGCGTTTGTGAATGCCAGTTACGCGTTTGTGGATGCCAGTTACGCGTTTGTGGATGCCAGTTACGCATGTGTGGATGCCAGTTACGCGTGTGCGGGCGATTTTTTATCGCCGAGGCGGTGGAATTGGAAGCCAGCCTGCTGCCAGGCGTCCCTGTTCCAGCCGTTGACCGTGTCTATGGCGATGCGGGCGGAGGTCTTTGCAGCAATGGCGGCGGGGTTCAGGCGGGTGAATTCGGCGTGGCGCACCAGGAGCAGGAGGGCATCCGCGTCTTTCAGGGCGTCCTCCAGGCTGCGGGACATGACAATGCCTTTGAGCCCAGCCTGCGGTTTGAACGGCTCCCATGCGTTGACCTGTGCGCCTTCCTGCTGGAGCAGATGCACCACTTCCACGGCGGGACTTTCGCGCAGGTCGTCCACATCTGGTTTGTAGGCGAGACCGAGTGCGGCGATGCGTTTGCCGTTCAACGCGCCCAGCGCCTCCCGCACGCGCCGGACAACGAAATGCGGTTGCTCGTCGTTGACCCTGCGGGCGTTGTAGATGAGCGGGGTGAGTTCCGGCGCAGTCTCGACGAAGAACCAGGGGTCCACGCTGATGCAGTGACCGCCGACGCCCGGTCCCGGGTTGAGGATGTCAATGCGCGGGTGCAGGTTGGCGAGGCGGATGGCTTCCCACACGTCCACGCCGAATTTTTCGGCGAGGCGGGCGAATTCGTTGGCGATGGCGATGTTCACGTCGCGGGTGGTGTTTTCCATCAGTTTGACCATCTCGGCGGTGGTGGCGTCGGTTTCGACGATTTGCCCTTTGACGAAGGTGGCGTACAGGTCATGCCCGGCGCGCGCCGATTCGGGGGTCACGCCGCCGATGACGCGGGCGTTTTCGACCAGTTCGCGCAAGATTTGTCCGGGCAGCACACGCTCCGGCGAATAGCACAGGAAGAAGTCGGAGCCCGCTTTCAGCGTGGATCGTTCCAAAATGGGGCGAACCAGGTCGAGGGTGGTGCGGGGCGGCGAGGTCGATTCGAGGATGACCAGATTGCCTTTGCGCAGGTACGGCAGGATGGCTTCGGTCGCGGCGATGACGGCGCTCATGTCTGCCAGTTTGTAGCGCCTGCCTTCATATTCGGCAAATTTGTCTTCGTAAAATGGGGTGGGGACGGCGATGAGGAAGGCGTCGGCTTCTTCGGGTTGGGAAGCGACGGTGAGTCTGCCCGATTGAAGGGCTTTTTCGACGACTTCGCGCAAGCCGGGTTCGTGGATGTGAAGTTCGCCCCGCTTCAGGGTTTCGACGACGAGCGGGTTCACGTCCACGCCAACGACCCGGATGCCGTGCGCAGCGAAGGTGGCGGCTGTGGGGAGACCGATGTAGCCCAAGCCCAGCACGCAGATTTTGTTGAAGTTCACATTGACTCCTTGAAGATGGGTTTTGGTCGGTGGATGGTATCTCGGTTTTGTGTAAAAGCAGCGCGAGATTAATCTCGCGGTACGAATGCGGTCTTATTATACAGCCTGCGCCAAAAAACCTTTTTGGGCGAATTGCGTATACCACATGTAGAACGCAGCCTGCAAAGAAATCGTGCCGGGTGTTGTATAATGAAACGGAGGAACCATGGATTTCCTGTTGAATCCCAATGTTGCCTATTTACTGCTGCTTGCGGGGGTGCTGATGGCAATGCTGGCGCTTGCCACGCCGGGGACGGGTTTTTTCGAGGTGGGAGCGTTGATCAGTTTGACGCTGGCGGGATACGGCATCTATAACCTTTCTTTCAATTGGTGGGCGCTGACGCTGATTTTCCTGAGCGTAATTCCCTTTGTGTTTTCCCTGCGAAAGCCAAAAGGAGAGGTGTACCTGGCGGTTTCGATCCTTGTGCTGGTGGTCGGTTCGATTTTTCTGTTCCCCAGCCAGACGGGCGGACCGGCGGTGAATCTGTTTGTGGCGTTCGTTGCATCGGTTCTGGTGGCAGGGTTTTTGTGGATTGCGGTGGGCAAGTCCCTGCAAGCCGCGCAAATCCGCCCGGCGCATGACCTGGATGCCCTGATTGGTCAGATTGGCGAAGCGAAGACGCGCATCCACGATGAGGGAAGCGTACAGGTTGGCAGTGAACTATGGTCGGCGCGCAGTGAAAAGCCGATCAAGGCGGGAAGTTCGGTGCGCGTCCTACGGAGGGATGGGTTTATCCTGATTGTCGAGAAGATTGATTGAAGTCAAAGCCAATATCAACAAAAGGAGAAAAAGATGGATTACATACTTCTATGTCTGGTAGGCGGGCTGCTCCTTGTGGGCTTCGTGTTTTTAGCCAATGCCATCCGCATCGTTCCCGAATACCAGCGTCTGGTCGTCTTCCGCCTCGGACGCAGCATCGGCGCAAAGGGACCTGGCATCGTCCTGCTCATCCCGGTCATTGACCGTGCGGTGAAAGTG
This sequence comes from Anaerolineales bacterium, assembly GCA_034432325.1. Taxonomy (GTDB): domain Bacteria; phylum Chloroflexota; class Anaerolineae; order Anaerolineales; family Villigracilaceae; genus Defluviilinea. The sequence continues at coordinate 2,565 of DAOUBY010000265.1, forward strand.
GATTTGCGCGAACAGGTGCGCGAAATCCCGCATCAGACCGCCATCACCAAGGACAACGCCAGCATCTCGGTGGACTTCATCTGGTACTACAAGGTGCTCGACCCCACCGAATCGGTGCTTCAGGTTGGCAACTTTGAAGTCGCCGCACAGGGTATGGCGACCACCACCCTACGCGCGGTCATCGGCGGCATTCCGCTGGACGATGTGCTTTCGGAACGCGAACACATCAACACCATGCTGCGCACCCGCCTCGATGAAGTGACCGAACGCTGGGGCGTCAAGGTGACCAACGTGGAAATCCGCGAAATCATCCCGCCGCGCGAAATTCAGGAGGCGATGAACCGCCAGATGTCCGCCGAGCGCATCCGCCGCGCCGTCGTCACCGAGTCGACCGGTACGCGCGAAGCCGCCATCAACGTGGCGCAGGGCGAAAAGCAAGCCGCCATCCTGCGGGCGGAAGGTCAGAAACAAGCCGCCATCCTCGAAGCGGAAGGTCAGCAGCAGGCGCAGGCATTGAAGGCGCAGGGCTTCGCAACCGCGCTCGAATACATCTTCAACGCGGCGAAGGTTGTGGATCAAAAGACCATGACGCTGCAGTACTTCGACACCCTGAAAGCGCTTGGTTCGAGCCCCTCCACCAAGTACATCTTCCCGATGGAATTTACCAGCCTGCTCGATAACTTCCTTGGCAAGGATGCGGGGAAGAAGTAGAGATTAAGCAAGTGGTGAGTGGAAAGTGGAAAGCAGGGTATGCGCTTTCCACTTTCTTCTTTTTTGTTGATAGAATTTCCCTGCATGGAAATCCAACCCGCCAACCTGCTCGACCTGAATGCCCTGCGCCGGCTGGAACACATCTGCTTTGAGAAAGACGCCTGGCCCCTGCTCGACCTGGCAGCCGTGCTGACCTGGCCCGAAGTCATCCGTCTCAAGGCTGTGGAGGACGGCGAAATGATCGGATTCGCCGCCTGTGACCCGCGTCCCTCCCAATCTGTTGCCTGGCTCTCCACCATTGCAGTGGATCCACGCTTTCAGCGGCGCGGCATAGGGCGCATGCTCCTGCGCGCCTGCGAGGAAAGGGTCAATTTGCCTGTCATCAGGCTGTCGGTGCGCGCGTCCAATTACGGCGCGATTGCCCTCTACGAACAGGAGGGCTATCAAGTTGTTGATGTGTGGGGACGGTATTATTCCGACGATGAAGACGCCCTGATCATGGAGAAGCAGATTCAGCCATCCAAAGGCGCGCGGTCATCAGTGCGATATAATGACCGCCTATGACCGTTGAACCGCTCCCGCCGCCGGTATGGGTGGACAAAAACACCATGCTTGAACGCATGGTTGACGATTTATCTGCGCAGAAGCGCATTGCCGTGGATACGGAATCCAACAGCCTGCACGCCTACCGCGAGCAGGTTTGCCTTATCCAATTCTCCACCCCCGAAAAAGACTACATCCTCGACCCGCTGGTCTTCGATGACCTTTCTTTGCTTGCGCCGCTCTTCGCCAGCCCGCACATCGAGAAAATCTTCCATGCCGCCGAATATGACCTGATCTGCCTGAAGCGCGATTACGGCTTCGAGTTCAAAAATCTGTTCGACACCATGCAAGCCGCCCGCATTCTGGGGTATCCATTCGTCGGGCTGGATGCCCTCCTGGGCGAAAAATTCCACGTCAAGGTGGATAAACGCCACCAAAAAGCAGACTGGGCGGCTCGCCCGCTCACTCCCGCCCAATTGGACTACGCCCGCATGGATACCCATTACCTCATTCCCCTGCGCGACCTGCTGGAACAGGAACTGCGCGAGAAAGAACGCTGGGGATTTGCGCTCGACGACTTTTCCCTTGCCTGCCATGTGGGCGAACCGAAGGAAAAATCGAACGGCGATTCGTGGAAGCGTTTCGCCTCCCGCAGGGATGTCACCCCGCGCGAATTGACCATCCTGCGTGAACTCTGTCTGTGCCGCGACGCCATCGCCGAAGACATGAACCGCCCGCCCTTCAAAGTCATTCCAGACAAGATGCTGCTGGAAATTGCCAAGAACCCTCCCGAAAAAGATGTGGACCTGGCGGCGCTGGGATTGAGCCAAAGACAAATTCACCTGTGGGGCGGGCAGGTTTTGGCGGCAACCCGGCGCGGGATGAGGAGTCCGCTGGTGAGGGCGGAACAGGCTGAACGTCCGAAAGAAGCGCTGATCCGCCGGCTGGATAAACTCAAGACCTGGCGGAAAAAAGTCGCCGAGGGGATGAAGGTCGAGTCCGACATCGTCCTGCCAAAGCCGTTGCTGCATGCGATTGCCGAGCGTCCGCCGAAGGATATGGCGGAGTTACAGGCTGTGATGGGCGGGTCGCCGTTTCGGTTCGAGAGGTACGGCGAGCAAATTTACAAACTGGTTGGAGGCTAAAATGCGGCTCTTCTTTCACGGCGCGGCGCAAACGGTGACCGGCAGCCAGCATCTGCTGGAGGTGAACGGACGCCGCCTCCTTCTGGACTGCGGGCTGTATCAGGGTCGAAGGGACGATACCTACGCCCGAAACTTGAACTTCTCCTACGACCCGCGCACGGTGGATGCGGTCATCCTTTCGCATGCCCACATTGACCATTGCGGCAACCTGCCCAACCTGGTGAAGAGCGGTTATCAGGGTCTCATTTACGCCACCAAAGCCACCGCTGACCTGGCGGCGATTATGATGGCGGACTCCGGGCGCATTCAGGAGTCGGATGCGGAGTTTGTAAACAAGAAGCGCGCGGCGCGCGGCGAAGCGCCCATCGAGCCGCTCTACACCGAAGCCGACGCCGCGCAGGCGGCGGGTTTGCTGCGCGGCGTGGAGTATGACCAGCCTTTCGAGGTGGTCCCCGGCGTGACGGCGCGGTTGATCGAAGCGGGGCATATCCTTGGCTCGGCGGCGGTTTCGCTGGAAATCGAGGAGAATGGAAGGAAGATTCGCTTCTGGTTCTCCGGCGATATTGGGCGGTATAAACTTCCGCTGCTGCGCGACCCCGTCCTTCCTCCCGATGCTGTGGATTACCTTCTGATGGAATGTACCTATGGGGATAAATCTCATCACGACCCCGCGCAGGCATTTGAGGAGTTTCGTGAGGTTGTCGCCCGCACAATCAAGCGCGGCGGGAAGGTCATCATTCCGGCGTTTGCGGTGGGGCGCACGCAGGAACTGGTTTACAACCTGAACATCATGATGTTCGAGAACGGCGTGCCGCGCGTGCCGGTCTTTGTGGACAGCCCGCTGGCGGTCAACGCTTCGGATGTGTTCCGCCGGCATCCCGAATGTTTCGATGCGGAGACGCGTCAGTTCGTGGCGGAGGCGCGTCATCCCGCGCTGGATTTCAAACTGCTGACCTACATCCGCTCGGTGGAGGAATCCAAGGCGTTGAACGAGCGCAAAGACCCAATGATCATCATCTCCGCTTCGGGCATGGCAGAGACCGGGCGCATCCTGCATCATCTCCGCAATAACATCGAGAATCCGAAGAACACCGTCTGCATCGTCTCGTGGCAGGCGCCCTACACGCTGGGACGCCGCCTTGCAGACCGGGAAAAGCATATCCGAATCTTCGGCGAACCTTATACCGTCAAAGCCGAAATTGCCACCATCGGCGGCTTGTCGGGTCATGCGGGGCAGAATTTGCTCGTGGACTATGCGGCGGCGGTCAAAAAGAGCGTCAAGAAGGTCTTCCTCGTGCATGGCGAAGAAAAGCCCGCCATGGCGCTCACCGAAAAACTGAGGGAAAAATCCATGCGCGAGGTGTATTACCCCGAATTGCATTCGAGCGTCGAAATTTAAGTTATAATCTCGCCGCTCACGTGACACTTTGGGAAGGTGCCAGAGTGGTTGAATGGGACGGTCTCGAAAACCGTTGTGGGCTCCGGTCCACCGAGGGTTCGAATCCCTCCCTTCCCGCCAAGGTAAAGACTTCCGAAGTCTCAAAGACTTCGGAAGTCTTTGTTTCCCCACCTTTTCACTCTTATTTTAGTGGTAAGATTTGGGCGATGAAACTCAATCTTGCACTCGCACAGATTTCGACCAAACTGGGGGATGTCGAAGCCAACCTTCAAAAGCATTTCCACTACATCGAACAGGCAAAGTCTCAAAAGGCAGACCTGCTCGTCTTCCCCGAACTTTCCCTGACGGGCTACGTCCTGCAGGATCTGGTCGCCTCGGTTGCCCACAAACCGACCGAGGACGACCCGGTCTTCAGGCATCTCCTCAAGGCGTCTCACGATCTGGACCTGGTGGTGGGCTTCGTGGACGAAGACTCTCGTCACCGCTTTTACATCGCCTCCGCCTACCTTTCGGGCGGCAACGTTCTTCACGTCCATCACAAGGTGTACCTGCCCACTTACGGACTCTTCGACGAGGGGCGTTTCTTTGCCTGGGGCGACTCCGTCCGCTCGTTCGACACCCGCTTCGGGCGCGCCGGCATGCTCATCTGCGAGGATTTCTGGCACGCTTCGCCCCCGTACCTGCTCTGGCTCGACGGCGCCGACATCATGCTCTTCTCCTCCGCCTCCCCCGGGCGCGGACTGAACGACCGCGAGAAACTCGAATCTGCCCGCTGGGTGGAGCGCGTCAGCAAGGCGTATGCCAGCATGTTCACGTCCTTCGTGGCGCACTGCAACCGCGTCGGCTTTGAGGACGGCTTGTTGTTCTGGGGCGGGGCGACGGTCAACGACCCGAACGGGGAGCTTGTGGCGCAGGGTCCTTACTTTGAGGAGGCGCTCACCCTCGCCGAACTGGACCTCAATCAACTCCGCCGCACGCGCGCCCGTCTGCCGCTTCTGCGCGACGAGCGGACTGCCCTCGTCCAAAAAGAATTGAACAGGATTTTAGCCCGTGGTTGACCTGACGATTAATACCGATGTCGCCCGTGACATTCTGACCTCCTTCATCCGCTCGGAGGTAACGCGCGTGGGATATTCCCGCGCGGTCATCAATCTCTCCGGCGGGTTGGATTCGGCGCTCTCCTGTGCGCTGGCGGTCGAAGCGCTCGGCGCGGAGAATGTCCTTGCTCTGCGCCTGCCGTACCGCACGTCCTCGCCCGATTCGCTGGATCATGCCCAATTGCTGATTGACCAGTTCCAGGTCCAGAGTGAAACGATTGACATCACTCCCATGGCAGAGCCGCTCATCCAGCGCGACCCGAACATCTCCAACGTCCGCAAGGGGAACATCCTGGCGCGCATGCGCATGATCGTGTTGTACGACAAATCCGAGGTCTTCAAGGGGCTGCCCATCGGGACGAGCAACAAGACGGAAATCCTGCTCGGCTATTCCACCCTGTGGGGCGACATGGCGTCAGCCATCAACCCCATCGGCGACCTGTACAAGACACAGGTGCGGCAGTTGTCGCGCGCCATCGGCGTCCCTGCGCCCATCCTCGAGAAGCCGCCCTCCGCCGACTTGTGGCAGGGGCAGACCGATGAAGGCGAACTGGGCTTCACCTACGATCAGGTGGATAAACTTCTCTACCTGCTGGTGGATCAGCGCTATAGCCGGCAGGAATGTATCGAGGAAGGCTTCGAGGAAGCGTTCGTCAATGCCGTGATTGCCCGCGTCCGCCGCAATCAGTTCAAGCGCATGATGCCCCCCATTGCCAAATTGAGCAACCGCACCATCGGCTACGACTTTCTCTACCTGCGCGACTGGGGAACTTGAAGTAGAGAGCAGTAAAAAGAACCAGTAATCAGTAATCAGTGATTGGCGTCTTCTTGGAATGCGTCAATCAACGTCAAAGAACCTGTACTGAACCATGCAACTTCACATCCCTCCTTCCCTCAAACACCGCCGTTTTTTCTACCTCTGGCTGGGACTTCTCATCTCCATCGCCGGCACCCAAATGCAGATTTGGGCAATCTTCTGGCACATCCGCACCCTGACGGACAAACCCATCGCCCTGGGCGGCGTGGGGCTGGCGCGCATTCTGCCGGTCATCGTCTTTTCGCTGATTGGCGGCGCCATCGCCGACTCGTTCAACCGAAGAAGAATTCTCTTCCTCACCCAAAGTTCCGCCGCCCTCATCGCCCTCTCGCTTGGGCTGTTCACGCAATTTGGACATATCACCGTCTGGCACATCTACGCCCTGACCGCCCTCCAGGCTATTGCCGTCGCCTTCGACGGACCCGCGCGTCAGGCTCTCGTCCCCAACCTGGTCCCCGCCAAAGACCTTCCCAACGCCTTCAGCATGACCTCCCTCGCCTTCCAGACCGGCTCCATCGTTGGGCCGGCGCTTTCCGGCTTTGCCATTGCCTACGCCGGTCAGCAGGCGGTGTACTACATCAACGCCGGCTCCTTTCTGGCGGTCATCCTTGCGTTGATTCTGATCGGCGACGTGCCGCAGAAGGTTGCTGGGCATGCCAATGCGGTCAGTTGGGAAGCCATTCGGGAGGGCATCCATTTCATTGTCAACAAGCCGATCATCCTCTCCACCATGCTCCTCGATTTCGTCGCCACTTTCTTTGCCTCTGCCAACACGCTCATGCCCATCATCGCCGTGGATGTGCTTAAGGTGGGCGTGGTTGAGTACGGCTGGCTTTCTGCAGCGCAATCGGTGGGGGCGGTGCTGGCGGCGCTGGTCGTTTCGCAGGTCCGCGAATTGAAGCGGCAGGGACCGCTCTTCCTGGGGTCGGTGGTCGTTTTCGGCGCGGCGACGGTCGTTTTTGGGTTGAGCAGTTCCTTCGTCCTGGCATGGAGCGCGCTGGCAGTCACCGGTGCGGCAGATTCGGTCAGCACCATCATCCGCAACACCATCCGCCAATTGCAGACCCCCGATTACATCCGCGGGCGCATGACCAGCATCAACCAGATTTTCTTTCAAGGCGGACCGCAACTGGGGGAGGTGGAGGCGGGGTTGGCGGCGCAGTTGTTCGGCGCGCCGTTTGCCATCGTCAGCGGCGGAATTGCGTGTATCCTTGGCATGGCGCTGATTGTGCGCAAGTGGCCCGCCCTGCTCACCTACAACGGAGACGAACCCGTCCTGGCGGGCGCCACCGCAGACTGACGATTACCTTGCGATTTCCATACGTTTCGCATTTTTCCGTTGACTTGCATCGGGAAACGTACTATACTGACGACATGCGAACGATGGTTCACATACCCACCTGTGGATAAAGGCACGCGCCTCATTGCGTGCCTTTTTGTTTCCAACCTATAAAAAGGAGTGACCTATGGACTATGGACTGATCGGCAAGTTGGAGAAGGCAAAACGCTATGCGGAAGATCGCACCCGTTTTCGCTTCGACAAATTCGAGTTGACCTTCCATGGCGATAACAATGATCACAAGGTCTCTTTTGCGGATGGAAAATTCAAGTGTGACTGCGAATTTTTCATCACCCATGAACGCTGCGGGCACACAATGGCGCTCGAAATTCTTCTCAAGGATATGATCCCCGCAACGGCTTAACCCTGACTTTACAACCGAATCAAAACCCGCCGCCCTCCCTCTGCGGAGGGCGGTTGCGTTAGAGAGTGTCTTGAAATTCATGTTCCAACCACAGATGAACACAGAGAAATTACCTTTCCAGCGCGTTGGAGAACGCGCTCTACGCAAAGTTTTGCGTAAGTCCTGATAACTCACCTTACGCAGTAGCACGAGATTCTCGCCCTGAGCCTGCCGAAGGGTATCTCGTATTTTCAGGCGACATAAATGTCGCGCTACG
>DAOUBY010000266.1:0-5592 GCA_034432325.1 Anaerolineales bacterium
TCTTACGCGGTGGCGGGAGATTCTCGCCCTGCCTGCGCCAGTGCCACAGGCACAGGTGAGCCTGCCGAAGGGTATCTCGCGGTTTCAGGCGACATGAATGTCGCGGCACGAATGAAATGCGTAACGTCAGTCAGTTAAGAAAGAGAAAGGAGATGCCTCATCTCCAATCTCCAATCCTCATCCTTATAGTACTCCAAAAAGCCTTGCCAGAATCGCCTTTTGCGCGTGGAGGCGGTTGTGCGCCTGCGGGAAGATGACCGAATGCGGACCGTCCGCCACGTCGTCGGTCAGTTCCTGGTTACGGTGCGCCGGCAGGCAGTGCATGACGATTACGTCCTTCTCCGCCTCGCTGACCAACTGCGCGTTGACCTGATAGGGCGGGAAGACCTTCTCGCGCCGGGCGGCTTCCTCCTCCTGCCCCATCGAAGTCCAGGTGTCGGTGTAGATGACATGTGCGCCTTTCACTGCCTCGTGCGGGTCGCGCAGGAAGGTCAGTTTGCTGCCGGTTTCTTTGGCAATCTCTTTTGCAATTTCAACGGCGCGCGGCGCAAGGTCATATCCCTCCGGGTTGGCAATCGTAAAGTTCCAGCCCAGTTTTGCCGAGACGTGCATGAGAGAAACCGCCACATTGTTCCCATCCCCAACAAATGTGACGTTCAACCCTTTCCCTTTGCCGAACTTCTCCTGAATGGTGAGCGCATCTGCCATTGCCTGACAGGGGTGATTGTAATCGCTTAAGCCGTTGATGACCGGGATTTCAGACCAGCGGGCAAGTTCCAGCACATGCGCGTGATCGAACACCCTCGCCATCAACGCCTGGACATACCCCGACATCACGCGGGCAATATCCGAGATGGCTTCGCGCTTGCCCAGCCCGATTTCATTCGGCGAAAGGTAGAGCGCATCGCCGCCGCAATGACGCATCGCCATATCGAACGACACGCGCGTCCGCAGGCTGGGCTTTTGAAAGATCATCCCCAGCACTTTGCCTTTGAAATACGGCGGATTGCCCTTCTTGAAATGTTCCTCCTTCAACCTGACAGCCAGGTCGAGCAAATCCTGCACTTCTTCCGATGAAAGATCCGATACTGCGAGAAAATGTTTCATTTCAGTCCAACTCCTTCCAGTGTGAGTATAGCCTCTCCGTGCAAATTTGACCCGTCTGAATCGTCACCGTCTTGCAGTGATATTTGTCCGGCGGTCTGCAGATCAAGAGCAGACGGCGTATAATCCACTACAATCAACCGCCAACTGCGGCAAACACGCGGCAATTATACATAGAACTTACGCGTAATCGGCGTTCTCTAACGCCAATTACCTGCCCAGCGCGTTGGAGAACGCGCTCTACGCAAAGTTTTGCGTAAGTCCTAATACAAAAGGTCTCCCATGAACAAAACTGAGATTCAATCCCTGATTGGCACGCTCGTTTCCGTCCTGCTTGGGGCGGGGCTGGCAGCCGCAGGGTCGCAGGGCGGGTACGCCGTTGCGGGCATTCCCATTTACGCCCTCTGCGTCGCCGCGGCGTTCCTCATCCAGTGGATCGCCTTCATCCCCGCCTGGCTCAAGCGCACCGAAAAATTCTACGACCTGACCGGCGGCATCACCTATATCACCGTGACGCTGCTGGCAGCGCTTTCGACCCCCAACCTCGACGCCCGTTCCCTCCTGCTGGCAGGCATCGTCATCGTTTGGGCGGTTCGTCTCGCATCCTTCCTCTTCCTGCGCATCCGCGCCGCCGGAGAAGACCGCCGCTTTCGTGAACTCAAAGAATCCTTCGGGCGCTTCCTGTTGACCTGGACACTGCAGGGGCTTTGGGTGACCTTTTCCCTCGCCGCCGCCTTAGCCGCCATCACCTCCACCCTCAGGCTGGACCTGGACCTCTTCGCCCTCCTCGGCTTCCTCCTCTGGCTGACGGGCTTCGCCATCGAGGTCATCGCCGACCGCCAGAAAAGCGCCTTCAACGCCAAACCCGAAAACAAGGGCAGGTTCATCAACAGCGGACTGTGGGCATGGTCGCGGCATCCGAACTACTTCGGCGAAATCGTCCTGTGGATTGGCGCAGCGCTCATTGCCCTGCCCGTCCTGCGCGGCTGGCAGTATGCCACGCTCGTCTCGCCCGTCTTCATCATTCTCCTGCTCACCCGCATCAGCGGAATCCCACTGCTCGAAAAGCGAGCCGACCAAAAGTGGGGAAACGAAGCGGAATATCAAGCGTACAAAGCGCGGACGCCGGCGCTCATCCCCCTGCCGCCGAAGAGAAAATAGGCAGCATTTGTTGTGCGCGCAACTCTTCTAATGACGTGTCGCTGCATCTGAATTCAAACCTTATTCCGAACTCACGTTTCTTACCCTCCCGTCCGCACCTTCTTCCAATACCGCATCAGACCGTCTGCGCTCATGCCGGGCGGGTTCGCCAGTTCATAGGCTTGCGCCACCTCGGCGTCCATGCCCATCTTCTCCTCCTCCGAGCGCATCCAGGCAGTGAAACGCTCGCGCAATTCCTCGATGGACGGGTTGGAAGGCATGACCTCCTCCAGCCAGCGCGAGGCGGCGGTCAATCCCTTTTCCACTTCATTCAACTGCCAGTCGGGATCATCGAACATGCCGAAGTGAGTCGGGGCGATGTGCGCAGCCTTCTCGCGGCGCAGGCGGGCGAGGCTCTCATGCCAGCGTTCGAGGTGCAGTTCGGGCGGCGGCATGGGCACACGCAAATATGGATACCCCGGAATGCGCACCCCGCCCACATCTCCGCTGAACACCACATCCTCGAACAGATAGGAATAATGATGCTCGGCATGACCGGGCGTGTTGAGGGGCAAAAATCTCAGAGACCCAATGACGATCTCTTCCGCATCCTTCGGGACCTGGAGTTGACTCTGCGGCACCGGCAAAAACTCCCCCCACAGCGACTCCATCCGCTCGCCGTAGATGCGCGCCGCACTCGCCAGCAGACGCTGAGGGTCGAGCATGTGCGGCGCACCGACGGGATGCACAAAAATCTGCGCGCCCTGCCGCGCCAGCCAGCCCGCCGCCCCGGCATGATCGAGGTGAATGTGCGTCAGCAGGACGTGGGTCACATTGCGGGGAGATAACCCCTCCTTTGCCAGACCCGCCTCCAGCGCGGAAAGAGTCGAGCCGGGTCCGCTTTCAATGAGCACCACCGCGTCGCCCTGTCGAATCAAATAGGCGGCGATGGCATGCGGACGTCCCTGAAAGTTCAGGTCAAGTGTGACAATACGGGTTGTCGCCATGAAAACTCCTGTGAGAAAGTGTTGGCTGTAAAACTGGAGAGGGTTTCGGAAAGATCGGCTTCGCAATAGACCGGGCAGACCGGTACATTGCGCTCCAGCAGTGCGCGGGCGAGGTCTTCGTTGCTCTGCCGCCCGCCAAAGGACTGCGCCATCAGCAGGACGACGACCGGGCGCAGGCTGCGGCGCTGGAGGCTGTCCACCGCCAGGAGCAGTTCCTGCCAAACCATCGGCGTGACGAGAATGGCGCTGCTCCCCTGAGGCATCTGCGCCGCCTGCGCCGAGACCAGGCTGGGCAGGGTGATGGCGCTTTCGCCCTGCAAGAACGCCAGCGCTTCGAGGATTTTCCCCTCCTGCCGCTCGCTCCGTTCGGCGGGGATGACCTCGAACTCATGTTCGGAAGCGGTCACCAGCCCAACGGAACGCCGCTGTTCGATGAAGTAGTGCGCCAGCGAGGCGGTGATGCTGACGGCATATTCCAGCGTGGAGGGCGGCAGTTTGACCTTGCGGCGGCGAATGAAGAACACGTCTTCCACCGGCGGCGCTTCGCCGCGGGCAACAGGTTTGGCGGTGTGTACGTTTTTGTGTGTGTCGAGGAAAAACCAGACCTCCGCCTGCGGGTCCTGGTCGAATTCCTTGACCATGAGACGTCCGCGGCGGGCGGTGGAGGTCCAGTGGATGCGCTTCATCGGGTCGCCGGGCACGTACTCGCGCACGCCGGCGGCGTGAGGGGTGATGTCAATGGATTTGCGGCGGATGGCTTTTCCGCCTGGCAAAAGCCCCGGCGGAGCGAGAAATTCGCGCACAGGGAAGAGCATGGGAAACACCACCAGCCGCCCGCTGGCGGGGAAGCGTTTCGAGGTCTGGAAGATGCCGAAGGGGTCGCCGGAGGTGATGGTGGTGGGACCGAGCGTGAATCCGCCGCGGGAGGTGAGCCAGGTGCGGGCGGTGTAGGAGCGGCGCTGCCGTCCGCGCAAAAGGGTGACGATGCGCGAGCCGCCGGCGTTGGGAATCTTCGTCTCGTTGACCACTTCCAGCCAGAGTTTGATGATGCGGCTGTTGTTGATGATTTCGAAATGTTCTTCCAGGATGTCGCCCACGCCGGCGCGGGAGGTGCGGGCGCGCCGCTCCACCGTGACGCCGCGCAGGGCGGTGACCGTCAACAGCCAGGCGATGACGAGCAGTAAACCGCCGAGGTAGAGCAGGCGCACGTAGTAAACCGAGCCGTTGACCAGCGTGCCGATTCCGCCGACGGCAAGAAGCAGGAGGACGAGAATGCGCCCAGGAGTCACTTTGCCTTGCCCTGCGTGGACTGCCGCGCCTGCCGGGCGCCGGCGGAGGCTTTGTAATCGCCGCCCGGCACCGGCGTGCTGTGCAGGATTTCATCCACGATGCGGTCGGCGCTCAACTCGCGCAAACGCGCCGACGGCGAGACAATGACGCGATGCCCCAGCACGGGGATCGCCAGCGCTTTGATGTCATCGGGCAGGACGTGGTCGCGCCCGTTGAGGGCGGCGCGCGCCTGCCCGGCGCGGAACAACGCCAGGCTTCCGCGCGGACTGGCGCCCAGATACACATCGTTGCTCTGGCGCGTCCGCCCCACCAAATCAATGATGTAACGCTGAACGGCGGGAGAGACGAAGACCTGGCGCACCGCCTTGACCGCCGCCAGCAGGTCTTTGACCTTGACCACCGGCTTGAGCGTCTCGATCGGATGCCGCATCTGCTGACCGCTCATGATTTTCATCTCCTCCGACGCCGAGGGATACCCGAGGCGCACGCGCATCAGGAAGCGGTCGAGTTGGGCTTCGGGGAGCGGGAACGTCCCCTCGTATTCGATGGGGTTCTGGGTGGCAAGCACCATGAACGGCTGTTCGAGCAGATGCGTCACCCCATCCACGGTGACCTGACGTTCCTCCATCGCTTCGAGCAAAGCGGCTTGCGTTTTGGGCGTGGCGCGGTTGACCTCGTCTGCCAGCACAATCTGTCCCATGATTGGACCGGGGCGAAACTCGAAGACCCGCTTCTGCTGGTTGTAGATGGAGACGCCGGTCACGTCGCTGGGGAGCATGTCGGGCGTGAACTGGATGCGGCTGAAGGTGCAGTCGAGCGACTTTGCCAGACTGCGCGCCAGCATGGTCTTGCCAACGCCGGGCACATCCTCGATCAGGATGTGTCCCTGGCACAGCAAGCCGATGACCACCAGTTCCAGCGAATGCCGCTTGCCAACGATGACCTGTTCCAGGTTTCCGACCAGCCGTTCGCCAAATTCCTTGATGTCTGTCATTTCGGTTCCTTTTCCGCGTCAGCAAACGCTTTGATATTTGGCGGTCTCTGCCGCCTG
>DAOUBY010000267.1:0-37595 GCA_034432325.1 Anaerolineales bacterium
TGGAGCGATATTGATTTGTTGGTGGTTTCACCGCTTTACGACAAACGCCGCACATATAAACAGGCGAGTAAACTATGGCGGATCGCTGCACATGTTGATAGTCGAATTGAACCCATTCCGGTTGGTGAAAAGCAGTACCAGGAAGATGATTCGAGTTTGATTATCGAAGTGGCCCGCCGCGAAGGAAAAATCATTCCTCTCGCAGAATAGAGACCTATGGCACATATTCTTTTACGTCATCGCGATATTCCCAATATCCACACACTCGAAGTCTACAAAAAGAACGGCGGCTTCGAGGCATTCCGAAACGCGGTCACAAAGATGAAGCCCAACGAAGTGACCGAGGTGGTCAAAAACTCCGGTCTGCGCGGGCGCGGAGGCGCCGGCTTTCCCACCGGTATGAAGTGGTCGTTCATTGACAACAAGAACTGGCCCCATTACGTGGTGGCAAATGCCGATGAATCCGAACCGGGCACTTTCAAAGACCGCGAAATCATGGAGAACAACCCCTTCCAGTTTTTGGAGGGCGTCGCCATTGCTTCCTACGCCGTCGGCGCCCACACCGCTTACGTTTACCTGCGCGGCGAATTCTGGCAGATTGCCGCCTTCCTCGATGAAAAAATCGCGGAAATGGAAGCGGCGGGGCTCCTCGGCAAAAACCTGTTTGGCACCGACTACTCCCTCAAAATCTTCACCCACCTCGGCGCAGGCGCCTACATCTGCGGCGAAGAGACCGCCATGCTCGAATCCATCGAAGGCAAACGCGGACAGCCGCGCGTGCGCCCGCCCTTCCCGCCCTCCTACGGTCTTTATGGCAAACCCACCATCGTCAACAACGTCGAAACTCTGACCAACGTCCCCCTCATCCTTGCCAACGGCGCGGAATGGTACAAATCCATGGGCACCGCCGACAGCGCCGGCGTGAAAATCTTCTCGCTTTCGGGGCGTGTGCGCAAGCCCGGCAACTACGAACTGCCCTTTGGCACCACCTTCCGCGAACTGATTTACACACATGGCGGCGGCGTGCAGGATTCGCGCAAAGTCAAAGCCATCATGCCGGCGGGCGCATCCTCCTCCCTCATCCTGGTGGACGACGAAAAAGTCCTCGACACCCCCATGGACTATGCCACCGTCCGCACCCTCGGCGCAGACCTGGGCTCCGCCTCCGTCATCGTCGTGGACGATACCGTCTCGATGGACTGGCTCATCAACAAAACCGTCCACTTCTTCCGTCACGAATCGTGCGGTAAGTGCACCCCCTGCCGCGAAGGCACCTACTGGATGTCGCACCTCACCGAGCGCATCCACGAAGGACGCGCCACCCGCGCCGATGTGGACTTGCTGTTGAACGTCGCCAAACAAATGCAGGGCAAATGCCTGTGCGCCCTCGGCGAATTTTCCACCATGGCGGTCGTCACCGGCATCGAACGCTTCCGTCAGGATTTCGACAAAGCAGTAAAAGCATAACGTTTGCGTAACAGGCGGTCTCTTCCGCCCGCCGCACCAGAGCGTGCGGAATACGCACAGGAATGTTTATGGCAAAACAAGTCACATTAACCATTGATGGAAAACAAGTCACCGTGCCCGAAGGGACTGTGGTGGCAGACGCCGCCAAAATGGCAGGCATTGATATTCCCGTTTTCTGCCATCACCCCAAACTCGAACCGGTCGGCATGTGCCGCATGTGCCTCGTGGAAATCGGTCGTCCCGTGCGCGACCGAGCCACCGGGCAATTCGTGATGGAAAACGGCGCGCCGAAGATTCAATTCATGCCCAAACTCGAAACCGCCTGCACCAACAAGGTCGAGGAAGGCATGGTGGTATTGACCCGTTCGCAAAAGGCAGTGGAAGGGCAGAAAGGCACCATCGAATTCCTGCTCACCTCCCACCCGCTCGACTGCCCCATCTGCGACAAGGGCGGCGAATGCCCGCTTCAGAACCTGACCATGGCTTACGGTCCCGGCAAGAGCCGCTTCCTCTACGACGAGAAGATGCACCTCGACAAGCAGGTGCCGCTGGGCGAACTCATCTGGCTCGACCGCGAGCGATGCATCCAATGCGCGCGCTGCATTCGTTTTCAGGATGAAATCGCCGGCGACCCGGTCATCGGCTTCGACGAACGCGGACGCGCCACCCAAATCGTCTCTTTCTCAGACCCCGGCTTTGATTCGGTTTTCTCCGGCAACACCACCGACATCTGCCCGGTCGGCGCGCTGACCACTGCCGACTTCCGCTTCGGCGCGCGCCCCTGGGAATTGCAGGCGCACGCTTCGATTTGCACGCAATGCCCGGTGGGGTGCAACACCACCCTGAACACGCGCCGCGAAGCAAAGGCGGGCGGCAGGATCGTCGTCAAGCGCGTCATGCCGCGCCAGAATGAAGAAGTCAACGAAATCTGGCTGTGCGACAAGGGACGCTTTGCCTACCACTACACCGAAGGAAAGAACCGCCTGACCAAACCCATGATTCGCAAAGACGGCAAACTCACCCGCGCCTCGTGGGATGCCGCCACCCGCCTTGCCGCCGAAAACTTCCAGAAGGCGAAAAAGAACTTTGTCATTCTGGCTTCGGGCAGGCTCGCCAACGAAGACCTGTTCAACCTGAAATCGCTCGCCGAACATGCCGAAGGCAAGGCATACCTGTACTCGCACATGGGCGGCGGCGAATTGACCTCGCTCGTGGGCGTGGGCGAGGGGACGAACTTCGGCGCGATGGGCGCAGGGACGACAATCGTCGTCGTCGCCTCCGACCTGTATGAAGAGGCGCCGGTCTGGTATCTGCGCGTCAAACAGGCGGCGGCGCGCGGCGCAAACCTGATTGTGATGAACGCCCGCGAAACCAAACTCGACCGTTACGCCTCGTTTGCCGTCCGCTATGCCTATGGCGACGAGGTCAAAGCGGTGAGCGACCTCGGCAAAAAGGGAAAAATCGGCGACACGTTCCTGAAATCGGAGAATGCTGTCATCCTGTACGGCAGTGACGGTTTGGGCGTTTCCGGCTCGGCGGCACTTGCCTCCGCCTGCGCGAAGTTGCTGCACGACAACGGTTTCACCGGCAAACCCAACAACGGTCTCATCGGCGTTTGGGGGCGCGCAAACGACCAGGGCGCCTGGGAGATGGGCTTCGAGGTGGAAGAAGACCTGGCAAAGGCGCTCAAGGGCAAGACGGTGTACATCGCCGGCGCCGACCCCGCGGCGGACGACCCGAAACTGGCAAAGGCGCTCGAAGGCGCGGAGTTCGTTGTGGTGCAGGATGTGATGAACACCGCCACCACAGAGATTGCCGATGTCGTTTTGCCGGCGCAGGCGTTCACCGAGCGCGAAGGGACGCTGACCTCCGGCGACCGCCGCGTACAGCGTTTTTACCCCGCCGTGCCGGTCACGGGCGAGGCAAAGGCGGATTTTGCCATCACATCCCAGATTGCGCGTCACATGGGCATCGTCCTGGAGGGGACGTCGGTTTCGGCGGTGTTCGACATTCTGGCGGCGTCGGTCAAATCGTTCGAAGGGTTGAACTATGCCAGGCTGGCGGAGGTCCGCCCGCAGTGGCCCATCGTGGGACGCGAAGATTTGTACTACGGCGGCACAACCTACGAGAACACGCAGGGGATGGGGGCGCAGTTGTCGGCGGCGGCAACGCGCGGGGAAAAGGTGAGCATCCCCAGGGTCGAGAAAGAAGCGGTTGTCCGTCCCAAGGAGAAGGAATTGCTGGCGGTGCCGGTCACGAAGTTGTACGACCGCGGCACGACCGTCCTGCCCTCCGAGTTGCTGCATCAGCGCATCGGCGAGGCAAGGGTTGTCCTGCATCCGGAGACGGCGAAGAGCCTGGGTGTGGAGGAAGGCTGGAAGGTGAGCGTCAGTTTCAACGGCGTGAGCGGCGAAGCGGTGGTGAAATTGACCGACACGATTTCTGTGGGCGTGGCGCTGATCCCGCGTTCGATGGGGCTGGCGATCCGTGAACCTGCGGCGGTAAAGGTGAAATGATGCTATCGGATTGGTCTCTCTGGCTCGAATGGTTGATTAAATCGCTGGTGGTGACCCTGGGATTGCTGACCGGGTTTGCCTACCTGACGTGGTATGAACGGCGCGCGTTGGCGCGTATTCAGGCGCGCATCGGTCCGAATCGCGCGGGACCTGAGGGCTTGCTCCAGCCCATTGCCGACGCGGTCAAACTGATTTTCAAGGAAGAACTCGTCCCTGCCAAAGCGGATAAGACGCTGTTCTTTTGGGCGCCGGTCATCACGATGATCCCTTCGCTCATCATTGCGGCGGTCATCCCCTGGGGACCTGCCATCGAGATGTTTGGGCGCGTCATCCGCCTTTCGATTGCCGACATCAATGTGGGGGTGTTGTATCTGATGTCCATCGCTTCGATTGCGGTGTATGGCATTGTGCTGGCGGGCTGGTCTTCGAACAACAAGTATGCCATGCTGGGCGGTCTGCGTTCTTCGGCGCAGATGATTTCGTATGAACTGGCGCTGGGGCTTTCGTTTGCCACGTCCATCATCCTTGCCAATTCGATGCGCATGCTCGATATTGTCGAGGCGCAGCGGGGGTTGTGGTTCGTGGTGGTTCAGCCGGTGGGCGCGGTCATCTTTTGGATTGCGACGCTGGCGGAGGTCAACCGCGCTCCGTTCGACATGCCCGAAGCCGAGCAGGAACTGACCGCCGGATATCACGCCGAATATTCGGGCATGAAGTTTGCCCTGTTCTTCATGGCGGAATACCAGAAGATGATCGTGGTGAGCGCCATTCTGGCGACGTTGTACTTTGGCGGCTATCTCGGTCCGTTTGTGGATCGCTTCCCCTGGCTGGGACCGATTTACATGATCGTCAAAATCATCCTGTTGTTGTTCGTAATGATTTGGGTGCGCGCCACCTGGCCCCGCATCCGCTACGACCGCCTGATGGCGTTCGGCTGGAAGATTTTGCTTCCGCTTTCGCTGGCGATTGCGTTCATTACGGCGGCGGGCATCCTGTTGACGGAAATGTCTGGCAGCGCGCTGTATTTTTGGGCAATCCCGGTGGTTTCGATTGTGGTTGGTTTATTTACTGTTGCGGTCATCTACCGTGAGTTGAGGAGAAAAGCCTATGGGCGTGTTTGATCCCCTGGTTGAGTTGCTGCGTGGTCTTGGCACCACGTTCAAGATGGCGCTGGAGAAGCCGGTCACCTATCAGTATCCCGAAGAGAAACGGCCCGTGCGCCCGCGGTTCCGCGGACGTCACGTGCTGAAGCGCTACGAAAACGGGCTGGAAAAGTGCATTGGATGTTCGCTGTGCGCCGCCGCCTGCCCTGCAGACGCCATCTTCGTGGAAGCCTCCGAAAACACGGACGAGAAACGCTTCTCGCCCGGCGAACGCTACGCCTCCACGTATGAAATCAACATGCTCCGCTGTATCTACTGCGGCTTTTGCGAGGATGCCTGTCCCACCGAGGCGATTGTTCTGGGCGACAACTACGAACTCTCCTTCTACGACCGCCGCTCGGCGATCTACACCAAGGAAATGCTGTTGGAGCCGGTCCCGTCCGTCGAAATGGCGACGCCGCGCAAGGTGGAACCGGGCGCCTTCACGCGGTCGGTGCCGCAGATGAAAGACCCTGAAGACTAGTAAGCGGTAATCAGTGATCAATAATCAGTGACTGATAACTGATCACTGATTACTGAACACTGGGAGCGACTATGACCATTGACCTCATCCTCTTTATCATCCTTGCCCTCGTTGCCGTGGCGACCGCGCTGGGTATGCTGACCAGCAGGAACGCTGTTTACTCGGCGTTGTTCCTCGTGCTGAACTTCGTGACGGTGGCGGTGTTCTACCTGCTGCTGGGAGCGCCGTTCATCGCCATGGCGCAGATCACCGTCTATGCGGGCGCCATCATGGTGCTGTTCCTGTTCGTCATCATGCTGCTCGGCGCGGAACGACTGCCCGACAGCCGCGTGCTTCCCTGGCAGAAACCGCTGGCAATCACGCTGGCGGCGATTCTGGCGCTGGAATCCATTTACCTGTTGTGGACCAAGGCGCGCCCCCTGGGAAGTGTGCTGCCGCCGGGGGCGGAGGTCAACACCGTGGATTACCTGCGCTCCATGGCGCTGACGTTGTTCAACGACTACCTTCTGCCCTTCGAGGCGACGTCCGTCCTTTTGCTGGTTGCCATGATCGGCGTCATCGTGCTGGTGCGGAGGGAGAAAGGCGGGCAGAACTCATGATCCCTGTCGAATATTACATCATCCTCTCGGCAGTATTGTTCACCATCGGCGTGGCGGGCGTGCTCATCCGCCGAAACGCGCTCATCATCTTCATGTCCATCGAACTGATGTTGAATGCGGCAAACCTTGCCATTGTAGCGTTCAGCAGTGCGCTGAAATCGTTCAGCGGGCAGGTCTTTGTGTTCTTTGTCATTGCGGTTGCGGCGGCAGAAGTGGCGGTGGGGCTGGCGCTTATCGTCGAAATCTTCAAAACCAAGCACAGCATTGACGTGGATCAGATGAGTTCGTTGAAAGGGTGATGCGTAAGTTGTAGTTGGTCGTTACCATATCACCATTACGCCCCTCGGAGAAGTTATGCACTTAAGCGAAACAGTAACCACAGGATATTTCTTCCTTGCCCCCTGGCTGGTCTTTGCGCCGGTCATCGGCTTGCTCATCAACATCATCTTTGGCGGCAGGTTCAGCGAAAAGGCGATCGGCACGGTTGCAAGCCTGGCTTCGGGCGCGTCATTCGTTGTCAGCGTGCTGCTGGCATGGTCGCTGGCGGCAGGCCACGGCGAGGCGGTGACCGTCCCCTTCCTTGAGTGGATTCACATCGGCAGGCTCGAACTCGACTGGGCGTTCCGCGTCGACTCGCTCTCGACCACGATGATGCTGGTCGTTTCGGGCGTCGGCACTCTCATCCACATCTACGCCATCGGATACATGCACGAAGACGTGCGCTTCAAACAGGACCCCGGACGGTTCCGCCGCTTCTTCGTTTTCCTCAACCTGTTCATCGCCATGATGATGATCCTGGTCAGCGGCGATTCGTACCTGATGCTGTTCGTCGGCTGGGAGGGGGTGGGGCTTTGCTCCTTCCTGCTCATCGGCTTCTGGTACGACATGGACACGCTGGGCAGACCTTCCTGGGCAAACTCGAACGCCGCCAAGAAGGCGTTCGTCACCAACCGCGTGGGCGACTTTGGTTTTCTCATCGCCGCCTTCATCATGTTCTGGGCGTTTGGCAGTTTTCAGTTCGATGAAGTCTTCGAAGCCGCGCACACCGTTGCGCCCGGTGTGATTGTGGCGATTACGCTCTTCATGCTGGTTGGCGTGGCGGGCAAATCGGCGCAGATTCCGCTCTACGTCTGGCTGCCCGATGCGATGGCAGGTCCCACGCCGGTCTCGGCGCTCATCCATGCCGCCACGATGGTGACGGCGGGCGTCTATCTCATCACGCGCTCGGCGGAACTTTATACGCTCGCGCCGCAGGCGCAGTACATCGTGGCGATGACCGGCGCCATCACCGCCCTGTTTGCCGCGACGATTGCCGTCGGGCAATACGACATCAAAAAAGTGCTGGCATACTCCACCATCTCGCAATTGGGCTTCATGGTTGCCGCGGTGGGCATGGGCGCTTTTGTGGCGGGCATGTTCCACCTCGTGACGCATGCCTTCTTCAAAGCCTTGCTCTTCCTCTCGGCTGGCTCGGTGATTCTGGGATTGGAACGCGGACATCACCATGCGGAACACGCGCATCACCAGAATGAAAAGCATGGCAAAGGAAAGAGGAAGGAGGAAAAACACGAGAGCCGCGACGAACATGAGGTCTTCGACCCCGGCGACATGCGCAACATGGGCGGGCTGCGCAAGACCATGCCGGTCACCTTCTGGCTGTACATGATCGGCACGCTGGCGCTGGCGGGAATCGTCCCGTTTGCGGGGTTCTGGTCGAAGGATGAAATTTTGCTCGACGCCAAATTGCACTACCCAGCCGTCTATGCCCTCCTGAGCATTGCCGCCTTCTTCACCGCCTTCTACATGGGGCGGCAGGTGTGGATGGTCTTCTTTGGCGAACCGCGGCATGAAGCCGCCGCCCACGCCGAGGAGAGCAAGCCCATCATTACCGTCCCGTTGATGGCGCTGGCGGCGCTTTCCCTGCTTGGCGGCGCGCTCAACCTGCCGTTCGAAGGCTTCCATCAACTTGGTCACTGGCTGGGATACACCCTGCGCGAAGTGGAAGCCCTTCCGCTCAACCTGCAGGTGGCTGGCGTCTCCACTCTCCTCGCGCTCCTCGCCATCCTCATCTCCTGGCTGATTTACGGACGCAGCCCGCTCAAAGCCGGTCAGCCCGACCCGTTGAAGAAACCGCTCGGCTTCATCTTTACCGGCATGGAAAACAAATGGTTCGTGGATGAAGGCTACTTCGCCGTCATCATCAACCCGTTCAAAAAACTGTCCTACTTCCTTGCCGATGTCGTTGACTGGCGCTTCTGGCACGACTGGTTCCACGAAACCGTCATTGCGGGAACCTACAACTGGCTGAGCAACACCGCCCTCAACCTCTACGCCGACCAGAAAGGCATTGACGCCTTTGCGAACTGGCTCGGGGCGGCGGCGCAGTCCCTTTCGGCAAGCATGCGCAAGGTCCAGAACGGATTCGTGCGCTCGTACGCGCTCTCCGTCCTGCTGGGCGTTGTCCTTATTCTCGGATATTTGATCGTGAAATAGGAGAAGGTCGGTTCATTCCCGAACCTTCAACCTGCGACCTTCGATCTAAAGGATTGAACATGGAATTTCTTCTGCAACCTCTCACTTTGCTGACCTTCTTTCCGCTGCTGGGCGTTCTCGTCATCCTCTTCATCAACGCCGAAGCGAAGAACATCATCCGCTGGGCGGCGCTGATGACCTCGCTGGTCACGTTCGGCATCTCTCTCTGGGTGCTGGCGATGTTCGACGCCTCGAACGTGAACCTGCAGCTGGTTGCCCGCTACGACTGGATCACCGTCGCCGGTTGGAACATCCAATACTTCCTCGGCATTGACGGCTTGAGCATCCTGCTCGTTTTGCTGACCGCCTTCCTGACGCCGATTTCCATCCTCTCCACGTGGACTGCCATCGAGGAGCGCGTCAAGGACTTTATGATCTTCTTCCTCCTGCTCGAAGTGGGCATGATGGGCGTCTTCCTGGCGCAGGATTTGTTCCTGTTCTACATCTTCTGGGAATTCACGCTCGTGCCGATGTACTTCCTCATCGGCATCTGGGGCGGACCGCGCCGCATCTACGCCGCCATCAAGTTCTTCCTCTACACCATGGCTGGCTCCATCCTCATGCTGTTAGCCATCCTGTGGCTCGGCATCTACGGCGGCACCTTCTCCGTGCCAGACCTGGTTGCGCTGGGTAACATTCCCGCGAACATTCAATGGTGGTTGTTCCTGGCGTTCACCGCCGCCTTCGCCATCAAAGTGCCGATGTGGCCCCTGCATTCGTGGCTGCCCGATGCCCACGTCGAAGCGCCGACCGCCGGTTCCGTCATCCTTGCCGGCGTCCTGCTGAAGATGGGCACCTACGGTTTTGTGCGCTTCAACCTGCCCCTCTTCCCCGAAGCGGCTGTCCGCGCCGCCCCGTGGATTGCGCTCTTTGCCACCATCGGCATCCTCTACGGCGCGATGGTTTCCTACGCCCAAAAGGACGTCAAAAAACTGGTTGCCTACTCCTCCGTCAGCCATCTCGGCTTTGTCATGCTCGGTCTCTTTGCGATGAACCCGCAGGGCATTGCCGGCGCCATTTTGCAGATGATCAACCACGGTCTCAGCACGGGCGCGTTGTTCCTCCTCGTCGGCATGATCTACGAACAGACCCACACCCGCGAAATCAAGGTCTATGGCGGCTTGTGGAAGATCACTCCGGTCTTCGGCTCGATCATGTTGATCGTCTCGCTCTCCTCGATGGGCTTGCCCGGCTTGAACGGCTTCGTGGGCGAGTTCACCATCCTGCTGGGCGCGTTCGGCTCGCAAGCCATCGGCAATACCGCTTATGCCATCGCCTCGGCGCTGGGCGTCATCATGGCGGCAGTGTACATCCTCTACATGTTCCAGAAGATGTTCCTCGGCCCGCAGGGCGAAATTGTGGACGAAGTCAAAAAACACGGTCACGCTCTGCGCGACCTGAACTGGCGCGAAATTGTCACCGTCGCCCCTCTGCTCCTCTTCATCTTCTGGATTGGTTTGTACCCCAAGCCGTTCTTCGCCCTCATGGCGCCGGCGGTTGAACATCTTGTCGGAATGCTGCCCATCCCTTAAGGCTGTTCGCGGCTGGTTGAACACGGCTGACCGCTAATCGCCAACGGCTGAATGCTATGAACCTGACACCTCAAGATTACCAAGTTCTCACCCCCTACATCCTGCTCACTGCCTGGGCATGTGTCCTCCTGCTGGCGGACCTCTTCATCCCGAAAGAGCGCAAGAGCCTCACCGCCCTGCTCGCCGCCCTGGGGCTGGCGGTTACGCTGGGCTTTACCCTCTCGCAGATTGGCATCGAACAAACGGGCTTCTTCGGCATGGCGGCGCTCGACGGCTTCTCGACCTTCGTCAATGCCCTGCTTCTCGTCAGCGGCATCCTCGGCATCGCCATCGCGCACGGTTACATCAAGCGCATGGGCATCGAGCGCGGCGAATACTACACCCTGCTGCTCTTCAGCGTCAGCGGCATGATGCTCATGGCGCAAGCCGCCGACCTCATCATGATCTTCATCGCCCTCGAACTGCTCTCTATTCCCTTGTACGTCCTTGCCGCCTTTGCCCGTCCGCAACTCAGTTCCGAAGAAGCGGGGATGAAATACTTCCTGCTCGGCGCCTTTGCCACGGGATTTGTCGTCTATGGGACTGCCCTCATCTTCGGCGCGAGCGGCTCCACCAACCTCTACGCCATCGCCCAATCCGCCTCAAACGGGACCTCGACGCTGCTCCTGACCATTGGGGCGGCTCTCGTCCTCGTCGGATTCGGCTTCAAGGTTGCCGCCGTTCCCTTCCACATGTGGACGCCCGACGTGTATCAGGGCGCGCCGACGGCGGTCACCGGCTTCATGGCATCGGGCGCCAAAATTGCGGGCTTTGCCGCTCTGCTGCGCGTTTTCGCCGCCGCCTTCCCCTCCATTGCCGTGGACATGACCGCTGTCCTTTGGGCGCTCGCCGCCTTGACCATGATCCTCGGCAACATCATCGCCATCTCCCAGACCGACATCAAACGCATGCTGGCGTACTCCAGCATTGCCCACGCGGGATACATCCTCATGGCGTTTGTGCCATACGGAAACCCCGCCGTCCGTGACGTGTCCATCGCCGCGGGCTTGTTCTACCTCGTTGCCTACGCCTTCACCAACTTCGGCGCATGGAGCGTGGTCATTGCCCTCGAAAAGAAGGAAGAGAAAGGTCTCGCCATCGCCGATTATGCCGGTCTCGGACGCAAACACCCCGCCCTCGCCGCCGCCATGACCGTCTTCATGCTCTCGCTGGTTGGGCTTCCTCCCACCCTTGGTTTGGTCGGCAAAGTGTATCTCTTCCGGGCTGTCATTGCCGGCGGGTTCACCGGCCTTGCCATCATCGGCGTGGTGACCTCCCTCATCTCCGCATACTACTACCTGCGCGTCGTGGTCACCATGTACATGAAGGACGGTGAGCCCGAAACAGAACGCGAAACCTGGCTTGGGCTTACCACCGCTTTGACGGCAGTCATTACCGTTGTGTTCAGCCTTGTACCCCAATCCCTGTTTGCCTGGGCAAGCGAAGCGATGCTGAAGTTGTTCTAAATTGCCAGTCTTTCCAGGCTTCCGTAGTCTCCAAGACTTCGGAAGCCTATGGGCAAAATCGAAACGGGACTATGTTCGCCGCAGTCCCGTTTTTCGCTTAACTCGTTCGGTAACCCTCTACCTCACCTCCCCTTTTGTCCAGTTGCGGGATTAGTCTTATGGTCTTATAGTCTTGTGGTCGTATAGTCTGACAGGCGGTCCGATGGTTCAAAGGCTGCTCTACGAACGACCATGAGACTATTCGACCATGAGACGATTTGATCAGGAGAACACATGCACGGATACGGCTGGTGGATGTCAATGCGTCAGGGCGACGAAAAGCCCAAAGTAACGAGAGAACTTTTACTCCGCGTCCTTTCCTACGCGCGCGGATACTGGTGGCATATCGCGGGCATGCTGGTGACGATTCTCCTCACCACGGGCTTGTCCCTGCTCACGCCGCTCATCTTCCGCAACATGATTGACGTGGTGATTCCCGCGAAGGATACCCGCAAACTCATCCTGCTTGGCATTGCCCTGCTGGGGATTCCCGCACTGACGGGCGTCGTCAACGTTTTTCAACGCCGCCTGAACGCGGCCGTCGGCGAAGGCGTCATCTACGATTTGCGCTCCAGTCTCTTTGCGCGGCTGCAACGCATGTCATTGCGTTTCTTCACCAACACCAAAGTCGGCGAACTCATGTCGCGCCTCAACAATGACGTGGTCGGCGCGCAGAACGCCATCAGCAACACCATCGTCAACATCGTGACCAACCTCATCGAGGCGGTCGCCCTGCTTGCCGTCATGCTCACGCTCGAGTGGCGGCTGACGGTCGTCAGTGTGTTGATTCTTCCGCTCTTCATCATCGCCGCGCAGCGTCTCGGACTCGTCCTGCGCGACATCGCCCGCCAGGCAATGGATATGAACGCGCAGATGAACGCCCACATGAACGAGACTCTCAACATCGGCGGCGCGCTGTTGGTCAAACTCTTCGGGCGTTCGCGCGAGGAGGAAAAACGTTTCCGCGAGCGCGCCGCCAACGTGCGCGACATCGGCATCCGCCGCGCGGTGGTCGGTTCCACGTTCTTCGTCATCTTTGGGCTGGTCAGCGCGGTTGGCACGGCGCTGGTTTACGGTCTCGGCGGTTATTTTGTCATCACCGATGTCTTCACGGTCGGCACCATTGTGGCGTTCGGTTCGTACCTCGGTCAACTCTACGGCGCGCTGCAAGGATTGGCGGGCGCGCCCGTCGAGTTTTCGACCAGCATGGTCTCGTTCGAGCGCGTGTTCGAGGTCATTGACCTGCCGCAGGACATCGTCGAGAAGCCAGACGCCATTGAACTGCGCGGTGTGCGCGGCGAACTCGAATTCGATAACGTCACGTTCACCTATAAAGTGGACGAGTCGCTTCTGCTCAAACAGGTCAAACGCTACGGACGACACGAGGACATCGGCGCGGTCTTGTCGTTGGCAGATAAAGGCAACGGGAAGAAAAAGGATGAAGAGAACGCGTCCGCCTCAGGGGAGTCTGAAGCGTCCTCCCAAGCCAGAGAGGTCGCTTTGGAGGGAATCTCCTTTATCGCGCCTCCAGGACAGTTGGTCGCGCTGGTTGGTCCTTCGGGGGCAGGCAAAACCACGCTGACGTATCTCATCCCGCGCCTGTACGATCCCACCAGTGGAGTCGTCCGCATTGACGGGCATGACCTGCGCGATGTGACGCTCGAATCGCTTTCGCAGGCGATCGGCATGGTGACGCAGGAGACGTATCTCTTCCACGACACCATCCGCACGAACCTGACGTATGCAAAGATGGATGCGGCGCAGTCGGAGATCGAAGCCGCGGCGCGCGCCGCCAACATCCATAACTTCATCATGGGCTTGCCCGACGGGTACGATACGATTGTGGGCGAGCGCGGCTATCGCCTGAGCGGCGGCGAGAAACAGCGCATCGCCCTGGCGCGCGTCATCCTCAAAGACCCGCGCATTCTGGTTCTCGATGAAGCGACGAGCCATCTTGACAGCGAATCCGAAGCGTTGATTCAAGAGGCGTTGAAGCGCGTCATGGCTGGACGTACGAGCATCGTCATCGCGCACCGCCTCTCCACCATTCTTGCAGCGGATTTGATTTTGGTCATGGATCGAGGGAGGATTGTCGAACGCGGCACGCACGAGGAATTGCTCGCGTTGGGAGGGTTATATTCGCAACTTTACGAAACGCAGTTTAATAGGGAGCGAGTGTAGCCACAAAGACACAGAGAGCGCGGAGATTTTTTGTAGGGGCGGAGCATTGCTCCGCCCTTTTTGTTAAGATTGCTCCACTTTCTTTGCCATTCCCACCAGCCACTTTTCCAATTCGGGGATATTCTCATTCAGCCGCGCGCCCGCCACGATGGGGAGCCAGCGGCGGTATTCCTCTTCTCTGCCGGGGCGCAGGCGGAAGTAATGCTTCAGATACGCGGAGTGAAATACCCGCACGAAAACCTTCAGCGCGGGCTGGGAGATCTGTGAGCTCGCCACCGCGCCAAGAATGATGATGCTCGTCCGCGCCACATCTGCGAGCGGGTTGCCGCGCGAGGCGTCGATCCAGTCAATGACGGTGGCGTCGCCGCCGTTCATCAGCACGTTGGCGGGGTGAAAATCGCCGTGGCAGACGCGGTCGCCGTCGGGGAGGGCGAGGAGCCGGGCGGTCAGGGCAGTTTTCAGCGGGGTCGGAAGCGCATCCGCGCGTCGTATCTTGAATTCCAGTTTTTTGTGCAGAGGAGGGACATCCGCTTCGAAGACGCAGGCGTGCATCTGCGCGTGGAGTCGGGCGAGCATTCGCCCGAGTTGGAGGACGCGCCACGGCTTCTGCTGGAACATCTCAAGCATGGAGATGCCTTTGACGCGTTCGTAGACCAGCCCGCTTCGCCCCTCGACCTGGACCAGGTCGCTGACCGCGGGAGTTTTCACCCCGCTGGCATGGACGGCGCGCGCAATCCTTTGTTCGTATTCGATGTCTTCGCGGCTGAACCAGTTGTGGAAGAGTTTGAGAATGTAGCCGTCCTCCCAGGCGTGGACGTCGGCGGTGCGCCCGCGGGCGAGGGGCTGGTCGAGCGGAATTTGCCTCATGCCGGGTTCCTCCTTTTGCTCCAGAAGCAGGTTTGGGCTATTATGCCACGTCCCGCGGGATCGTTGTGATGCCTGCGGGACGTGTTGTTCGTGCAATGTACATGCCGTGTGTTACGGGCAGTTGTTGAGGATGGTGACTTTATCGTATTCCTGATATTTTGGCGAGGTAACGATGAACTGGATCCAGCGCGGGTTGGGGCTGTCGCCGCGTCCGATCATCCATTCGCGGCTGAAGGTCTTGCTGCCAGCCTGGGTCATGGCAAATGTGCGGACGCCGCTTTCGTTGCCGTCGCTTTGATCCCAGTAGTAGTCGAATTCGAGCGGACCGTTGGTGGTGACGGTGGCGTAGACGGTGTAACGGACGTTGGCGGGGCATCCTTCCGCCGGGTCGCGGACAAGTTGATACTCTACGCTGGTGATGGCATATTTGGGTTTGGACGAGACTTCAATTTCCACGTAGAAGGAACTGCTGAGCGGACCGGAGCCGAAATCTGCGCCCCAGGGGCTTTTGAAACGCCAGTAACCGGTGTACATCCCGTCGGCGGCGGGCGCCTGGAGGTAGATGGAGATGTCCATGGTTTCATTGGGCGGGACAACCTTCGAGAGCGGGTAAGAGACCAGTCCGCCCATGCGTTCGCCGTTCCAGAAGACCAGGCTGTAGGAGGAATCCCAGGTGCAGGTGCCGGTGTTGACAAAGGTCCAGGTTTTCCAAAAGTATTCGCCGGGCAGATAGACCGTTTTATCGGGCGGGTTTTCGCCCACCAGCAGCGCCGAGGCGGTGCAGAACTGATTGGGCGCTGCCTGTGCCGCCGGGGTGGCGGTGGGAGGCTCGGCTGTGGGGGTGGAATCGGCTGGGAGGGTGGGGGCAGGCGTCGGCGTGGAAAGAAGCGCCACTTTCGTCAGCGAGGTTTGCGCCTGAACGGTTTGGGCGACGGCGGTGGCGATGTCCGACTCGGTTTGGGCTGAAGGTCCGCATGAAGCGGTGAACAGGGCTATGCCAAGGAGCAGGTGGAGAATGGTAATTTTTCGAAAGTGCATTGTTTTCCTTTCTTTTCAGGGGGGTGATTATACCTTCAAGAAAACGCCCGGCGGGGAGCCGGGCGTCTGGTTCTTTTAGGGGATGGCGATTTGCGGTCTTATCCAGACAGCCCAGTCCTGGCTGGCTGGTCCATTTGCCAGAACGGCGAGGATGAATTCGACCGTTTTGCCTTTGAGCGGGGTGAGGTCAACGTCCACCGATTTGAGCGTGCCGTCGCAGGATTTTGTCCATTCGGCAAGCGGGGTGACGGCTCCGCCGCCCTCGCGGTAGTTCAACTGGAATTTGACGTTGCCGGCGCCGCAGGAACCATCTGCCAGGGCAAGGAAGCCGATTTTGGCGGTGAAATGTTCGCCCTGAACCACGGTGTAGGCGGGGAAGCGTCCCGAAATGATGCCGTCATTCACCCACTGCGGGTGGGTTTCGAGAACTTTCGAGCCAAAGGTGCCGTCTTCGAGTTTCTGACCGTCTTTGTACATGACGAAGCCGTTGGCGTCGGTGTCGGGACCGCCGAAGGTGAGGCTGCCGGCGCCGCTGCTCCAGGTGGCGGAGGGCGCGCGGGTGTAGAAGTCGTAGCCCGAACTGGCGACGGCGACTTTAATATCCACAAAGAAGGATTTGCCCTGATAGCCGTTCAGGATGGGAATGAGCACGCCGGAAGCGCTGCGAATGCGCCAGTAGCCGCGGTAGGAGCCGGTGGTGGCGGGAGCAGTGAGATTCACCGAAAGTTCCACCTCCTGCCCGGGCGCCACCGTGCCAATGGCAATGGGTGAGGCGCCGTTCATTGAGTCGCCGCTGTCGAACACCAGCGAATAGCCCGACCAGGTGCAGGTGCCGGCGTTGCGGAGGCGCCACGTCTTGGTGAAGGTTGCTCCGGGGGCAAAGATGGTGCCGTCGGGGATGGTTACGTCCTTGACGAACTGCCCCAGGTCGCAGAGCGGGGTCGGGGAGACAGCCGGAGTGTTCGTCACAGGCGGCAGGGTGGGGAACGTGACCGCTGTGTTGGTCGGCTGCGGAGGCGGCAGGGTGGGGGTGCTGAAAGGCGCCAGCGTTGCCGTCTGGCTCAACTGCGCCTGTACGGTCAGCGCCGCCTGGGTGAAGATGGCGTTCGGCTCCTGCGTTTGCGGCGCGCGCGAAGGCAGGTTGCACGAAGCCAGCGCGAGGGCAAACAACACGCTCAGGATGAAAAATGGGCGGATGAATTTAGTCATGGTTTCTCCTCAAAACAACGCGATAATTGTACATCATGCAGGACGTACTTGCATTCCCCTTTGTTCCTAATGACCCTGTGGGATGAAAAACGGGAGCCGCCGGAACGACTCCCGTTTTCTTTTCATTTTAGACGCCGGTCAGCGGTTCAGACTCCGCCTCAGCCTGTTTCAACAGCCTCAGCCTGCGCCGCCCCTCAGCCTACTTCTCATACGGCTGACCGTCGGCGGCGGGAGGAATGGCGCGTCCCACCACGCCGGTCAGGACAATCATGGTCACAATGTAAGGCGCCATCAGCAGGAACTCCGAAGGGATTGGCACGCGCAGGATTTGGAGTTTGACCTGAAGCGAATCGGCGAAACCGAAGATCAGGGAGGAGGTAAACGCGCCAATCGGATTCCACTTGCCGAAAATCATTGCCGCCAGCCCGATGAAGCCTTTGCCGGCGGTCATGATTTCGTCGAAGCGCCCCACCGAGCCGATGGTGAAATACGCGCCGCCCAATCCGGCAATCATGCCGCCAACGATGACGTTGATATAACGCACCAGATACACGTTGACGCCGAGCGTGTCGGCGGCTTTGGGGTGTTCTCCCACCGCGCGTGTACGCAGACCCCACGGCGTGTAGAACAACATGATGTGCATGACCACAACCACAAGAATCATCAGGTAAACGACGATGTTGTTCTGGAAGAGCATGGGACCGAGGACGGGAATGCGGTCGAGGACGGGGATGGAGATGACCGGGAAAACGCCCGAATTGTTCAGCAGGTCGGTGTTCTTTTCCAAAAAGCGCGAACTGATGAACGAAGTCAGCCCGGTTCCGAAGATATTGATGGCGACGCCGCTCACGATCTGATCCACTTTGAAGCGGATGACGAGATAGGCATGAAACGCCGCCAGCAAGCCGCCTACAAGGATGGCGGCGATCAGCCCGATGTACAGATTATTCGTCAGGCTGGCAGTCACCACCGCCGTTTGAGCGGCTAACAGCATGATGCCTTCGATGCCGATGTTGATCACCGCCGAGCGTTCGCTGATGACGCCGCATAGAGCCGCCAGGGCAATGGGGGTGGCGCGCACCAGCGAACTGTTGATCATACCGGTCAGGTTGAAGGACTTGCCTTGCGCCGCCCAGACGAGGAAGGCGATGACGAAGGTGGCGGCAATCACGCCAACCAGCGTGCCGGTGGATTTAATGCCGCGCGCCATTTGGAATGCGCCGAAGAAGACCGCAATGCCTGCCATGAGGTACACCGTCAACTGCGCGGGGACGACCAGATCCGGCACCGAGATCGCGTTGGACCCGGCGAGGTCAATGCCGAAAGTGGTCTGCACGCCGGGTTGTGTATTCATCCCAAAGACGAGGAAGATGAACAACCCCACGCCAATCAGCACGCTGCCGTAGGCAATGCGGGCGCGCCGGACGCGGGTTGGATTGATGGCAATTTCTGCTGTAGTCATGAGTTGCTCCCTAACTGCCCCAGCCGCGCGTCAGCACCGTCTCTTCGACTTTGATGTTCTTGAGGCGGTACAGCCAGCGGATAATATCGGGCGCGGCAATGAACACGATCACCAGACCCTGGATGATCGAGATGATGTCAATCGGCACGCCGGCGATGGACTGCATGCGCGTTGCGCCGCTGCGCAGGAAACCGAACAACAGCGCCGCCAGCACCACGCCCGCCGGGTGACTTTTGCCCAACAGCGCGAGCGCAATGGCGTCGAAGCCATAGCCGGCTGAAAAGCCCTGTCCCACCCAGTGATCCACGCCCAGCACTTGCGACGCGCCCGCCAAGCCTGCCAGCCCGCCCGCCAGCGCCATCACCATCACAAAATTGCGGATGATGTTCATGCCGGCGTATCGGGCGGCATCGGGGTTGGCGCCCACCGAGCGGATTTCGAAGCCCAGGGTGGTCTTGAACAGGAACCAATAGACGATGTACGCCACGACCAGCGCCAGAACGAAACCCCAGTTCAAACGCAGCGGCTCGGGGAAGAAGCGCGGCAGTTCGGCAGTATGTTCGATGTTGGGGGTGACCGGACGGAAGCCGGAAGCCTTCATGGGACCGTTCAGCAGCCAGTCGCTGAGGCGGAAGGCAATCCAGTTCATCATGATGGTGTTCACCACTTCGTGCGCGCCGAAGCGGGCTTTGAGGTAGCCGGGGATGGTGCCCCACAGTGCGCCGCCTGCCATGCCTGCCAGAATGGCGAGCGGAAGGTGAATGAAGGCGGGCAGCCCGGTGATGCTGTAGCCCACAAACGCGGAAGTCAGCGCGCCGATGAAGAATTGTCCCTCCGCGCCGATGTTGAACAACCCGCAGCGGAAGCCAAGCGCCACCGAAAGCCCTGCGAAAATGTAGGGCGTGGCGGTGACGAGACTTTCGGTGAAGGGGTAAATGGCTCTCAGCAAACCGCTGGTTTCGCCGCTGGAGAAGAATTGCTGAAATCCGGTGTAGAAGCGCAGCGGGTCGCCAAAGGAGCCGACAAACAAAGCATAGTAGGCTTCGAACACGTTGGAGCCGCTGGCAACGATGGCGATGGCGCCAATGAGAAGCCCGGTCAGCACTGCCAGCGCCGGAACGCGGAGCGCATCCCGCAGTGAGCCGCCGCCGATGCCTTCAGCGTTCTTTGTTTTGGTTTTGGTGTTGTCTTTTTCGGTCACGGCGTTCTCCTAGAATACTTTTTCGGGGGCTGTGCCTTCGGCAGGGAGCGGAGCGCCTTCGGGGTGCACGCCTGCCATTAACAAGCCCAGATATTCCTTGTTCACTTTGCCGGCGTCGAGGATATCCATGATGTGTCCCTTGTACATGACCGCGATGCGGTCGGAGAGGGCGAGGATTTCGTCCAATTCGGAGGAGACCAGCAGGACGCCGGTGCCCTCGTCGCGTTTTTGGATGATTTGAGAGTGGATATATTCAATCGAGCCGACGTCCAAGCCTCGGGTCGGTTGTGAAGCGATGAGCAGTTGAATCGGGCGGGAAAATTCGCGCGCCACGATCACTTTTTGCTGGTTGCCGCCCGAAAGTCCGCCCACGTTGACGAAGATGGAGGGCGTCCGCACATCGAATTGCTTGACGAGCGCTTCGGCGTTTTCGTAAATCGCCTTTTCCTGCAGGTTGATGCCTTTGGCGAAGGGAGGCTTGTAGTATGTGCACAGCACCAGGTTGTCGTGAACGGGGAAGGAAAGGATGAGCCCATGCCGCTGGCGGTCTTCGGGGATGTGCGCCACGCCGCGTTCCAGGATGTTGCGCGGGGTGTTGCGCTGGACGGGTTCTCCCAGCAGGTGTATCTCTCCGCTTTCGATGGGAAGCAGACCGGTCAGCGCGTAGACCAGTTCCGTCTGCCCGTTGCCCTGCACGCCGGCTATTCCCAGCACTTCGCCCTTGCGGACATCAAAGGAGATGCCGTTGACGGTCAGGTTTTGACGCTCGTCGCGCACGTACAGGTCTTTTACTTCCAGCACCGCTTCTTTGGGTTGGGCGGGTTTTTTCGTCACCACCAGGTTGACTTCCCTGCCCACCATCATGGAAGCCAGGATTTCGGGGGTGGCATCCTGAGGCGCAATGGAGCCGACCACTTTGCCCAAACGCAGGACGGTGATGTCGTCCGCAATTTTCAGCACTTCCTTGAGTTTGTGGGTGATGAAGATGATGGATTTGCCCTTTTCGATCAGCGAGCGGATGATTTTGAACAGCCCCTCCACCTCCTGCGGGGTGAGCACGGCGGTGGGTTCGTCGAGGATGAGGATGTCGGCGGAGCGGTAGAGGACCTTGATGATTTCCACCCGCTGTTGAATGCCCACCGGCAGGTCTTTGATGTAGGCGTCGGGGTCCACCTCCAGCCCGTATTGATCCGAAATTTCGCGGATACGCGCCGCCACTTGTGCCTTGTCCAGAAAGAGACCGTTTTTGACGGGTTCCACGCCGAGCATCACGTTTTCGGTCACGGTCATGACCGGTACCAGCATGAAGTGCTGATGCACCATGCCGATGCCGCGTGCGATGGCATCGTTGGGACCCTGAATCTCCACCTCCTGCCCGCGCACGATGATCCTGCCTTCATCGGGCTTGTATAAGCCGTATAAAATGTTCATGAGGGTGGATTTGCCCGCGCCGTTTTCCCCCAACAATGCCAGAATCTTGCCTTCCCGCAAGGAGATGTCAATGTGATCGTTGGCAAGTACGCCGGGGAAACGCTTGGTGATGCCGCGCAGTTCCAATACATTGGTCATGCAAACCTCCACATCCGGGGATTGAATTGTTTCATCCTGCCATGATTGGATTTACGCAAAAAAGAGAAGGATGCACAGGATATTCGGGATATATGACGGCAGTGTACCGCATAAACATCCTGCCTATCCTGTACATCCTGCTGGTGTTTGCGTTATGTCCGCCTCCCCGGGAAAGCGCCAGAAATCCAATTCGGTTGCCTGTAATAGAGTGCGATGTCGAATCACGTTTGATGAATGAAGAACCAAAACCGCTTGAAAAAAAGGGTCGGGGAAATTTTCTTCCCCGACCCATACGAACAAAGGTCAATTATCCGCCGGCGGAAATGGAGCCGTTGATGATGCCCTGCTTGATTTCCTCGAGGGCAGCATTGAGTTCGGCGGAAGCGCCCTTGACCGCCGCAATGCCCACACCGCCATTGGCGAGCGTACCGACGTACACGCCGCCCTTGAAAGTGCCGTCCACAGCGGCTTTGGTGGCGTCGAACACAGCCACGTCCATGTTCTTCAGCACGCTGGTCAGGATCACATCGGTGTATTCAGAAGCGGAGACGGTCCAGTCGGTGTCCACGCCGATGATCATGCAGGATTTGGTTTCCTGGCAGTAGGCGGCGGAACCGAGTCCCACCGGTCCAGCCACAGGCATGATGATGTCGGCGCCTTCCTGCACGAAGGACTCGGCGAACGAGCGCCCGTCATCGGTGGATTCGAAGTTGCCGGTGAACGCGCCGTCATTGGCGGCGGTATCCCAGCCGAGCACTTCCACGTTGGCGCCGTTCTTCTCGTTGTAATACTTCACGCCAGCCTCAAAGCCCTTCATGAAGATGGTAACGGGCGGGATGTTGATGCCGCCGAAGGTGGCGACTTTGCCGGTCTTGGTGTTCGCCGCTGCGGCATACCCAGCCAGGAACGCGGCTTGATCGGTGGCGAAGGTCAATCCAAGCACGTTGGGCAGTTCGGTCTTGGAACCGCAGTCCTTGCCTTCCACCTGATCGCCGAAGCAGTCCGGATAGGCATAGTCCACAATGGCGAACTTGGTGTTCGGGTTGGCTTTCGCGGCGGTGGCGGTGTCCACGCCGAGCAGGAAGCCGACGGTGATGATGAGATTGGTGTCTTCATCGAGCAGCTGCTGGATGTTCTTGGCATAATCGGATTGCTGCTGAGATTCCAGATACTTGCCCTGAACGCCCAATTCAGAAACTGCCCGCTCGATGCCCTTGTAGGCGGTGGCATTGAACGACTTGTCGTCAATACCGCCCAGGTCGGTCACCTGCCCGACCTTGAAGGCGCTGCTTTTGCCGCCGGTGCATGCGCTCAACGCCAGCGAGACAATCATCAGCAGGGCTAAGACAGAATACAACTTTTTCATGTGTTCTTCTCCTCTTGGTGTGTAGATAGTGAAAGGTGCGCCTGACGCAACACCTTACGACTTTAATAGTATAAATCGTAACAATCAATTCCGCAAGACAGCCTCTTTCCCGTCGGGAAGATTATGGTTTTTCAACGGTGACATTCGTCTTAATTCTTCCCTCCATCAACCCTGAACGCATCTCGTTTATCTCCACCATGAGGCTGTTGGGGATGATTTCGTCCGAAGCGGCGACCTCCACTGCGCCGATCTGCGCAAGGGGCGGATTCCCCTCTTTGACCTTTCGCATCAATTCCTCGACCGTGGAACTGGCGCCGCCCAAAATGGAGGCTGCCACCCTCGAGCCTTCATCTCCCAGCGCCGCGGCTTGATCGCGTTCCACCCCAATAGTGAGCGCCTTCATGCTGTTGGCAGTGCGTAATGCTCCTGCCGCTGTTTCGCCGCCCGCCGCAAAGACCACATCCGCGCCTTGCCGAATGAGTCCCGCCGCCGTTTCGCTGCCCCAATCGGGGTCGTTGAACAATTTACTGCGGCTTCCGTTATCGCGGTACACCACGATTACTTTCACGGTCTTATCGGCGTATTTTGCCCCGGCGCGAAACCCCTCGCAATACCGCCGCATCGAGTCAATGCCCGAAGCCTCACACACTGCGCCGACCGTCTTCGAGCGGGTCAACCGCGCCGCCAGCGCCCCGGCAAGAAACCCCATCTGGTCTTCTGGAAACGTGACCGGGATGAAGTTGGGGGGAGGATTTTCAACGGGTTGATTCATGCCGATGAAGGTCGAATCAGGATTCAGGTCGGCGCTGCGAAGCGCGGCGTCTTGCAGCCCAATCCCCGCTGTGACGATTACGTCGTAGCCCTCCGCTGCAAAAAAAGCGATGTTCTTTTCATAATCGCGGCTGTCCACCGATTCGATGTAGGCGATGTGGTCTGCGGCGCCGTTTGCGAGGGCGCGTTGAAGCCCCGCCCAGGTATTTTGCGTCAGCCCGAAATCGTTCAACCCGCGCGTATCCGTTACCAGCCCGGCGCAAAACACCTCCTCACGGCGGCAGTCTGGCTGAGGCGCGCAGGCAGACGTGCCCGAAGCCAAAATCAACAGCGCCGCCATCAGCCAGGCAGACGAACGGACGCCCATGCCTACCCTGCCGCCGCCTCTCCGCGGCGGACGCCCTGCATCATGGCGAAGGCAATGGCAAAGAACAGCGGCGCAAGGATCATGATGATGTTGTAGTTGTTGCCTGTCAGTTGGATTGCCCAGCCGTTGATGTTGGGACCCACAATGGCGGAAAGTGTGGAAAACAGGTAATACAAGCCGGTGTAGGTGCCGATGCGCGCTGCGCTGGTCAGGTCCACGATCATGGGCAGGGAGTTGATGTTGATGAACGCCCAGCCGATGCCGCCCAGGATGAGCAGAACGCCCGCAAAGGTCAACATGCGGCCGCCGCCTTCCTCCAGCGGGATGCCCACCACCGGCAACGGCGAGATGGCGGTCAACAGCACGTCCGCCGGGGTGAGGTAGAGCAGGAACGTGATGAGGATGAGGATGACCAAGCCGATGGAGATGGTCATCTTGCGCCCGATTTTGCCGGCGATGAAACCGGACGGAATGGCAAAGAGGACGAAGAACAGCGGCAAAACCGAGAGCAGGGTCGCACCGTCGCCTGCTTCCAGCCCCAGGTGGTTTTTGGCATAGAGGGTGAAGAAGGTCTCCACTGCCGAAAACCCGATGAACCAGAAGAAGATGGCGAGCAAAATCCGCAAGCCGCTTTTTTCCTCTTCGGAGAACACCTCCTTCAGGCTGGCGAGTATGCCGGGCTGGCTTTCGGTCTGTTCGTACTCTTTCGGCTCCTCGATGAACAGATAGACGATGAGCGCCGCCAGAATCACCAGCGCCGAACCCAGCCAAAAGGGGAAGTTGGGGCTCATCTTGTAGAGCATGCCGCCGGTTTGCAAAGCGACAATGGTGCCGACGCCGCCCATGAAGTTGATGATTCCGTTTGCCTGCGAGCGAAAAGCCGAAGGGGTGATATCGGGCATGAGCGCCACCACCGGAGTTCTCCATAATGCCGCGCTCAAGAGCAGGGTGCTGGTGCATGCCACAAACAGCGGAAGCGCCCCCGCCAGCGGTATCAGCCCAAAAGCGATGGCAGAGATGGGCGCTCCGACGAGGATGAAGGGAATGCGGCGTCCTAATGGCGTGCGCACCCGGTCCGACCAGGCGCCGACGGGCGGCTGAATGAACAATGCCGCAATGTTGTCGAGCGTCATGAAGAAGCCAATCCAGCCGGCGGCGATGTGAAATTTCTCGGCGAGAAAGATGGGGACGAAGGCGTTATACACTCCCCAAATCACGCTGACGCCAAAGAAGCCAAAGCCGAGCAGAAAGGTCTTGCCGTAGTTGAGCCGTGCAGTCATGGTTGCCTCCAGGGGTGAGTCGAGATTGCAAGTCGAAGGTCAGGGATCGCGGCGTTCGACTTTAGACACAAGGCTTTTGATGAATTGCAAATCTTTTTCGCTTAACTCCGCTTTTTCCAGCATGTCGGGGCGTTTGTGGAAGGTGCGCAGGAGCGCCTGTTCGCGCCGCCATCTTTCGATTTTGGCGTGGTCGCCGGAGAGCAGCACATCGGGCACCTTCCAGCCGCGGAATTCGGCGGGCTTGGTGTAGTGGGGATATTCGAGCAGTCCCATGGCGTGCGAGTCGTCTTCTGCGCCGGTTGGGTCGCCGAGCACGCCGGGGATGAGACGCGAAACGGCGTCAATGAGGATGAGCGCAGGGAGTTCGCCGCCGGTCAGCACATAATCGCCGATGGAGATTTCGTCGGTGACGAGGTGTTCGCGGACGCGCTCGTCCACGCCCTCGTAGCGTCCGCACAGCAGGGCGATGCGTTCGTGGCGGGCAAGTTCCGCGGCGATGCGCTGGTTGAAGACGCGTCCCTGCGGGGTGAGGAGAATGATTGGGATGTTCGATCCAGTTGCCGGCGGGGAGGGAGGCGAAGCCAGTCCCAGAACAGTTTCGACGGCTTCGAAAATCGGTTCGGGTTTCATCACCATGCCGCCTCCGCCGCCGTAGGGGGTGTCGTCGGTGGTGTGGTGTTTGTCGTGTGTGTAGTCGCGGATGTTGTGGATGCGCACGTCAATCAGTCCCCGCTGGATGGCGCGTTTGAGAATGCTGGATTCAAGATAGGGAGGGAAGATTTCGGGGAGGAGGGTAAAGACCTCGAACTGCATGGTCGAATTCTAGCATAGATAAGAGATAAATTAGAACTGGCTTGCGGGGCTTTGCAGGGGATGGTAATATGAATCGCTATGTATTTACCGAGAAGCAGTAAATGGAGCATGACGCGCCGCCGGCGCCGCCCGAATTACTTTAGGCTGGCGCTGCTGGGGCTGATTTTGCTCTTTGGATATTACTTCAATCAGATTTACCTGCCCGCGCAGCCGAATCCGTTTTTGCCGACGCCCACCCCCACGCGTTCGCCCGAATCCTTCGTGAGCGAGGCGCAGGCGCTCTTTGCCGAGGGCAAACTGCTCCCCGCCATCGAGGCGTATCAATCTGCCATTGCCGCCTCGCCGCAGGATTCGACCCTGTATGTGGCGCTGGCGCGGGCGCAGGTGTTTGCCGGCCAGTATGCCGAGGCGGAGAAGAACGCCAAGAACGCCATCCTGCTCAACCCGAATAACGCGCTGGCGCATGGCGTGCTGGCGTGGGCGTTGAACTTTCAGGAGGGGAAGAACGCCGAGGCGCAGGCTTCGATTCAGGAGGCGCTGCGGCTCGACCCGAACAACGCCCTGCTCCACGCCTACAACGTGGAAATCCTCATCAACTCCGGCTTCGATGGCGTGCAGAAAGCCATTGACGAGTCGCGGGTGGCGCTGGCGCTCGACCCGAACATCGTCGAGACGCACCGCGCGCGCGCCCTGCTCCTCGAAGCGACCACCAACTACGAAGAAGCCATCGCCGAATATCAGGCGGCGATTCAAATCAACCCCAACATCCCCGACCTCTACATTGGGCTGGGACTCAACTACCGCGTCCTGCAGGTGTACGACCAAGCCATCTCCGCCTTCACGCGCGCCAACGCCCTCAACCCCGCCGATCCCTTCCCCGACCTGTACATTTCCCGCACCTATGCCACCATCGGCGAGTTTACCAAGTCGCTGCAATATGCCGAAACCGCCGTGCAAGACCGCCCCGACGACGCCAGCCTGCGCGGCAATCTGGGCGTTATGTATTACCGCAACAACTTCTGGCCCGAAGCCGTCCAACAGTTGGGCTACACCATCTACGGCGGCGTGACCGAGGACGGCGTGAAGATCGAAGGCATTCCGCTGGTCAATGACTTCCGCGTGGCGGAATACTACTACACCTACGGCTTGGCGCTGGCGCGCACCA
Source organism: Anaerolineales bacterium (assembly GCA_034432325.1). Classification (GTDB taxonomy): domain Bacteria; phylum Chloroflexota; class Anaerolineae; order Anaerolineales; family Villigracilaceae; genus Defluviilinea. The sequence goes on from DAOUBY010000267.1 coordinate 27,106, forward strand.
ATCAATGCGGCGAGGCGCTCCAAATTGCCCAGTTGATTCAAACGCGCGTCCCCGCCGATGAAAACGCCCAATTCGGCGCGAGCGAAATCAACCGCATCTGCGCCGAAAAACTGAACGAGTAAGACCGATGAACGTCCCTCCCCGCCGTCCGCTCTTTGCCCGCCGCCCGCAGTCCAATATCTACCGCATGTTCCTGTGGGTGACGTTGATTCTCCTCTTTATCTGGATGCTCCAGCAAATAGACAAGGGAAATATCCAGCCGCTCTTTCAGCCAACCCTGACGCCCACCCGCTCGGCGGATTCCTACGCCCTGGAAGGAGACGCCAACTTCACCGCCGGCAACCTCGACGCAGCGATTCAAGCCTACCGAGAGGCTGTGCGCGTGGACCCGGGCAGCGCCCAAACCTGGGCAAAACTGGCGCGCATCCAGACCTATTCCTCCGCCTTCCTCATCACCGCCGAACAACGCAAGGCGCGCCTGCTCGAAGCGCTCGAATCGGCGCGCAAGGCGGTGGAACTCGCCCCCGACGACAGCACGGCGCATGCCATCCTTGCCTTCACCCTCGACTGGAACGCCGATTCCACCATCTACAAGGACGATCCCCAGCAGGTGCAAAAATTCCTCCTCGAAGCCGAGCAGGAGGCAGTCCGCGCCCTGCAATTGGACAGCTCCAACACCCTCGCCCTGGCTTTCTATGCCGAAGTCCTGCTCGACCAGCAAAAATGGAGTCAGGCGGAGCAATACATCAACCAGGCGCTCCAGCGCGAAGACGCCGACCGCATCATGGATGTCCACCGCGTCAATGCCTACCTGCTGGAAACGCTCGGTCAATACAACCGCGCCATCACCGAATACGACAAGGCGATTGCCCTCGAACCCAACTTCACCTTCCTTTACTTGAGGGCGGGAGCCAACTACCGCCGCCTCGCCTTCGAACTCCCCAACCCGGAGTCGGCGCGGGGGGTCTATGAACAATCGCTGGAGTATTTCGACAAGGCGGCGCGCATCAACGAACAACTCAAGGTGTTCGACCCCACGCCCTACCTGTCCATTGCGCGGACGTATTCGCAGTTGGGCGAATTCTTTGCCGCCGCCCGCAACGTGCAAAAAGCCCTCGAATACGACCCGACCAATGCCGATATTTACGGGCAGTTGGGAATCGTCTATTTCCGTTCGCGCAACTACGAAGGGTCCATCTATTCCCTCAAATGCGCCACCTACGGCTGTTCCGGGGAGGATTCCTGCCTTGGGCGCGGGCTGGATCAGTGCTACCCCGACCTGGGCGAGAACCCGCAGGAGATTCGCGGTCTGCCGATTGACCCGAACACCGTCGTCTACTACTACACCTACGGGTCGGTGCTGGCGGCGCTCAGCCGCCCGCGCGATAACAAGTGCGGGGAGGCGATGCGGGTCTTTCAGGACGTGCGAAACGAACTCAGCGCCAACCCCGAAGCCTACGCCGACGCCTCCCAGGTCATTCTGAAGATCGTCGAGGACGGCGAGTTCATTTGCAATTCGCTGGTTGAGGGAGGCGCGCCAGCCTCCTCGGTCCCGGGCGAGGCGATGGGGGAGGCGACCGTCACGCCGGCGCCTTAATCCATCCTGTCGGTTGGCGGGGGTATCAGAGAAATATAAGAGTTTTTCCAATTCCCTTGACTTGCCTCTCTGAAATAGGTAAGATTGGTTTAGCACTCTGGGAGTTAGAGTGCTAATTTCGTGATTATCCAAAAACCAAACCCTAATCAGGAGGCAGTAAGATGGCAAGTAAGTTGAAACTGAAACCCCTTGGCGGCCGCGTGATCGTGGAGCCGATCGAGCAGGACGAGAAGACTCCCACCGGCATCTATCTTCCCGAAACCGCGAAGGAAAAACCCCAGGAGGGCAAAGTCCTGGCGGTGGGACCGGGCGACCGCGACGACGATGGCAACCGCATCCCCCTGGATGTGAACGTCGGCGACCGGGTGCTGTTCGCCAAATATTCCGGCACCGAAGTGAAGGTGGATGGCAAGAAACTGCTCATCCTGCGCGAAAGCGACATTCTGGCTGTAATCGAAGGCTAAAACCTGGAGGTAATGAAACATGGCTGCAAAACAACTTCTCTTCTCTGAAGATGCCCGCCGTAAACTCAAAAACGGCATGAACATTGTTGCAAATGCGGTGAGCGCCACCCTGGGTCCCAAAGGGCGCAACGTGGCGGTGGACCGCAAATTCGGTTCCCCCACCATCACGCACGACGGCGTTTCCGTCGCAAAGGAAATCGAACTCGAAGACCCGTTTGAGAACATGGGCGCGCAGCTGCTCAAGGAAGCCGCGTCCAAGACCAACGACATCGCCGGCGACGGCACCACCACCTCCACCGTGCTGGCGCACGCCATCGTCAACGAAGGCTTGAAAGCCCTCGAAGCCGGCTTCAACCCCATGCTGCTCAAGAACGGCATCATGCTGGCGACCGAAAGCGTGGTGGAAGAACTCCGCAAGATGGCGGTCAAAATTGACACCAAGGAAGAAATCGGTCACGTCGCCACCAACTCCGCCGCCGATGAAACCATCGGCAGCCTGATTGCCGATGTGATGGACAAAGTCGGCAAGGACGGCGTCATCACCGTCGAAGAATCCAAATCCCTGCAATTCGAAACCGAATACGTCGAGGGTATGCAGTTCGACCGCGGCTACATCTCGCCCTACTTCATCACCAGCACCGACAAGATGGAAGCCGTCATCAACGAGCCTTACATCCTGATTCACGAAAAGAAAATCTCCGCCGCGCAAGACATCGTCCCCATCCTCGAAAAACTCGTCCAGATCGGCAAACGCGACCTGGTCATCATCGCCGAGGACGTTGACGGCGAAGCCCTCGCCACCCTCGTCCTCAACAAACTGCGCGGCATGCTGAACGTGCTGGCTGTCAAAGCCCCCGGCTTCGGCGACCGCCGCAAAGCCATGCTCCAGGATATTGCCATCCTGACCGGCGGCACCGTCATCTCCGAAGAGACCGGGCGCAAACTCGAAACCGCCACCATTCAAGACCTGGGCAAAGCCGAAAAGGTCGTTTCCGATAAAGAAAACACCACCATCGTGGGCGGCAAAGGCAAGAAGAGCGACATCGAGGGCCGCATCAAGGAAATTCGCGCCGAAATCGAAAAGAGCACCAGCGATTACGACCGCGAAAAACTCCAGGAACGCCTTGCCAAACTGAGCGGCGGCGTCGCCATCATCCGCGTGGGCGCAGCCACCGAGACCGAAATGAAGGAAAAGAAACACCGCGTTGAAGACGCCCTCTCCGCCGCGCGCGCCGCTGTCGAAGAAGGCATCGTCCCCGGCGGTGAAATCGCCCTCATCAATGCCGCCTCCAAACTCGACAAACTGGCGAAGGAAAACGGCGACTACGAAGAAATCCGCGTGGGCATCAACATCGTCAAGAAGGCGCTCGAAGCCCCCATTCGCAAACTCGCCGCCAACGCCGGGCAGGACGGCTCCGTCATCATTGACACCGTCCGCCGCACTGCCGCCGAGAAGAAAAACAAGAACATCGGCTACAACGTGCTGACCGGCAAATACGAAGACATGATCGTCGCCGGCGTCATTGACCCGGTCAAAGTGGTGCGCGGCGCGCTCGAAAATGCCGCCTCCATCGCCTCCATGATCCTCACCACCGACGTGCTCATCACCGACATCCCCGAAAAGGAAAAACCCGCCCCCATGCCGCCCGGTGGAATGGATTACTAAACCATCCTCTGCCCCTTTTCCCCTCTCCCGCACGGGAGAGGGGTTTGTTTTTAACGTATAATCAACCCGATGACAACGCCCCCTTGCCGCTCCTGCCTGCGAATCCTTCTGATGTTATTCCTCACGCTGGGACTTGCCGCCTGCGCTTCCAACCCCGCGCCCGAGCCTGTCTCCTCCACCCCCGAGCCGACCTTTACGCCTGCGCCGCCCACCCCCACCCTCGAACCGATGGCGCTCACCGTGAACGGCGAAGGCGTCACGATCGCCGAGTTCGACGCCGAAGTTCGGCGTTACATCGCCGCGCAGACCACCCTGGGAAAGCCTGCCGATGAAGCCGCCGCCCGCAAAGCCGTGGCGGACGATTTCATCGCGCAGCTGCTTCTGGCGCAGGGCGCGCGCGCCAACGGCTTCAGCCTCGGTGACGCCGCCTTGCAGGCGCGCGTGGATGCCCTCGCCGCGCAAGCCGGCGGCGCGGAGGCGCTTTCGGCGTGGGAGCAGGCTCATGGGTACAGCGACCAGGCATTTCGGTCCGCTTTGAAGCGTGCGGCAGAAGCAGCATGGATGCGTGACAAAATCGTCACATCCATCTCCGGTACTGCCGAGCAGGTACACGTCCAGCAAATTCTGCTCTATAATCGTGAAACGGCTCAGAGCTTTTTGCTGCAGTTGAACGGCGGCGCCGATTTCAACGAACTGGCTTTGCGCGCCGACCCGCTCACACGCGGCGATTTGGGCTGGGTGCCGCGCGGTTACCTGCTCGACCCGCAAATTGAAGAAGCCGCCTTCCGCCTCGAAGTGGGGCAGTACAGCGATGTCATCGAGACCGGGGCGGGGTTTCACATCGTCAAGGTGCTGGAGCGCGACCCCAACCGCCCGCTTTCGCCCGATGCGTACCTTGCCTTGCAGGAGCGGACGCTGAGGCGGTGGGTGGAAGAGCAGAAGCAGTTTGCAGACGTTGAAATTCTTGTGCCATAACTGTTGCAACGGAGTGATTCGATGAGAGCACAATCGCCTTTGGGACTTTGGGATATTCTGACGCTCGGCGTGCTGGCGCTGACCGCCTGCCTTGCCGGTTACTTTGCCCTGATTTTCGTCAATCCGAATTCCTCGCTGAACCTTTTGCCGCCCGGCGGGCGGGTTGCCCCCACATCCACGCCTACGCCGGCGCCCGCCACGCTCCCCCCCACGTGGACCGCCAGCCCCACGCTGGAGGCTACGCCCACCAACACGCTCATCCCCACCTGGACGCCAATCCCCACCAATACGCCGTTTTCGCTGGTTCCGCCCACCCGCACTCCCAAGCCCACCAGCACCCCTAAAGCGCCGTTTACCGCCATCTCCGTCCAGCAGGTGGACAGCACCATCATTCACCCCGATATTGCCTGCAACTGGGCGGGCATCGGGGGGACGGTGGTGGATGCGAACAACAGCCCTGTGATTGGCACGGTGGTCGTCTTGCGCGGTTCTTTGAACGGCAGTTCGGTGGATATGACCACGGTGACCGGCATCAACAAGGAATACGGTCCTTCGGGCTTTGAGTTCGTCATCGGCAATGCGCCCGTCGCCTCGAACAAGACCTTGTATGTGCAACTGGTGGATTTGAGCGGTCTGCCGCTCTCGGATAAGGTGGAGATTGTGACTTCCGCCGATTGTGCGAAGAACCTGGTGCTGGTGAAATTCAAGAAGACCCGCTGAAAACAGGAGCCTGCCGTGCTTTGCCGCAAACATTGTTCCATGTCACTGCGAGGAGGCTGAAAGCCGACGAAGCAGGCTCATGGCACGCATTCAGATTGCTTCGCAATGACATCCTCGTAACAGAGCAGCCTGCCGCACTTTGCACGGCAGGCTGCTCTGTTTTTTATACCGCCACATTCCAGTGTGCGTATTTTTTGTTTTTCCCCCGCAGGATGTCTTCGTACAGCGTTCGCAGTTTCGTCGTGACCGGTCCCATCACGCCGGCGCCGATGGGGCGGTGATCCACTTTTGTGACGGCGGTGATTTGGGCGGCGGTGCCGGTCATGAAGAGTTCCTCGGCAATGAAGACCTCGGTGCGGTCAATGGAGCGTTCGCGCACTTCCATCCCCAGTTCCTGCCGCGCCAGTTCGATGACCGATTTGCGGGTAATGCCCTCCAGGATGTTATCCGTCACCGGGGGGGTGACCAGCACGCCGTCGCGCACCATAAAAATGTTCATCGCCGAGCCTTCCGAAACATGCCCGTTCTGGTCGAGGACGAGCGCCTCGTCGAAGCCGGCGCGGACGGCGTCGGTCTTGATCAGCGCGGAGTTGACATACGCCCCAGCCACCTTGCCGCGCGCCGGAATGACGTTGTCGTCAATGCGCCGCCACGATGAGAAGGTGGCGTGCGCGTTCGTGTCGTTCTTGACGTACTTTTCGTACTTCATCACGAACATGCTGAACTCATCCTTCAGGTCGTGCAACTTGACGCCGATGCCCAGGTCGGCTTTGTAAAAGGTGGGACGCAGGTAAACGTCGCACTGCCAGTTGTCGGTGCGGAGCAGATCGAGCGTCAGTTGAATCAAACTTTCCTCGTCGTAGTCCGTCTGCACAGCCATCATCCGCGCCGAGTGCAGTAATCGGCGAAAATGATCGTAGGGACGAAAAACGAAGAGACGACGCATCTCTTCGTTCCAGTAGCCTCGTATGCCGCCAAATACGGCTGTGCCATACAAAAACCCGTGTGTGGCGATGCTGATTTTTGCCTCCGCGAGAGGGACGATCTTGCCCTCAAAAAACGCGTGCTTCGAGAGATCCACCAGGACACCTCCAGAAAGGAAATAGGACCGGCTCTTACACGCGGATTATACCTGATGCGCTCCGAATTACTCATAACATTCGTACATTTCGCGTAATTCGATGCAAATGTGATGTGCCATCAGGTCTAATGCTATAATTTTCCCCATGGACATCCGTGCAGGTATCATTGCCGCCATTCTGTTATCGGCGCTGGGAGGCGTCATCATCTTTCGCGCCGGCTACCGCACCTGGCTTTCTTCCAGGAAAATGACCTTTTACAGACTCAAGCGTCAACGGGCAAGAGCCGGTCTGTTCACCGTTTTGGGGTCGTTCATCCTGTTTGGTCTTGCCGCCCTCTTGTATCTCTTTGGCGAGCCGGTGGCGTACCGTTACTTTCCGCCCTCGCCCACCATCACCTTATCCCCCACCATCACCCTCTCGCCGACCATTACCTTATCCCCCACCATCACCCTCACTCCCACCATCACCGACACGCCCTCCGTGACCGACACCCCCACCGTCACCCCCACGCCATTCGTCCCGCCGGTCATCGAGGCGCTCTTCGTCAGCGAAGTGACGCCCAACCCCGCCGCCGTGTTCAGCCCCCTGCAATTCACGCGCGACTGCTCCAACTTCACCAACTTCACTCCCGCCACCGTTTTCCAAAACCCCACCACCTACATCTGCGCCGTCTTCACCTACGATCAGATGGTGCCCGGCGCGCAATGGACCGCGCTCTGGTACCGCGACGGCAAACTCGTCCACTTCGAAACCATCCCCTGGGACGGGCAGGTGGGCGGCTACGGCTTCACCGAATGGAGGGCGCCCGCCTCCGAATTTTTACCCGGCACCTACGAAGTGCAAATCTTCGTTGGGCTGGAATGGAAAGTGGTCGGTCAATTCATCCTGCAGGGCGACGCGCCGACGGCGGCTCCCACTTCCAGCGCAACCGTCACACCTTCTCCGACGATCACCCGCACGGCGATCCCGACTCCCTCTCCAACTGTGACCCGCACCCCAACCGTCACCCCCTCCCAGACTCCGCCTCCTCCTTAACGGACGGCTGATCCTGTTTCGAAACAGCCGGACCAAGCCCTAGAGCCCCACGCTCATCGTTATTCATCCATGCGTAAGAGACGCTCTGCAGCGTCGGAAAACAACAAACAAGGAATCCACCCATGACCCAAAAATCATTCCAGGACTACTACCCCGACGCCCTCGCCCACTGCTACGGCTGCGGCAGACTCAACGAATACGGACACCAGATCAAATCCTACTGGGACGGGAACGAATCGGTCTGTTACTTCACCCCCAAGCCCTATCACATCGCCATCCCCGGCTACGTCTATGGCGGGCTGCTCGCCTCGCTGATTGACTGTCACGGCACGGGGACTGCCTCTGCCGCCCTCTACAACGCCGCCAAAGCCGAAGACCCTGCTTCCGAACCCAACACCCGCACCCTCACCGCCTCCCTCCACGTGGACTACCTCAAACCGACGCCTCTCGGCATGCAACTCGAAGTGCGCGGCAGAGTGAAGGAACACAAAGGGCGCAAAGTGATCATCGAAGAATGGATTATCGCCAACGGCGTCGTCACCGTGCGTGGAGAAGTGGTGGCTGTGCAGGTGCCGGAAGCGCTGGTGGATGAACTGCTGAAGGGCAAAACCGGTTAAAAAAAGAAACTTCCGAGTTCCTCAACAAAACTCGGAAGTCTTTCTTCTACTTCTTCGCCATCTCATCCTTCACAGTGTGATACAAACTCTCCGCTTTCAATTCGCTTAGCGCATAGCAGGGCGCTTTGAGATGATTTGCCAATTGCTGCGCAAGACCCTGGTCGAAGGCGGCGTGCTCCATGTTGATGACCACGCTCTTGATCTTCTCGTGCGCGATCAGGTCTGCGAAGCGATACGCTTCCTCCTGCGGCGGCAAAGCGCCAATGGACACGTTGCCCGCCCCGTCGGTCAGCACGATGAGAAGCGGTTCGATATCGGGGTGGTGAAGTTTTTCCTGCCTCAGCACATCTGCCGCCAGAAACAGCCCGGCCGAAAGCGGCGTCTTCCCGCCGACGGGGATGTCCATCAGCGCGCGTTGGGCAAGCTGCACCGAATTGGTCGGCGGCAGGACAAGCGTGGCGCGGTCTTTTTGGAAGACAATCAGCCCCACCCGGTCGCGGCGCTGATAAGCGTCGGTGAGCAGGGAGAGAATCGCGCCTTTGGTGGCGTTCATCCGCTCCGCCACCGCCATGGACCACGACGCATCCACCAGGAACAAAACGAGATTTGCCACCCGCTTCACGCGGATCTTGCGCTGCAAATCCGAGGCTTCGATGGCAAACGCCAGCCGCTTGCGTTTTTCGATCCGCTGTTTCTGGTAAGGCGCGGCGGCGCGAAAGGTGGCGTCGAAGGCAATGTCGTCCCTCTTTTTGCCGGCGGGGCGCGCCTTGATGTAACGTCCGTGCTTGCGCTCGGTCTTGGTCAACGAACGCCTGCCCGCCTGCTTGCGCGTCAGTTTGTCGAGCGGCGTGTTCAACTTGCGCGGCTGGAACTTTTCGCCCGGCTTGACCTTTTGACCGCCTTCCCACCAATTCGCCGAGGTGTTGGCAAAGACATCCTGCGGCATCGGCTCCGGCTTGCCCTCCTGCGGACCTTCCTCGTGCTCATCTTCCAGTTTTAAGTTTTTTTTTCCTCGGGTTTGCCCTGCTGGGATTCGGACTCCTCCGACTCCGCCTCATTCGGCACCGATTGACCTGCCAGCTGTTCGATGCGCTCCTGCAACTGCTCGGTCGTCATCTCCGCCTGCTGGAAGGGCGTCCGCTTGATGCGGTGGGGGAGCGCCAGTTCAGCCGCCAGGGCGATGTCGTGATCGGTGATCTTCGTCCGCCCCTCGAAGGCGGCTTGGGCGCGGGCGGCTTTGAGGATGACCAGGTCTGCGCGGTGACCGTCCACATTGAGGGAGGAGGTGAGGGCGGCGATGGAGAGCAGGTCACGGCTGGTGTGCTTGACCTGCGCCACCAGTTCGCGCGCCTGTTCGATCTGACGCGAAAGTTCCTCCTCTTTTGGCAGCCATTGCTGGCGGAAGGATTCCGCGTCCTGCTCGAACGCCAGGTTGCGTTCCATGATCATGACCCGTTCGCGCGCGTCGCGGATGCCCACGATGTCCACCGAGAGGGCGAAGCGGTCGAGCAATTGAGGGCGCAACTCTCCCTCTTCGGGATTCATCGTCCCGACGAGGATGAAGCGCGCGGGATGGGAAAACGAAATCCCCTCGCGTTCGACCACGTTCACGCCCATCGCGGCCGAGTCCAGCAGCACATCCACCACGTGATCGTCGAGCAGATTCACCTCGTCAATGTAGAGCAGTCCGCGGTTGGCGGAGGCAAGCACGCCCGGCTCGAAGTGACGTTCGCCCTTTTGAATGGCTTGTTCGATATCGAGCGTACCCACCACGCGGTCTTCGGTGGCTGAGACCGGCAGGTTGACGAAGGAGGTGGGGCGCACGTGGAAGGGAACTTCCGTTTTCCCTTCGAAACGCTCCTTGCACTCGGTACACCAACTGTTGGGCTTGTCGGGATCGCAGCCGAAACGGCAGTCGTCCACAACCTTGACCTTGGGAAGCAAAGCGGCAAGCGCCCGCGACGCGGTGGACTTCGCCGTGCCGCGTTCGCCGCGAATCAACACCCCGCCGATGCGCGTGTCAACGGCGTTCAAGATGAGAGCGCGTTTCATGCGCTCCTGTCCGACAATGGCAGTGAAAGGAAAGATCGGTGGCATTTGTTGTAAACTCCGAAGGTGATTATAACGCGTGAATCCATTTGTTGCGTAACTCATCCCTGTCTCCTGTCAGAAACGGAGGCAAAAGTCTCCCCGCTTTCGAGCAAAATCTGGAGAGTTTGCAATCCATTTACGCGCACGTCGTCCATGGCTTTCTCAAAGTCTGGTTTCAGGCTAAAAAACAAACAGGATAGACAGGATTTCAGGATAAGCCGCGCGTAAAGCAGGGCGAAAACA
>DAOUBY010000268.1:0-2265 GCA_034432325.1 Anaerolineales bacterium
GCTGCAAAAACCTTTTCCAAGCACGGTGGATACAAACGCCACGAAGTTTCTTGACATTATCTTGCGCCAAATTCCAGGATTTTGAATTTCCTCTTTCAGAATTCCTTTGTGTACTTCGTGTCCTTCGTGTATAAAGACCTTTTTGCAGTAGACTCAATAAAAAATCCGTGTAAATCTGTGCTAATCCGTGGCAAAAAATCCAACCACGGTTAAGTGCAGTCCTACCTGTAACGAATTGAACGGATTTACACGGAATTCTTGAGAAATCCGTGCCCAAAAGGTTTTGACTTCAAACGACTTACGCGTAATCAACGTTCTCTAACGTTGATGATCCAGTCTGCGCGTTAGAGAACGCGTTCTATGCAAGGTTTTGCGTAAGTCCTGCAGGATAAAGAAGGGCTTGTGAAAAACCTGCAAAATCAGGCTTTTCGCAATCCCAAAGTGTTTTGGGACGCGTTATACTTCCCCCATGCCTCGCACACAAATCGGACTCTTCGGCGGCACCTTCGACCCGCCCCACCTCGGTCACCTCATCACTGCCGCAGAAGCCTGCGACCAACTCCGCCTCGACCGTTTGCTGTGGGTGCTCACCCCCGATCCGCCCCACAAGCAGAATCAGGTCATCACCCCCGTCGAACACCGGCTGGCGATGGTGCAGCTTGCCATTCAGGATGAGCCGGCGTTCGAACTTTCCCGCATCGAACTGGAACGCCCCGGCCCGCATTACACGGTGGACACAGTAAAACAAATCGCCCGGCAATATCCGCATGCCGACATCACCCCCATCCTTGGCAGCGACTCGCTGCGGGACCTCCCGAACTGGAGCCGCCCTGCGGAACTGCTTCAGGCATGTCACTGGGTGGGCGTGATGCACCGCCCCGGCGAGCGGGAAAATCTCGAAGAGTTGGAAAGGCAATTGCCGGGCATCCGCTCCAAGGTCCATTATGTGGATGCGCCGCTGCTCGAAATTGCCTCGCGCGAGATCCGCCGCCGCATCGCCGAGGGACGTCCATTCCGCTACTATCTCCATCCCGCCGTATACGAATATATCCTTGAACATCATCTCTATCTTCCGGCTGGGACCTTACTCGATAATCGCAAATCACAAATCGCAAATCGTAAATCGTAAATCGCCATGCCGCTTCTCTTCGACTCGCTCTTCTCATCCATTGCAATGAGCCACTTCATGGTGGACGTGTTCAATGCCAGCCGTCCCGTCCTGTTGACGTATCTCGGTCTCACGGAAACGCAGATTGCGTTGTATTCCGCCATTTACATCTGGGTTTCCGCGCTGACACAGCCGCTCTTCGGCTGGGTTTCAGACCGTGTGGGACCGCGCTGGCTGGCGGCAGGCGGTGTGCTGTGGATGACCGTCTTTTTTGCGGGGGCGGCGCTTGTGCCTGGCAGGGGCGGACTTGTCTGTTTGATGATTGCCGCGCTCGGTTCATCCTCCTTTCATCCTGTCGGCACCGCCCAAGCCACCCTGCAGGGACGCCATCGCCTGCAAGGGCGCGAGACGACCGCCGCTTCGTTGTTCTTCATGGCGGGGCAGATCGGGCATTTCCTGGGTCCCATTCTCACGGGGCTGATCCTTGCATGGATGGGACTGCCGGCGCTCGTCATCCTGCCGATTGTTTCCATTCCGATTGGGGTTGCGCTGGCATATCAATTGCGCGCCAACAAGCCTCACCCCAAGCCCGCGCAGGGCAGCGAAAAGATTCGTCTGAACGCAGCCGCCGGTTTCATCGTCACGCTTGCCATCGTTGCCACACTGCAATCGTGGGCGCAATCGAATATGATCGCCTTCGTCCCCAAATACATCAAGGATATGGGCTTTGCCGCCGCCACGTATGGGAACATTGCCGGGCTGTTCATGGGCGGTTCGGCGGCGGGAAATGTGATCGGCGGTTACCTCGGCGACCGCTTCACAAAACGCAAGGTTGCCGCAACCGCGCTGTTCCTTGCCTCCCTGCCCATCTTCATCATCAGCCAAATTGGATGGTCTCCCTGGCTGTATCTGCTCATTCCGCTGGCTGGCGCATGCACCGGTTCAGTGCATAGCATTATGGTGGTGCTGGCGCAGCGCATTATCTCCGGCGGCATGGCGCTGGCTTCGGGGCTGATTCTGGGATTCATCTTCTCGGCGGGCGCGCTGGGGATGCTGCTCACGGGTTCGCTGGCGGAGAATTACGGCTTCCCCGCCGTGCTGATGATGACAGCAGGGCTGGCGCTGGCCGCTTCTCCGCTGGCGTGGATGTTGAGGGA
>DAOUBY010000269.1:0-1662 GCA_034432325.1 Anaerolineales bacterium
AAGTTACGCAGGGTTTTCGTGATCTACTGAATTTATCTGTGTTCATCTATGGTTGGAACATGAATTTCAAAACACTCTCTTAGAGAACGCCTCGTGCGCCATAGCGCAGACAAGCCAAAAACTCTTATCATCTTTTCAGGTTTTGTTCAGGTTCCACTAAAGCGCGTGCATATAATGACAAGTGCATTCTCCTCTCAAACCGCCGATGGCTCGGGCAAGCCAAAGGCGGTTTGGGTTTTTAACGGTCATGTCATTGCGAGCCGCCTCTTGCGAAGCAATCTCCCCGCCGCACCTTGCGCTCCCCGCAATGACAGTTATGAGAGCGCCCACGTCGGCTGGACGTCCATCTCCATCCCGGAGATGTGACCCAGCGCGTAGCGGTAATATCCCGCCGCAGCGATCATCGCAGCGTTATCGGTGCACAACGAAAGAGCGGGGATGTGAACCCTGAACTCGGTCTGCGATTGGAACGCCTCTCTCAAAGCGCGGTTGGCAGAGACGCCGCCCGCCACCAGAATTTCCCTTGCCTTGAACTCGCGCGCCGCCTGCATGGTCTTTTCGAAGAGCGTCTCCACCACCGCCGCCTGAAAGGACGCGGCGAGGTCCTCCACCGGCAAATATTTGCTTTTCTTCTTCAGGTCATTGACCGTATACAGGACGGCGGTCTTCAAGCCGCTGAAGGAAAAATCGTAGGGCGAGTCGAGGCGGGCGCGCGGAAACTTGAAACGCGCCGGGTCGCCGCGCTCCGCTGCGCGCTGAATGGACGGTCCGCCGGGGTAGGGAAGGCTGAGGAGGCGGGCAACTTTATCGAAAGCCTCGCCAGCCGCATCGTCGAGGGTGGAACCGAGGCGTTTGTACGTCAAATGCCCGGTCATGAGATTCAGTTCGGTATGTCCGCCGGAGACGAGGAGCGCCATCAGCGGGAATTGCGGCTCCGGCGGGGCGCTTTCGCCGGCGTCGTACACCCAGGCAGAGTAAATGTGCCCCTCCAGATGATTCACACCAACCAGCGGCAGGTTCAGACCGAGCGCCAACCCCTTTGCCATGTTCATCCCCACCACCAGCGACCCCGCCAGCCCGGGTCCGCGTGTGACGGCGATGGCGTCCACATCGCTGAGCGTGATGTTCGCCTGCGCCAGCGTCTGCTCGACGACGGGGACGATGCTCAGCACGTGCTGGCGCGAGGCGACTTCGGGATAGACGCCGCCGAAGCGGGCGTGCAAATCCATTTGCGAGGCGACTGTGGAAGCGAGAAGCGCGCGTCCGTTTTCAAGGACGGCGCAGGCGGTTTCGTCGCAGGAGGTTTCGATGGCGAGGATACGGGCAGGAGGCAGGGAGGTCATGGTGGGTCAGGGAAGGTGAGGAATCAGTGATTGAGTGAGCAGTAATCAGTAATTGGTAATTGGTAATTGGTACGCGGCAAATTATGATTGGATTCATAAGTACCGCAAAAATGACTCGGGGTTGTTGAGGAAATCCTTCGTCAATTGGACGTGTTCGAGTTGGGAGTATTGTACTTCCCGAATCCTGCCGTCTGCAAACTCCAGTATCTGCGCGCCGGGGAACGCCAGCAGAATCGGCGAATGCGTGGCGATGATGAATTGAGCGTTCCGCCCAACCATCTGCTTCATCGCGGCGAGGAACGTCAACTGACGCATGGGG
>DAOUBY010000270.1:0-4135 GCA_034432325.1 Anaerolineales bacterium
TCACGAAAACCCTGCGTAACTTGCGCTCTCTAGCGCAAATTCGGCGGTAGAGACCGCCAAATACGCGCTTTCGTGAAGTACTGAATTTGTGTAATCCGTGGCAAAAAAGAGGGGCTAGAATAACTCCCTGTTTTCCTTCACCCAATTGAACAACCTCTCGATGCCGTCTTCCAGGCTGATGGCTGGCTCCCAGCCCAATTCCCGCTTTGCCTTGCGCGTATCGGCGTAGAAGACCTTCTGGTCGCCGGGACGCCAGTCGGCGCGGTTCACTTCTATTTCTTTTCCAAGCAGGCGCTCGAGGAGGGGACCGAACTCCGCCCAGACCGCCATCACATTCCGCGCCCCGCCGCCCATGTTGTAGATTTGTCCTCTGGCAACGTCAATCTTCTCGATGGCGGCGTCGTAGGCATTCAGCAGGTCATCCACGTGCAGAACGTCGCGCACCTGCTTGCCATCGCCGTAGATGGTGATTTTGCGCCCCGTCACCGCGGCGATGATCATCCACGCCAGCCAGCCCTGGTCCTCGATGCCGAACTGACGCGGTCCGTAAATGCAACTCTGGCGAAAGACCACAGAGCGCAGACCGTAAATGCGGGCATAATCGCGCACGTACTGGTCGCCCGCGCCCTTGCTGCAGCCGTAGGGCGAATGAAAATCAATCGGCTGGGTCTCGGGGCAGCCGTGTTCCAGTTCCGCATAGCGCCAGCGCGTGGCTTCCTCGACGACCTTCACATCCTCCATGCCGCCGTACACCTTGTTGGTGGAGGCGTAAATGAAGATTGGGTCGCGCCCCGAGGCGCGCGCCGCTTCGAGCGTGTTGAACGTGCCAAGCGCGTTCGCTTCGAAATCTTCTCTGGGATTTGTGACGGAGGTCGTCACTGCCACCTGCCCCGCCAGATGGACGATGACATCGGCGTCCTTCGCCGCTTCTGCAATCTGGCTGGCGCTTCGGACATCCCCGACGATGAGCCTGAACGCCTCGTCCCCAAACTGACTCTTCAACCAGTCAATGTTCCGCTGCGCGCCCGCCCGCGAGAGATTGTCGAAGATGGCGACATGCTCATTGCGTTGAATCAGCCTGCGGGCGTAGTTCGAACCGATGAATCCCGCCCCGCCGGTGATCAGGTAATTTCTAGTCATTGCTCTGTTTATTCCTCAGGTTCATCAGTTGCTGATAGACGCCGGAGAGAGTCTGTCCCTGAATGGACAGCCCGATGGCGCCCAGTACCATGCTGTTGAGATAGTTGTAAAAGCGCGTGGTCAACGCCACGGCAAAGGAAGTGGATTCGTCGCCGGAGAGGACGGTCATGGCGTAGGTGTAAACGCCCTCGAAGGTGCCCACCGCGCCGGGCAGGGAGGGAATCGCACCGCCGAACGCCGCCATTCCCAGCCCAAACATCGCCCAGACGACGGTCGCTTCGGGGAAGAACGAGGTAATAATGAAATAGTATGAGACGATGGCTGTTCCCCAGTTGACCGTCATCCAAAACAGGAAGCGCAGGAAGAGCCAGCCGTCGGTGAGGACGCCCAGCCCGGCAAAGAACGACTCGAGGAAACTGCCGCCGGCGCGTTGAAGCAGGGGCCAGCGCGCGCTGAGTTTGTGAAAGAGGTCGAGCGCCCACTGATGGGTGCGCGCCAGAACGTACATGGCGAGCAGCCCCGCCACCACCACTGCGCCGACGATATACGCCGCGCGATCGGCGCCTTCCACGTTCACCACGAAGGGCAGAGCCGCCAGCAACAGCGCCGCCGAAAAACCGAGGTCCACCACTCGCTCGATGACAACCGTCGGCAGGATTTCCATGAATTTCATGTCGCTTTTGCGGCTGAGCAGGAAGGCGCGCCCCAGTTCGCCGAGGCGGAAGGGCAGGACGTTGTTGAGCAGGTAGCCTGCGCTCAGCGACCAGAAGACATCCTTGAACGCGCCGCGATTGCGCAGGAGCGTCCACCACACCATGCCGCGGATCGCCATCCAGACGAAGCCAATCGCCAGACCGATGGACAGGCGGACGTAGTTCGCGTTGCGGATGGCTTCGACCATGGCTTTCAGGTCCACCACCGAAAGGATGGCGATGATCAAGCCGATGCTGATGACGGCTCCGGGGAGCCAGCGTTTCCAGTCTTTCATAAATGATTTCCTTTTTTAATACCTGTCCAGCGCGTTGGAGAACGCGCTCTACGCAAAGTTTTGCGTAAGTCCTATTTAACCACGAAGGACACGAAGAGCGCCAAGATTGGACGGATGATGGGCAAGCGGCTTTTTCACTGATTTTCCTTCGCGTGCTGTGTGTCCTTCGTGGAGCATTCTTTATTCCTCGTCCAGTTTCAAGACAGCCATGAACGCTTCCTGCGGGATTTCCACGTTGCCGACCATCTTCAAACGTTTCTTGCCCTTCTTTTGTTTCTCGAGCAATTTCTTCTTGCGGGTGATGTCGCCGCCGTAGCATTTGGCGAGCACGTCCTTGCGCGTGGCTTTGACGTTGGCGCGCGAGATGACGCGTCCGCCCGCCGAGGCTTGCACTGCCACATCGAACAACTGGCGCGGAATCAAATCCTTCAGTTTGGTGATGAGACGCTGTCCTTTGTGATAGGCGTCCTTTTTGTGGACGATGGTCGCCAGCGCGTCCACCGGCTCGCCGTTGACGAGGATTTCCAGTTTTTGCAGTTCGTCGGGGCGGTATTCGAGGAACTGGTAATCGAGCGAGGCGTAGCCCCGGGTGCGCGATTTCAAGTCGTCGAAGAAGTCCACGATGATTTCGGAGAGCGGAATCTCGAAGTCGAGTTGGACGCGGTGCGGCGCAGGGTATTCCTGTTTTTTGAAGATGCCGCGTCGTTTGGTCACCAGTTCCATGATGGGACCGTAGTAATCGGTGGGGGTGATGATTTCGATGGTCATCCACGGTTCGCGGATTTCGACGATTTTGGATTCGTCGGGCAGTTCGGCGGGGGAGTCGACGGGGATGACCGAGCCGTCAATCATCAGCACCTGATATTCCACCGAGGGGGCGGTGAAGAGCACGTCCAGGTCGTATTCGCGTTCGATGCGCTCCTGGATGATCTCCATGTGGAAGAGACCAAGGAACCCGGCGCGGAAGCCGAACCCCAGCGCCTGCGAGGTCTCTGGCTGGTAGGTGAGCGAAGCGTCGTTGAGCTGCAGTTTTTCGAGGGCGTCGCGCAGGTCGGCGTAATCGTCCGCTTCGACGGGGTATATTCCAGCGAAGACCATCGGTTTGGGGTGGCGGTAGCCGGGCAACGGTTCAGAGGCGGGACGCGCCGCGCTGGTGATGGTATCTCCCACGCGGCATTCGTGCACGGTTTTGAAGCCGGTGGCAATGTAGCCCACTTCTCCCGATCCCAGCCTGTCCACAGGCTTCATGCCTGGGGCGAAGATGCCGATTTCCACGGGTTTCATATCTGCGCCGGTGGCAAAGAGCCGCAGAACATCCGTCGGCTTGAGCGAGCCTTCGAAGATGCGCACATAAGCGATGACGCCCTTGTACGAATCATAATGCGAATCGAAGACGAGCGCGCGCAGGGGGGCGTCGTCGGCGTCCAGCGGCGGGGGGACGCGGGTGACGATTGCCTCGAGCACCTGCTCGACGTTGACGCCCTCCTTTGCCGAGATGCGGATGACCGATTCAGGCGGGACCCCCAGCAGGCTGCCCACATCTTCAGCCACTTCGTCGGGACGGGCGGAGGGCAGGTCAATTTTGTTGATGACGGGGATGATGGCGAGGTCGGCGTCGAGCGCCTGGTAGAGGTTGGCGAGCGTTTGCGCCTCGATGCCCTGCGTGGCGTCCACCACCAGCACTGCGCCTTCGCACGCTTTGAGCGCCCGGCTGACCTCGTAGCCGAAATCCACGTGACCGGGGGTGTCAATGAGGTTGATTTCGTATTTTTGCCCGTCTTTGGCGGTGTAATACATGCGCACGGCGGAGGCTTTGATGGTAACGCCCTTTTCGCGTTCGAGGTCCATCGAGTCGAGCACCTGCTCGGTCATTTCGCGTTCGGAGATGGCGCCGGTCAGTTGCAGCAGGCGGTCGGCAAGCGTGGACTTGCCGTGGTCCACGTGGGCGATGATGCAGAAGTTACGGATATGGTCAGTCATAGGTTTTGCGTGCGAAAGTATAACCGA
>DAOUBY010000271.1:0-3760 GCA_034432325.1 Anaerolineales bacterium
ATAAGCCGCGCGTAAAGCAGGGCGAAAACATCCTGTTTATCCTGTCTATCCTGTTAAACAAAGCGGCGCAAGCGATAATGAGAAAGCCATAGCACCGTCGTCTCATTAGGGTTGCAAAGTTCCTGTTTCGCCTGTATAATCTCGCTACATTTTCGTAATCGGAGTATTTCAAGTGACAGAACAGAATCAGACCCTGCCCGCTCAGGGGAGCGAACCCACCCGGCAGGAAGAACAACAGCCCGCTGCAAACAACAACCAAACCATGGAATCCCTGCTCAACGAGCAGGACTTGAACATTGACCTGCCTCAGGCAGGCGAGATCCGCAAAGGGCACATTGCCAGCATCAGCCCATCGCAGATTCTCGTCAGCATCGGAGCGAAATCCGAGGGCGTGGTCTCCGGCAAGGAGTTGGAGCAGTTGTCGGCGAAGGAACGTGAAGCGTTGCAGGTCGGGCAGGAAGTGTACGTCTATGTACTCAGCCCCGAAGACGCCAACGGCAACGTTGTCCTGTCTTTGAAACGCGCTCAGGAGGAAATCTCCTGGGAAAAGGTGGAAAAACACCTCGAAGAGAACAGCGTCATCAACAGCAAAATCATCGGCTTCAACAAGGGCGGCTTGATCGCCGCTGTCGAAGGCTTGCGCGGATTCATCCCCTCCTCGCAGGTCAGCGCGCTGCGCCGCATGCAATCCACCGGCGAAACGCCCGAACAGCGCTGGCAAAAGATGATCGGCGAACCCATCTCCGTCCGCGTCATCGAAGTGGACCGCGAACGCCGCCGCCTCATCCTCTCCGAAAAAGCCGCCAGCCCCGAAACGCGCCAATCCATCAAGGAACGCGTCCTCGAAGAACTCCAGGAAGGCGAAGTGTACACCGGGCGCGTCACCAGCATCGCCAACTTCGGCGCCTTCATCAACGTCAACGGCGCAGACGGTCTCGTTCACCTCTCCGAAATCTCCTGGGACCACATCGAACACCCGCGCGAAGCGCTCGAAGTGGGGCAGGAAGTCAAAGTCAAAGTCATCAACATTGACCGCGAAAAGAAACGCATCGGGCTCTCCATCCGCGCCCTGCAGGAAGACCCCTGGAAAGCCCGCCTCTCCAAATACAGCGTCGGTCAACTGGTTCAAGGCGTCATCACCCGCCTCACCAAATTCGGCGCCTTCGCCCGCCTCGAAGGCGACATCGAAGGGCTCATTCACATCTCCGAAATCTCCGAAAACCGCATCGAACACCCCAAGGAAGTCCTCAAAGAAGGCGACGTCAAAACCCTGCGCGTCATCCGCATTGACCCCGAACAGCATCGCATCGGCTTGAGCCTGCGCAAAGTGGACTCCGCTGCCTTTGCCGACAAAGACTTCAAACTGATGACCGCCGAACTCGATGTGCTGGAGCATGAGGAACCCCAGGACGAATCCGCCCAGGAGCCTCCTGCACCCGAAAGCGGCGAACCCCCTGCCCCCGAAGCCTAGCCTGAAACACAACCTCCCGCCTCAGGCGGGAGGTTCTTTCCCATGCTGATAGTCGATTCGCACCAAGACCTCGCCTGGAACATCCTCACCTACGGGCGCGATTACACCCGCTCCGTCTCCGAAACCCGCCGCCTCGAAGCCGGCACCCCCACCCCCCAGCAAAACGGCGACACCCTCCTCGGCTGGCACGAATACCAGCGCGCCAGAGTAGCGGTCATCTTTGCCACCCTCTTCGCCGCCCCCACCCGAAAAAAAGAACCCGGCGACATCCTCCTGTACCACGATTCCGAGACCGCCCACCGCCTCTACCGTCAACAAATTGACCTCTACCGCAGCCTGGCAGAATCCCACCCCGACAAATTCCGCCTCATCGCCTCGACCTCCGAACTGGACGCCCTCCTCGAGCATTGGTCCAACCCCGAACTGGATTCCTCCGGGCACCCCGTCGGCTTGCTCTACCTCATGGAAGGCGCAGACGGCATCCGCTCGCCGCACGAACTTGCCGAATGGTGGGAACTCGGTCTGCGCATGATTGGCTTGGCATGGGCAGGCACACGCTACTGCGGCGGCACCGGCGAACCCGGTCCCCTCACCGAAGACGGACGCCGCCTCCTGCGGGCAATGGCAGATTACCCCTTCCTCCTCGACCTCAGCCACATGGACGAAGCCGCCGCCTACGAAGCGCTCGACCGCTACACAGGACCCGTCATGGCGTCTCACGCCAACTGTGCGGCGCTCATGCGCGGTGCAGAGACGAACCGCCACCTCCCCGACCCTGTCATCCGCGGACTCATCGAGCGCGGCGGCGTGATTGGCGTCATTCCCCTCAACTCCTTCCTCAAAGTGGGCTGGGCGCGCAAAAGCGGCAGCCGCCGCGACGAGGTCCCGCTCGATGCGCTGATTGCCCACATTGACCACATCTGCCAGCTGGCAGGAAATTCCGAACACGCCGCCCTCGGCACCGACTTCGACGGCGGTTTTGGCTTGCAATCCATCCCCCCCGAACTCGACTCCATCGCCGACCTGCCGTTGATTGGCAAAAAACTCCTCGAACGCGGCTACAGCCAGACCGATGCGGAAAACATCCTTGGCGGCAACTGGCTGCGATTCCTGAAGAGGAACCTCCCCTCATGAACGGCGCCTCCGATTCCCGAATCTCCTACCTGCGCATCCGCTTCAGCCTGGTCATGATTTTCTTCGGCTTCTTTGTGCTTACGGTGGGCGCAAAGCCGGGCTGGTATGGCTGGGATCGCAGCCCGGTGGTTGGCTTTATTCAAATTGCTGTGTTCCTCATTGGCTTGGCGATGATTTGCATCGGCGGCTACACGGGTTTGATCGCCCTGTGGGGCAGGGAACCGCGCACTATCGTTGCCGATATTGGCATGCGGCTGGTTGGCACCGGCTTTGTCATTTCCGTTTTCACCGGCATGGCAGACGTATTCGGCATGGGCTCGCACCTCGCGCCCATGAGACCCTACTTCGGTCCCTGGCAATCCGGCGGAGTGTTGATCGGTCAGGTGGTCATTGCCATCGGCTTCCTGATGATGATCCCCTACCATCTCTACATCCGCAGACTTCGCTGACCAGCCCCGCCGAACAAGCGGGGCTTTTTATGCCGCTTGAGGCGCTGGCAGGGGAAGGAAGAGCCTCACAATCCGCGTGTTCGCCCTCAACAGCCTGTCCCCAATATACTTTGCCGCCCTTGCCAGCCACATCAAAAAGAATGGCTTGCGGATGAAGACCAACGCCAGCGTGAACAACACCAAAAAGACTCCGTATGCCAGCGCCCGCAAAACGAACAGAACCAGCAAAACAAGCAGCTCCAGGGGCCAGAAGGGAAGCAGCAAAAAAGCCAGCGGATGATAATCCCGCTTTTGCGGGTCATTCGCCGGCTTCCGCGCATTGACAACGTACGCATACCCCATGGATAGAAAGAATATCAGGGAGGTAACGACATACACCCACAGACAGACCCGCAAAAATTCGTCTCGCATTGAATGCCCCGATCGGATTTCCTTAAGGTTGGCTTATGACATTTTTTTACTCTGTTGCAGAGAGTGTTTTATAAATCGGGATTTATCGCAGATGAACACGGAGAACGCTGATTCTGAAGAAAAACGGAATGAAATTACCCTGTAAATCCAATTTATCTGTGTTCATCTGTGGTTCGAAAGGGCAACACTTTTTTCATCTCCCGAATTGACGTTAACAAACATCCCGTGTGCTACATGACACACGGGACGCCCAAAAGTTTCATCCGCTCTCAAGAAAACGCCTGGCTGTCTCCAC
>DAOUBY010000272.1:0-9985 GCA_034432325.1 Anaerolineales bacterium
TCAGCGGCTGGAAGGACAGTTTCTTCGGCGACATGCACGGGCAGAGCATGGACGCGGTGGAGTTCTTCACGCAGAAGAAGGTGGTGGTGGAGCGCTGGCCCAAAGAATGGACGAGGAAGTTCTAAACAATCATGTCATTGCGAGCGGCGCCTCGCGCCGCGAAGCAATCTCCTCGTAACGGGCGATTGCTTCGTCGCTGCGCTCCTCGCAATGACATTACCGAGGAATTATGAACTACGACAACGCACTCTCTTACGCAAACACCTGGCTCGAAATCATCAAACAGCAAAATTTTCCCGATGAGGCGCAAGCCAAATGGATCATCAACGAATCCAAACATAACTTTGCCGAGCATTTCAACCGCGGCTGGCTGGAATACCGCAAGTCCGTCACCGAGGCGGGCGATTGGGCGTCGGTCGAATGGTCGGGCAAAGGCTCGGTCTTCACCGACGTGCTGGGGCGCAAGTACATTGACTGGCTCGGCGGCTACGGCATGATGGACCTCGGCTGGGTTCATCCCGAAGTGGTCGAGGCGGTCATCGCGCAGGCGAAGCGCAGCCCCATGCCCTCGCAGGAGTTGATTGACCCGCTGCGCGGCGTACTGGCAAAACTCATGGCAGAGATCACGCCTGGGAATTTGAAATACAGTTGGTTCGCTGCCAGCGGCACCGAAGCCATCGAAGCCGCCATCAAGATCGCCAAACTCTACACGGGCAAATCGGCGTTCATCGTTTCGGTCAAGGGCTTTCACGGCAAGACGATGGGTTCGCTCTCGATGATGGGCAAAGCCGATTACCGCGAACGCATGGGCGCGCTCTACGGCGGGCAGGTCTATCACGTCCCTTACGGCGACGCGGAAGCGGTGGAGCGGCAGCTGGACATTTGCGAAAAGGTCGGCATTGGCGTGGCGGCGGTCATCTTCGAACCGATTCAAGGCGAGGCAGGCGCCATCGTCCCGCCCGATGACTTCTGGTCCCGCATCCGCGCCGCGACGAAAAAGCATGGTGTGTTGTTAATAGCAGATGAAGTGCAGACGGGTCTGGGGCGGACGGGCAAACTGTGGGGCGTGGATCACTGGAACGTCGTCCCCGACATCATTGCCACCGCCAAATCGCTCGGCGGCGGCGTGATGCCCGTCAGCGCGGTGACCACCACCGAGGAAATCTTCCAGCCGATGATGTACCCGAATCCGTTCATGCACACCACGACGACGGGCGGAGGCGCCCTTGCCTGCTCCGCCGCGATTGCCGCCATCCGCGTCACGCTTCGCGACCGACTTTGGGAGGGCGCGGCGGCGAAGGGCAGTTACCTCATCGAAAAAGTGAGCGAACTCGCCGAGGAGTTCCCCCACATCTACGAAAAGGTGACGGGCAGGGGACTGCTCATCGGTCAGCATTTCCGTTCGCCCGCGCTCGGCTACAAAGTGGCGGCGGAGTTGTTCAAGCGCGGCGTGCTGGTGGCGGGAACGCTCACCAGCGCCCAGACCATCCGCATCGAGCCGCCGCTCATCATCGAGCAAAGTGAAATTGACGAAGGCTTGAACCGCCTGCGCGACGCCGTCGGCGCGGTGGCGAAGGCGATGTAAGCAGTAGATCACGAAAACCCTGCGTAACTTGCGCTCTCTAGCGCAAATTCGGGGGTAGAGACCGCCAAATACGCGCTTTCGTGAAGTACTGATAATCGCGGCAGGCTGCATGAATGTTGCAGTAAAATAAGCCAATCCTGGGGCTCATCTGTAAAAAATATGCGGAATCAGCGGCGCGCAGCGGATGTTCTCATACGTCCGCACACAAATTGCATATGAGCCTCCATCCTATCCTGAGGAGAAGATAGATGACGAGCGAGTTTGCAGTCGAACTAAGAGATGTCGTAAAGCAATTCATTACGCCTGAGGGGAACTTGTTGAACGCCGTGGATCACGTCACCATGCAGATCAGGAATGGGGAGTTTTTCTCAATGCTGGGGTCGTCGGGATGCGGCAAGACCACCTCCCTGAGGATGATCGCAGGGTTCGAATGGCCCACTTCGGGGGAAGTGTACATCGAGGGCAAGCCGATGGGGCATACGCCGCCGTTCCAGCGCAAGGTCAATACTGTCTTTCAAAGTTACGCGCTCTTCCAGCACATGACCGTGTACCAAAACGTGGCGTTTGGCTTGGAGATGGAAGGAGCCCCAAAGGATGAAATCGAAAAGCGCGTCAAACGCGCCCTCGAAATGGTCCAACTGACCGGCATGGAACGCCGCAAACCCCGCCAACTCTCCGGCGGACAGCAGCAGCGCGTGGCGGTGGCGCGGGCGCTGGTCAAGGTGCCCGATGTTCTCCTGCTCGACGAACCGCTCGGCGCGCTCGATTTGAAACTGCGCAAGGAAATGCAGTTGGAACTCAAGGCGCTCCAGCAGGAACTCGGCATCACCTTTATCTACGTGACCCATGACCAGGAGGAAGCCCTGACCATGTCGGATCGCATTGCTGTGATGAGCAAGGGCAGGGTCATGCAAATGGGGACGCCGGTCGAAATCTACGAACGCCCCGCCAACCGTTTCGTGGCAGATTTTATCGGCGAGTCGAATTTCCTGGATGGAAAGCTCAAGTCCATTTCGGCGGATGAAGCGGTCGTCTTCGTTCCCGC
This sequence comes from Anaerolineales bacterium, assembly GCA_034432325.1. GTDB lineage: Bacteria > Chloroflexota > Anaerolineae > Anaerolineales > Villigracilaceae > Defluviilinea. The sequence goes on from DAOUBY010000272.1 coordinate 2,631, forward strand.
CCTGAACGCTGAATTGACCGGCATGCCCATGTCGAAGGATTTGGTCAACGGCGAGGAGGTTGTCGTTTCCATCCGTCCGGAGAAGATTCGCATTGTGGAAAGCGGCAGCGAAAAGGAAGGCGTTTTCAAGGCAAAGGTTCTCAACTCCATTTATATTGGTTCGGATACGCATGTGTATCTCGACTGTAACGGGCTCAGGCTGAAGGTCATGGAGCAGAACCGCATCTCTCGCCTCGATCCGTTTTCCTTCTATCACAAGGATCAGGTCGTGGGCGTTTATCTGATTCCCGAAAATACGCTGATCTTGAAAAAGGAGGCGTCATGACCATGCTTCAACGGCTTCGCGAGAACAAAGCCTGGCAGGGAACGCTGCTGGCGCTTCCGACCACCCTCTGGCTGTTTTTTCTGCTGGTCATCCCGCTGTTTTTGACGCTGGTCGTCAGTTTCGGTTCCAGAAGCCCGGAGGGCGGGGTCATTTACGGCTTTTCGTTCCATAACTACCTGCGGCTGATTGGCTACAGCACCAACTGCCCCGGCGGGCAAGCCTCCTGCTTCGATCCGCTCTACGCCCAAATTCTCTGGCGCTCGCTCACGCTGGCGTTCTGGACGACGGTCATCGTCATCCTGCTTGCCTACCCGCTGGCGTATTTCATCGCCCGTTCGCATCCGCGGCGGCGCAACACCTTTCTCATGCTGGTACTGGTGCCGTTGTGGACGAACTTCGTCATCCGCGTTTATGCCTGGATGATGCTTCTGCGTGAGCAGGGCGTCATCAACGGCGTGCTAGGCTGGATTGCCGCGCGGTTTGGCATTCCGTTCCAGCCTTTGCAGATGCTCTACACGCCCGGTGCGGTGCTGGTGGGCATGGTGTATGAATTTCTGCCGTTCATGATTTTGCCCATTTTCACCTCGCTGGAAAAAATCGAACTCCCGCTGTACGAAGCCGCCGCTGATCTTGGCGCGACGCCGTTCCGCACCTTTCTGCGCGTCACCCTGCCGCTTTCCATGCCCGGCGTCGTCGCAGGGACCATCCTGGTGTTCATCCCGGTCATGGGCACGTTCATCGTCTCCGATTTGCTGGGCGGCAAACAGGTGATTCTGGTGGGCAACCTCATCCAGAATCAATTCCTCTCGGCGCGCGACCCAACCTTCGGCTCCGCCGCCTCGTTGGTTCTCATGATCATGACCCTCATCGTCACCTACTTCTACACCCGTAAATTCGGATTTGGAGAGGAGATTATCGCGGCATGAACCCTTACCGCCGTCATCCCTTCATCCGCGTTGCCACTGTCCTCGTGTACATCTTCCTGTACACGCCGATTGTGGTGCTGGTGCTGTACTCCTTCAACGCCTCGCGCACCAATGTGCTTTTCGAAGGCTTCATCACCTCCTTTGGACCGCTCAAGACCAGCGGAAGCCTCGTCACCCAAAGCCCATGCGGACCGTTTCACTGGTTCTGTGAACTCTCGCGCAACCGCGAAGTTGCCGCCGCCGCGCGGAACACGCTGACCATCGCCTTCATTTCCACGCTGACCTCCACAGTCATCGGCACGATGGCGGCGCTGGCGCTTCAACGCTACGACTTCCGCATGAAGCCTTTTTCCCAAATCTCCCTCTACATCCCCATCGTCATCCCCGAAATCGTGATGGGAATTGGGATTCTGACCCTCTTCAGCCAACTCTTCGGGGTGTTGAACGATGCTCTTGGCTTGGCGGGCGACTCCCGCCTCGCTCTCGGACTGGGAACCGTCATCGTTTCCCACATCGCCTTCAGCGTCCCCTTTGTGACTCTGGTGGTGCAGGCGCGTCTGCAAGGCTTCGACAAATCGTTCGAAGAGGCGGCAATGGATTTGGGCGCCAACGAATTGATCACTTTCTGGCGCGTCACCTTTCCGATGATTTTGCCGGGCGTGCTTTCGGGCGCGCTGCTGGCTTTCACCCTCTCGCTCGATGACTTCGTCATCACCTTCTTCACCACCGGTCCCGGCGCGACCACCCTGCCCATCTATGTGTACGGGCTTCTGCGGCGCATCATCACCCCGCAGGTCAACGCCCTGTCCACCATCTGGATTGCCATCGTGCTGACGGCGGTTATTCTTCTCCAGCGTTTGCAAAACCGCGAAGCCTGATGGCGCTGTTGTGAACACCACGGCGTCCGCCGTGTGTTTCAAAACCCAAACAAATCTTCTAAGGAGGAAGAGATGAGCAAAAACCTGTTGTTCAAAATGCTGGCAATGACGATGCTCCTCAGCATCGCATTGTCAGCGTGCAGTGGGGGAGGAGGCGGCGAGGGCGAATTTGCCTGCCCCGAACCCGAAGTCAAAATGGATGTCACTTCCAAGGAACTGAACCTCTTCGTATGGACGGAGTACATCCCCACCGAATGGAAGACCTGCTTCGAGAAGGTGTACGGCGTGAAGATCAATCATGACGAGTATTCGAGCAACGAAGAGATGTACGCGAAACTCTCTGCGGGCGGCACCAACTACGACCTGGTTCAGCCCACCGATTACATCGTCGGTTTGATGATCCGTCAGGGATTGCTCCAAAAAATTGACAAGAGCAAACTCCCCATGTCCAGTTTTGACCCGAACTACCTGAACCTGTCCTTCGACCCGGGCAACGAATACACCATCCCCTATCAGGCTGGCACGGACGCCATCATCTACAATGCCGACAAGGTGGAAAATCCTCCCAAGTCCTTTGCCGACCTGTGGAACCCGGAATACGCCGGACGCATGGTCTTCCTCGATGACTCGCGCGTCATCATCGGCATGACCCTGCTCACCCTGGGGTATGACGTCAACACCACCGACCCCGCCCAATTGGAGGAAGCCAAGGTCAAACTTGCGCAACTGGTGCCCAACGTCAAACTCTTCGACAGCGACAGCCCCAAGACCGCCCTGATCGCCGGCGACGTGGACCTCGGCATCACCTGGACGGGCGAAGCCTTCACCGCCAATCAGGAAAACCCCGCCTTCACTTATGTCTATCCGACCGAAGGCGCAATCCTCTGGCAGGATAACTGGGCGATTCCCGCCGGCGCCCCGCATCTCGACGCCGCTTACGCCTGGATCAACTACACCATGCAGGGCAACATGTTCTGGCTGATGCTGCGCGACTTCCCCTACATCAACCCCAGTCTCGCCGCGTTGAACTACGCCAAAGACAATCAGCCCGACCTCTACAACGCCTACATGAATTCCCCCATCACCAACGTCCCGCAGGAGGCGATTGACGCCGGTCACCGCATCGAAGATGTCGGCGAAGCCACGCCGCTCTACGACAGGATCTGGACGGAAGTAAAAGGCGGAGAATAACCGCCGTTTTCTCCTCATGCCGCCGATTTGCACTGCAGTCGGCGGCTTTTTGATTCAAGCAAGAGCGGTGCATTTCTGAATTCAACTCTTATCCGCAACTCACGTTCTCTTATGCGCCAGCATCTTTTACGCACCAGCGTAATTTGCGCTCTCTTGCGCAAGTTGGCAAAAACAGTGTTCCTGGTGGCACGCCCGGCGTTGCGCCTGTTGGTTGAATTTCTAAAAGTCAGCAAACCCAATTGAAAAATGCGAAATAATCACAAAAATCTTGAAAATCTTGCTGATTTATGATAAAATGTGCGTATGGAAGAAAAAACCGTCAATCAGAATTTTCAAGGTCTGGACGATATTGACCGCGCCATCATTGAATCCATGCGCAAGGATGGGCGGGTGGCTTTTGCGCAGATTGCCGAGCAGCTTGGCGTCTCGCCGGGCATGATTCGCCTGCGCTACAACCGCCTCGTCGAACTTGGCTATCTCAAAGTTGTCGCGGTCACCAATCCCCTGATGATGGGCAAGCGCACCATGGCGATGATCGGCGTCCGCACCGATGGGCGCAAAATCCTCGAAGTGGCAAACCAACTGACCGCTTTCGATGAAGTCGTTTATGTTGTTGTCGTCAGCGGCAGGTACGACCTGATGATCGAAGTCTTCTGCCGCGATCACGAAGACCTGCTCAACTTTCTGACCGAAAAACTTGCCAAAGTGGACGGCGTCCGCGAGACGGAATCGTTCATGCATCTGAAGATTGTGAAGGAAATTTACTTTTAGTGTCTTGAGTCTCACGGTCTTGAGTCTCATAGACTGGTGGATTAATCGCTATAAGACTATAAGACGATTTGACCAACCCAAACTAACTCGCGTCTGCGGGTTATAAAACTAATGGAGAAGAAAGGATCATGAAAATATTGCTGGTTGGCGTAGGGGGAGTGGGGGAGGCGATTGCGGCGCTTGCGAAGCCGAAAGCCTGGATGGAGCAAATGGTGTTATGCGATTACAACAAGGCGCGCGCCGAGGAGGTGCAAAAAAAACTGGGGGGCGACGCCGCCCGCTTCCCCGTCGAGTTCATTGACGCGGGAAATCAGGCGATGATCGAAGCGTTGGCGCGCAAATACAACGTGGACCTCATCATGAACGCCGTGGACCCCGTCTTCAACAAACAAATCTTCGACGCCGCCTTCAACGTCGGTGTGACCTACATGGACATGGCGATGACTCTCTCCGAGCCGCATCCGCACGATCCATTCCGCCAGCCGGGCGTCAAACTGGGCGATTATCAGTTTGCCAAATCGGCGGAGTGGGAAAAGAAAGGTTTGCTGGCGCTGGTGGGCATCGGCGTGGAGCCCGGCATGGTGGACGTGTTCGCCCGGTACGCGCAGGATCATCTGTTCGACGAAATCGAGGAGATGGGCGTGCGCGACGGCGCAAACCTGGAGATCGAAGGCTACGAGTTCGCTCCCAACTTTTCCATCTGGACGACCATCGAGGAATGCCTCAATCCGCCTGTGATTTGGGAGGAAGGGAAGGGTTGGTTCACCACCGAGCCGTTTTCCGAGCCTGAAGTGTTCGAGTTCCCCGAAGGGATTGGAGCCGTCGAGGTCGTCAACGTGGAGCATGAGGAGGTTCTGCTCATGCCGCGCTGGATCAAAACCAAACGCGTCACCTTCAAATATGGCTTGGGCGAGAAGTTCATCAATGTGTTGAAAACGTTGAAAATGCTGGGGCTGGACAACAAGGAGAAGATCAACGTCAAGGGTGTGATGGTCGCGCCGCGCGATGTGGTCGCCGCCTGCCTGCCAGACCCCGCCCACCTTGGCGACAAGATGAAGGGCAAGACCTGCGCCGGTTTGTGGGTGAAGGGTGTGAAGGATGGCAAGCCGCGCGAGGTGTATCTCTATCAGGTGACCGATAACGAAGAGTCCATGAAGCGCTGGGGGTGTCAGGCGGTCGTCTCGCAAACGGCGTTCAGCGCGGTCATTGCAATGGAACTGCTGGAGCAGGGTCTGTGGAAGGGGAGCGGGGTGCTGGGTCCCGAAGCCTTCCCATCCGAGCCGTTCATGGAGCGGATGGCGGGGTACGGTTTCCCGTACGGGATCAAGGAGATGTTGTAGGCATTCGGTGAGGAAAAGGCTTTTCGGGCAGGGGCAGGCTGCGGGTCCGGAAAGAAGCGGGGCAAAGGGATGCGGAATCTTTCGTGAGCCGCATCCCCTTTTGTCTGTTTCGGCAAGGTCAGGTTGTGCTTCGTCCGTCCCGCCTGTATAATTGAAAAAATGCTCTGTTGCATCATTCAAAAATCTTGCGTATTTTGCGCTCTCTGGCGCAACTTCGGGCGTTAGAGAACGCCCAGTACGCTTCAAAACATATCCTTGCAGCAGAGCAAAAAATAATTCCTGGAGGAGGTCGCCATGCCATACGGTTACAACGGCAAAATTTTGCACGTGAATCTGACAAAGGGTGAGTTGACGGTGGAGGAGCCGCCCGAGTCGTTTTACCGCAAGTATCTGGGCGGGAGCGCGATGGGGATGCATTACATCCTGCGCGATGTGCCGAAGGGCGCCGACCCGCTGGGACCCGAAAATGTGTTGACGCTGTTTACGGGCGTGACGACAGGCGCGCCGATCTCGGGTCAGAGCCGTTTGAATGCGAACGCCAAATCGCCCATCAGCGGCGGCATCGGCGATTCGCAAAGCGGCGGGTTTTTTCCCGCCGAGTTGAAGTTTGCAGGCTTCGACGGGATTGTGATTAAAGGCAAATCGCCCAAACCTGTGTATCTGGCGATTGTGGACGGCAAAGCCGAACTGCGCGACGCGGGGCATTTGATGGGCAAGATTACGGGGGAAGTGGACGACATCCTGCACAAGGAAGTGGACCCCAAAGCGGAAATTTTGCAGCATGGTCCTGCCGCCGAGAAGGGCGTGCTGTTCTCATCGCTGGTGAGCATGTCCAACCGCCACAACGGGCGCACGGGCATGGGGCTGGTGATGGCTTCGAAGAACCTCAAGGCGGTGGCGGTGCGCGGCACGAAGAAGGTGGAGGTCGCTGACCCCAAGGCGCTGACCGAGTTGAACCGCATCGGTCCCAAAGCCATTCCCGAAAACGGCGATATGGACGGGCTGGCAAAGTTCGGTACGGCGGTGGTTGTGCTGTTCAATAACACCATTGGGTGTCTGCCGACCCGCAACTATAACGAAGGTCAGTTCGAGGGATGTGAAGCCATCAGCGGCGAAAAGATGGCGGAGACCATTCTCAAGGAGCGCGATACCTGCTACGCCTGCGTGGTCAAGTGCAAGCGCGTGGTCGAGGTCAAGGAAGGGGCGTATAAAGTTGACCCGAAATATGGCGGTCCCGAATATGAAACGCTCGGCACGTTCGGCTCGTACTGCGGCGTGGACGATCTGGCGGCGGTCTCGCTGGCGAATCAGATCTGCAACGAGTACGGCGTGGATACCATCGCCTGCGGCGCGACGATTGCCTTTGCGATGGAGTGCTACGAGAAGGGCATCATCACCAAAGAGCAGACCGACGGCATCGAGTTGAAGTTTGGAAACGCCGATGCCATGCTGGCGGCGCTGAATAAAATCGTCAAAGGCGAGGGTGAACTTGGAAAAACGCTTGGCATGGGTTCGGCGCGCGCCGCTCAAAAGTGGGGCAACGGGGCGGACGAGTGCCTGATCACGGTCAAGGGGGCGGAAGCGCCCGCGCACATGCCGCAGGCAAAGCGCTCGCTCGGTCTCATCTACGCGGTCAACCCGTTCGGCGCGGATCATCAATCCTCGGAGCATGACCCGTACTATGAGGAGGGCGTGGGCGACTTCAACCTCGACCGCCTCAAGCAAATCGGACTCGGCTCGCCCCAGCCCGCTTACTCGCTCACCGAGGAAAAAGTCCGCTTCGCCTACGAGACCGAGGTCTTCTACTCCATGCTCGACTCGCTCGAACTCTGCCAGTTTGTCTGGGGTCCCACGTGGACGCTCTACGACGGCGAGCAGACTGCCGCCATGCTGCGCGCGGTCACTGGCTGGGATGTGACGCTCG
>DAOUBY010000273.1:0-3135 GCA_034432325.1 Anaerolineales bacterium
TAGTCATTGTTTTATGACGATTGACATCGTCTACAGGTGCTCTTGTGAAAAATCGTCTCCTTGCCCCTCCCTCCGCCGAAGACCTCATTCAACTCCTGCAAGCCTGGCGCTTCTGGGTGCTGAGCGGGCTGATTGGCGCGCTCCTCGGCGGACTGGCATACTTCCTCTTCCCGCCCGATTTCCGCGCCCGCGCCACCGTCGTCGTGGATTTCAACATGGAACAGGCATGGCCCGTCGACTCAGACCGCGAACTGTTCTACTACCTCGAGCGCGAAGCCCGCAAACTCGAAGAAACCGCCTGGGCAGATGCCACGCTTGCCCAAGTTGCCGAGGCGGGCGGCGTGACCATCGCCGACCTGCGCGGCGGCATCCTCGAACTCAGCGAACCCGCCGACGGCGGCTGGCGCTTCTACGCCAGCGACCCCGACCCCGCCCGCGCCGAACTGCTTGCCTCGGCTTGGGCGCAAGCCTTCACCGACCAGGTCCGCGAGGGCATCCAGACCGCCGTCGCGCTCGACGCCGCCCGCAAAGCCCTCGAAGCGAACCCGTCCGACGAAACCATCCTCGCGCGCGTCCGCGAACTCGAAGCAGCCTCGCTCGGCATCACGCCCGAACTGCAAATCTCGCCCAAACAACTCACCCGCCTCAACCCTCAGCGGCGCGTCAGCCTCGCCGACTACCTCTTCGCCGGGGCGCTCATCCTCATGACCCTCGGCGCGCTGGTCATCCTCCTCTTCGGAAAGGACAGGCGTGCGTAAACCGACCCTCGCCTCCCTCGCCCGCCTGCTCTGGGCGCTGACCCTCGTGACCCTGCCCGTCACCAGTTTCCGCTTCCTGCCGTTCATGGGCGCGGGGACGTTCGTCCGCCCGCTGGCGCTCTACCCCCTCGCGCTTCTCCTCCCCATCCTGCTCTACCAAATCTGGACAAAGCGCCTCACACGACCCTGGAACGGGGCGCTGACCATTCTGCTTGCCCTCACGCTGACAGCGCTCCTCGCCACCGCCTTCGGCTTGCTCCTCGCCCCCATCGAACTGCGCGGACAGACCTACCTCGGCCGCGCCCTGCGCGCCTGGCTGACGCTGGTCATCGGGCTGTCCTTTTTCCTCGCCGCCGTGTGGATGAACCGCGACGAAGCCGGCCTGAAATTCTCCCTCAAGTGGCTGCTGGCGGGGCTGGCTCTGCACATCGTCTGGGGAGGCGTTCAGGCAGTCGGGCTGCAACTTGGTCTGCGCGGCGAGTTGAACAAAATCCAAACCCTGTTCTCCATTCGCGGGCTTCCGCGCAACCGCCGCATTGCGGGCTTTGCCTACGAGCCTTCGTGGCTGGCGGGTCAACTGGCGGCGCTCTACCTGCCCTGGCTGTTCGCTTCCCTGCTGGCGAAATACCGCCTGACGAAGTTCAAATGGCTGGAACCCGCTCTGCTCCTCGGCGGACTGGTCACGCTGCTGCTCACCTATTCGCGCGGCGGACTGTTCATCACGGCGGGGGCGGGGATTCTCACGTTCCTTGCGGCGGGTTCGGGGGCGCTGCAAGAGGCATCGGCGTGGTTTCGGGCAGGGTTCAGCCGCAGCGGAGGAAAAGGCAAATGGGGGAGGATGCAGGCGGCGGCGGGTCGGATCGGCGCCGCTCTCATCCTGATTGGCATGCTCGCCGGCGCGGGCGTCTTCCTCGCCGATAAAGGTTACGTCGCCGCGTTGTGGAATTCGTCCGCCGAGAGCTTGTGGGATTACGCCATTGACGCGTATCTCGGTCCGCGGCTGGCGTATGTGGTGGCGGCGTGGGAGGCGTTCCAGTCGCACCCGTTGACGGGTGTGGGGCTGGGCGCGAGCGGCTTCCACATGTACGCGAACATGCCCGACTGGGCGCTGCAAGGCGTGCCGGAGATTGCGCGGCAATTGAGCCCTTCCTCGAATTTGTATCCCAACCCGAAGAATTTGTACGTGCGCCTGCTCACCGAAACGGGATTGCCCGGCTTTCTGGTGTATCTGTCTTTTCTCTTCAACCTGCTGGCGTATGCGCTCAAGGGATTGCGGCGGGCGGAGCCGTTCTGGCGGTTCGTGGGCGCGGCAGGTTTCTTCAGTGTGACCGCCATCGCCGCCCAGGGCATCTCACAGGATTCGTTTGCCATGCCGGAGATGTGGGTCAATTTGGGCATTCTCGCCGGCGTGGTCTCGTTTGCGTTAGAATCAAAGGAAAAACACGCTTCCAGCGCCGTTCCCGGCGGCTCGAGCGTTCAGGAGACTCAATGATCGTACTTTCCGTTGGCATGCCGCGCGCAGGTTCGGGCTGGCATTACAATCTCATCCATGACCTCATGCAGACGGCAGGCTACACCGATGCGCGTCTCATCCGCGAGAAGTATCGTTTGCAAAGCATCCTGACGGAGGTCAACTGCAACATTGGCGTCCTTTCGGCGCGGCGGATGGCGATGGTTGCAGTGCCTGCCCTGCTGGGCAACAATTTCGTCATCAAGGCGCACGCGGGACCTTCGCGTTCCTCGCGCCTGCTCCAGCGGCTGGGCTTGCTGCGCATCACCTACATTTACCGCGATCCGCGCGACGCCATGCTCTCGGCTTACGAATACGGTCAGCGCGCCCTGCAAAAGGGACGCCCCAACGCCTTTTCGCATCTCACCGACTTCGACAAGAGCCTCGCCTTCATCATGGACTACGTCCGCATTTGGGATGCGTGGATGAAAGAAAAGGACGTGCTCGTGGCGCGCTACGAAGACCTGCTCACGAATTACGATGTGGAGGCGGGGCGTTTGATTGCATTCCTCAAACTGGACGGGAACAGCCCCGAAGTCCGCGCCGTGATCGAGAAGTATCGCCCCGGCGCGGCGGAGGGTCAGCAGGGTCTGCATTTCTACAAGGGCAAGATCGGCAGGTTCCGCGAGGCATACACGCCCGAACAGCAGGCAATCCTGCGGGAGAAGATGGGAGCGTACCTTTCCAGAATGGGGTACGAACTCTAAGAGAGTGTTTTGTAAATCGGGATGTACCGTAGATGAACACGGATGAACACTGATTCTGAAGAAAAACGGGATGAAATCACCTTGTAAATCCATTTTATCTGTGGTCATCGGTGGTTGGAACATGAATTTCAAAACACTCTCTAATCCATCTGCAACGCCG
>DAOUBY010000274.1:0-5908 GCA_034432325.1 Anaerolineales bacterium
GCCGCGCAGGATCAGCCCCACCAGCAGGAGGAACAGCGGCAGATAGAAACCGCTGAACATGGTGGCGTACCAGTGCGGGAAGGCGGCAAAGGTCGCGCCGCCTGCGGTGAGCAGCCAGACTTCGTTCCCGTCCCAGACGGAGCCGATGGTGTTGATGATGGCGCGGCGTTCCTCGTCCTTTTTGCCGAGGAAGGGCAGGAGCATGCCCACGCCAAAGTCGAAGCCCTCGAGGAAGTAGAAGCCAATCCACAGAACGGCGATGAGAATGAACCAGAGTGTTTGAAGCGTTTCGTAGGACATAGTTTATCTCCTGTCATTGCGAGGAGCCTTCTTTGCTGCGAAGCAATCTCCTGTGTTCAGGAGACCGCCGCGCGCCAAAGAGCGGCGCTCGCGGTGACGTATCTAGTCGTCCGCGCCAACGAGGGCGGGGGCAACGTCAACCGATTCGTGCATGGCGGCGTCGGGACCCGCTTTGGCGTATTTGAGCATGAGTTTGACCATCGCAACCGCCAGCGCGCCATATACAACCGTGTAGCCGATGAGCGAAATCCACAGATCGAGGACGGTGAGATTCGGGGAGACCGCGTCCTCCACCTTGAGCAAGCCGTAGACGATCCAGGGTTGGCGTCCCATTTCGGTCAGGATCCAGCCTGAGGCGTTGGCAAGATACGGAAGGGCGAGGGCGCCGAAGGGCACCAGTTTCAGCCATTTGGCGTTTTCATAGTCCTTTTTGCGGGTTGCCCACAGGAAGAAGGCGGATGCGCCCATCATGATGAAGCCAAAGGTCATCATGATGCGGAACGTCCAGTAGGTGACGACCATCAGCGGGATGTAATCGCCAGGACCGTATTGGGCGACTGCTTCGGCTTGCAGTTGGTTGACGCCCTTGACTTCGCAGTCGAAGTTGTTGCAGGCAAGGAAACTCAATACTCTCGGCATGCGCCACGACCAGACCTCGCGCTTGCCGCTCAGATCGCCGATGGTGATGATGGAGAAATCGGCGGGCGCGGAAGTCTCCCAGTGCGCCTCGATCGCCGCGAACTTCATCGGCTGGGTCTCATACATGTACTGACCCATGGTGTGACCGCCGAGGAAGACCAGCGTGCTGGCAACCAAACCGACCAGCGCTCCCATCTGGAACGAGCGCTTGAAGAATTCCACGTTTTGTTTGCGGACGAGATGCCACGCGCTGACCGCCAGAATCAGGAACGACGCCATCGCCAGACCGTCGGAGATGGTGTGCCAGAAGAAGATCCAGCCCTTGGGGTTGCCGATGAGCGCAAAGAAGTTGACCAGTTCTGCGCGTCCGTTGGCTTCGTTGATGACGTAGCCGACAGGATGCTGCATCCAGCCGTTTGCCAGCAGAATCCAGAGCGCAGACAGGTTTGAACCGAGGGCAACGAGCCAGATCGAAGCCAGGTGAACCTTCTCGGGAACGCGTCCCTCGCCGAAGATCCACACGCCCAGGAAGGTGCTTTCCATGAAGAAGGCAAGCAGGGCTTCCACCGCCAGCGGCGCGCCGAAGATGTCGCCCACGTAGCGGCTATACTCGCTCCAGTTCATGCCGAACTGGAACTCCTGCACGATGCCTGTCACCACCCCGATGGCAAAGTTGATGAGGAACAACTTGCCCCAGAACTTCGCCATCTTGCGCCAGGTTTCGTCGCGGGTTTGGTAATAGCGGGTTTGCATGAACGCCACGAACCAGCCCATCCCCAGCGTGAGCGGGACGAACAGCCAGTGATAGATCGTGGTGAGAGCAAACTGCAATCGGGAAAGAATGATTGGGTCCATAGACTCTCCTTGAAAATTTATACCGTCCCAAACGATGAAGTTCTCGCCTCACCCTTCGGGACGTTATTCCTACACCAGACTCGGAATCACCATAGGGACTCCGAGCGCTTCCTTCGCCAGATCCTCGAATGAGATGGACGCCATCTCACGCATCATCGCCGCCTGAACGCGTCCCCACTTCGACCGAACGGGGCAGTTCACCTGAAACGGGCAGTCGTCCTCGCCCTTGACCTGCAAACACTCCGAAAGCAGGATCGGTCCCTCGAACGCCTCCACCACATCCCGCAGTGTGATCTGCGAGGCGGGGCGGGGCAGCGACAGCCCGCCGTCGCGCCCGGGAAAGGTGTTCAGCAATCCCTCGCGCGCGAGTTGCGCCACGATGCGCGGCATGAACGCCTTGGGAATCAGCATTTCCTGTTGAATTTCAGCCGTAGAAAGCCGCGCTCCCTCGCCGCGCCTGGCAAGGGCAAGGATTACACGGACTGCGTAATCGGTCTGGCGGTTGATTTTGAGCATAAGCGGGAATCCTGTGAAACCATTACACTAAAGGTAAACGTTAACTTGAATTGTAAGCATTTGAGATTAAAGGAGAATGTGTAATTTGTCACAAAAGTTGCGTTATGGATGTAATATGAAAAATATGCTGGTTTTTGTCCCCTTTGGGGTTCCTGCGTCTTCCCATCATTGTGGAGGTTATCAGGACTTACGCCTAATCAACGTTCTCTAACGTTGATTAGAGAGTCTGCGCGTTAAAGAACGCGCTCTACGCAGGGCTTTGCGTAAGTCCTGTTATAATCCATCAAAACTTCCCCCGAGGTGTGCATTGATTGACCCAGTAATTTTTACGATTGGCAATTTCTCCTTGCGCTGGTATGGCGTGATTGTGATGACCGGCGTCATCATCGGTTCGCTCATGGTCGAGCGGACGCTCAAACTGTATGGCGAAAACCCCGACAATATTTGGGACGCGCTGGTGTGGTGGGTACCCTTCGGACCGACCATCAAGACCCCCATCGGCAGTTTCCGCCTGGGTCTGCCTCTTGGCGTCCTGCCGATGGGCATCATCGGCGCGCGGCTGTGGTACGTGCTGAACGACATTTTGGGCGGCAACACCCGTTACCTGGACGATCCCTCTCGGATTTACAAGGTCTGGGAAGGCGGTTTGCATATTTACGGCGCCATTTTGTTCGGCGGAGTCACTCTCATCCTGTTCCTGAAACGCCGCAACCTCGACCCCTGGCTGTTCTTCGACGCGGCAGGTCCGGCGATGTTGATCGGGCAGGGGATTGGGCGGATTGCCAACTTCATCAATCAGGAGTTGTACGGTCCGCCGACGACGCTTCCTTGGGGGATTCCCATAGACCGCCTCCACCGCCTCCCGCAGTTTGCCAGCCTGCCCGAATCGGCGCGCTTCCACCCGACCTTTGCCTACGAGATGCTCTGGAACTTTGCCGCCGCTGGAGTTTTACTCTGGCTTTGGAATCGCTACAGGGACGAGATTAAACCCGGCGCCATTTTTGCCGGCTGGATGATGCTGGCAGGGATTGGGCGGGTGTGGATCGAGTTCTTCCGCCCCGACCAGCCGAAGATCGGCAGCACGCTGATCAGTTATTCGATGGTTGCCGCGGCTTTGTTGGCAGTCGCCGGCGCAATTCTGCTTTTGGCGCGGTTTAAGGCGATTCCTCTCGCATTTGCCGAAACGTGGGAGGAGGAATACCGCATCGCCGGGCAGGAGCGGCTGGCTGAAGAACCGCAAGTTGATGAAAACGAAGAGGAAGAAGAGGAGACCCCTCCTGCAAAACGGAGCGCTGCGAAGAGAAACCCGCCGCGCAGAAAATCGGAGTAATGGACCTCTTGCGAAAGTGCGCCAGAGAGAGCGCAATACGCTCTGGCGCAGGGAGCGTTCTCTAACGCCGGCTGATTTATGCAAGAGATCAAATGAATGGACATCGCCCGAACACGCGGGCGATGTTGTTTAATCTGTTGTGGGGATTTGGGCAGTTTTGACCTGCGCCGCTTCGTGTTCGCGCTTGTCGAAGCCAAAACGTTCGAAGATGTCGGCGTACAGTTCGATGATTTGTTCGCGCGTGAAGCCCATCTCTTCGTAGGAGTAGGAGTGGTCGCTGCGGAAGGTGAGGGTCTCTTTGACGGCTTCGTCCACGAGCAGGGCGAGGCCGGGTTTGTCGGGGTAGCCGAACTGTTCGTAGAATTTGCGGATGACCGCCTCCGGGCGTTGGATCAGGTCGTCGTAGTTGAGGATCAGCCGTCGGGGAGAGGGATGCGCGTCCAGGTAGCGGAGGGGGTAGCGGTACCAGTGCTGGGTCAGGTCCAGGATTTCGTCAATGTACAGCCAGGTCTCCTTGGGGTCGGTGAATTGCCGTCTGGCGTAGTTGATCCATGAGATGGTGGAGGGGAGCATGTCGAGCGGGTTGCGGGCGAGGTAGATGATGCGCGCATCGGGGAAGAATTCGATCAGCGTTTCGATCTTGGGGCTGAAGGCTGGGTTCTTTGCCACGAAGTGTTTTTTTCCTCCGACGGCGTACAGGTGCCGCTGAAGCATGGATTTGTAGAAGGTCATGATGCGGCGTTTGTGTTCGGGGTTGAGCGCTTCGTCGAAGTGCTGGTAGTTGGGGAACTCGTCCATGAAGGGGAAAAGGAAGGTGACGAAGTAGCCGTCCCAAATGTGCAGATGGATGTTTTCATCCTCTTCGGGTTGGAAGAAGGAGATGGGATGAATTTTGATTTTGCCGAGGGTGGCGCGGTCGAAGGCGTAGAGGGCGCGGTGCAGGACGCCGCCGAGGAGTTTTTTGTCGAGGCGGGAGACGAACTGGGTGATTTTCTTTTGGGTGACGGAGGGGGTCAAGTAGATGTCCCAGGTGGTGAGGCTGGTGAAGGTGGTCGAGTCGCGCGAGAGCAGGCGGTGAAGGAAGGTGGAGCCGCTGCGCAGGTTGCCGAGGATGAAGAGCGGTTTTTCGATGGGCTGGTTTTTGTAGGCGGGGAAGAGGAGGTCGTCGAGCCAGAAGCAGAACCAGTGGACGAGCGAACCGGGAATCCAGACGATGTAAAAGAGAAGCAGGAAGATGAGTCGTTTGCGGGTGAGGCGGGCGGGGGTGTTTTTCGAGGCGAAGAAGGAGCGGTAGAAGGTGCGCCAGAAGAGGCGGAAGTTGTAGTGCATTGTGATGGAAAACCTGCTTTCATGGAAAAAGCCCGCGTTGGGCTTTCGATTTTGGCTATTCTATCAGGAATAGCGCCTTCCGAGCGGAGTAATTTAACGTCAATTCGGGATAAGGTTTTTTCACCGCGGAGGCGCAGAGAACACGGAGAAAACCAAGAAAATCTTTGCGAACTCAGCGTCTCTGCGGTCAATTTCCTGAATGTAGAGCGACATTCATGTCGCTTTAGGTTGCGGAATAAATTCCGCGCTACGCCACTTCGGAATAAGGGCAATTGCCCTGTTTGTCGCATCGAAGGAGCGTTGTTTGCGACGCCAACGGTTGTTTATCTCGAGGAAGGTGTGTTGTTTTCGACGAAGCGCTTGATGCGTTTGAGCATTTCTTCGTGGGCGGCGCTTGCCTGTTGGAAGGCGTAACTGAAGAGCAGGTCGGGCGCTTTGAGGGTGATGGTTTCGTGGAGGACGACTCCGTCCTCTTTGGGCGTGATCTTGGTCACGTTGGTGACGGTTGTGCCCGGCGACTGATACGCCTCGGTGTGGACGGTGTCTTCGGTGACGGCGAGGATGTCGGCGCGGTATTTGATTTTGAATTTGAAGGGTCCCCATTGCAGGCTGTCGGTGATGAAGTAGCGGCGCACGCCGGGCGGGGCGTCTGCGGCGCGTTCCACCTTGACGATGAGTGGGTGGATTTTGTGGTGCTGGCTGTAGTCGGCGATGGTGTTGATGACGGTTGCTGCGTCGGCGCGGATGAAGATTTCTTTTTCGAAGGTTCCCTGTTTCATGGCGGCGATTATACTTGCGCCTCGCTCCGGGACGGAAGGTCTTTGCTCTCAGAAATTCATGTTCTACCGATGAACACAGATAAATTCAGTACTTCACGAAAGCGCGTATTTGGCGGTCTCTACCGCCGAATTTGCGCTAGAGAGCGCAAGTTACGCAGGG
>DAOUBY010000275.1:0-2536 GCA_034432325.1 Anaerolineales bacterium
AGCGCGGAATTCATTCCGCAACCTAAAGCGACATGAATGTCGCGCCACAAAATCTTCGCGGTTGTGATAGTTTTTCAAAAGCAATTCTATAATCTGCCGCAAAAGGGCTTGTTTACCATTGGGGGCATTGAATACCGGGCGTTCATGTGGAGGACGACCTGTCTATGTTCCTCTGCTCTTCAGCCATTTCAACAACTTGTCCGTGGACCAGCCATTGATGACATCGTTCTTCGTCAACCACGCGCGCCGGGCGATGGCAACGCCGTAAAACAGGTTATCGAAATCACCTTCGGAGTGCGAGTCGGTGTTGATGCTGATGGGGATGCCCAATTCTTTGGCGCGGCGGGCATACATATCGTCCAGGTCAAGGCGGGAGGGGTGGGCGTTGATCTCCAGAGCCACGCCGCTCTCCGCCGCCGCATTGAGGACGGCGTCCATGTCCAAATCTGCGCCTTCGCGGTCGGGAATCAGCCGTCCCGTCGGGTGACCGATGATGTCCACATGCGGGTTGCGGATGGCGTTGAGCATGCGCTCGGTCACTTTTTCGCGCGGCTGCCGCAGGGAGGTGTGCATCGAAGCCAGCACCAGGTCGAGACTGGCGAGGAACTCGTCGGGATAATCGAGCGAGCCGTCGGCTTTGATCTCCACCTCGCTGGCGTGCAGAATCAAAATCTCATCGCCGAGCTGCTTTTGAATCTTCCTGATTTCGGCGGCTTGCTGTTTGTGCCTTTCGATGCTCAACCCGCCCGTGACGCCGAGGCTCACCGAATGGTCGGTGAAGGCGATGACCCTGATGCCGCGCTTCGCCGCGGCGCGCGCCATCTCCAGCATCGAAAGTTTCCCGTCGCTCCACGTGGAATGCACCTGCAAATCGGCTTTGATGTCTTTGACCTCGATCAACTTCGGCAGTTTGTTTGCCTTTGCCGCCCCCACCTCGCCGCGGTCTTCGCGCAGTTCGGGCGGAATCCACGGCAAGCCGAGCGTTTCATACACTTCCTCTTCAGTTGCGCACAGAATTTCCTTTCCCCCCTTGACCTTCGTAAACGAATGTTCCGAGAGCGACAATCCTTTTTCGAGCGCAAGTTGACGCAGCTGCACGTTGTGGTCTTTCGAGCCGGTGGCGTATTGCAGAGCCGTGCCGAAGCGCTCCGGCGGATGCACCCACACCTGCGCGCGCACCCCATCCGTGAACTCGATGGACGCTTTCGTTTCGCCCTTTCCCAGCACGCGCGAGACGCCGGGCAGATTGACCACCGCCTCCATGACCGGCGCAGATTCCTTTGCCGCCACCAGAATATCCAGATCGCCGACGGTGGAACGCATCCTTCTTAAACTGCCAGCGGGTTCTGCAGCGACGACTCCCTTCACCCCTTTGAGGGTCCTGATGATCTCCTGCGCGAGCGGATACGCCCGCCCAAGCGGAATCCTGCCGGAGCGCCGGGCGAGAGAGGCGATGCCTTCGAGGATGGCGCTCTCGGACTTGGCGCCCATGCCGGGGAGGTCGCGCAGTTTCCCTTCTTTGGCGGCAGTTTCGAGGTCCGCCAGAGACGTGATTCCGAGCGTCTTCCAGATGAGGGCAATCTTCTTCGGTCCCAGTCCCGGCACGGCGAGCCAGGCGGCAAGTTCCTCCGGCACTTCCTGCTTGAGTTTTTCCAGAAATTCGAGTTTGCCGGTGCGGAGCAGTTCGTCTATCTTTTCGGCAATGGCTTTGCCCACGCCGGGGATGTCTTCGAGTTTTCCCTCCTTCCAATACTCGGAGGCTTCACGTCCCAGGCTGGCGAGGCTTTCCGCTGCCTTGCGGTACGCCAGCGTTTTATAGATGATTTCGCCCTTGATCTCCAGCAAATTGGCGATGAGGGTGAATGTGTCTGCCAGTTGACGGTTGTTCATCATGCGACACCTCCAGGGCGATTATATAACACCCGCGGTGTACGCTCGAAACTCAACGCACCGTCAGCCAAACCCCGAACAGGACGACTGCCAGACCGACAGCGCGCGTGACATCGAGATGACGGACAACCGCCCCCAACAGCCCGAAGTGGTCAATCACCACGCCTGCCAGAATCTGCCCCGCCACCACCGTGATGATCGCCGCCGCCACGCCCACCTGCGGAATCGTGTAACTGATTGCCGCGATGACCACCAGCCCGAAGACGCCCGCGCCGAGCGTGTACCACGGCACGCCCCGCCACTGACTTAAGTTCCCGCCGCCGCGCATCAGCAGGAGAATCAGCGCAATCACCGCCCCGCCTGCATGGACGATAAAGACGCTCTCGAAAAGCCCCAGTTTTTGGGTGAGCAGGCTTGCCATGGGGCTTTGCAGTCCCACCGCCACGCCGCCCGCCAGACCGATGAGGATGATGAGGAGAATCGTTTCCATGGGTTTCCTTTGTCTTGGTGAATTGATCGACGGATTTCATTGATGATACCTGATTTGGAAAAACTACTGCACTGAAAAAAACTTTTCTTACCACGAAGAACACAAAGACCACGAAGTTTTTTAAATCATCTTGCATCGAATTTCAAGATTCTGAAT
>DAOUBY010000276.1:0-3240 GCA_034432325.1 Anaerolineales bacterium
ATTCATTCCCCCAACTCCACAATTTCCACGTCCCCCAACGCCCTGCGGATATCCTCGCTCTTCATGATGATCGCCACATTGCGGACTCCCGACCCGATGGAAATTTCCTCCTCCCTCAACACAGACGCATCCATCAGGACCCGAACCCGCTTCCTCACCCCAAACGGGCTCACCGTCCCGATGCGGTACCCGGTCACCTCCAGCACTTCCTCTTCAGTTGCCATCCGCACCCGTGAGCGTCCCACGTGCCTGCGCAGTTTCTTCCAATCCACCTGTGCGCGCCCTGCCATCAGCGCCATCACAAATTCACCGGGCCGCACCTGAAACAAAATGCTCCGCACGATCTGCTCCGGTCGCTGGTTCCGGGCGGAAGCCGCCTCCTCGAAACTGGCGACAGGCTGTTCGTGCCGGAAGATACGGTGCGGAATCCCAAGTTGGTCCAATGCGATGCTGGCGGGAGGTTTATCCATTGGATAAGTATAAAGGAATATGTCGTTGCGAGGAGAATGATCTTCTCGACGAAGCAATCTCCTCAACGATTAGAAGATTGCTTCGCTCGCAAGGACACAGGCTAGTGTAAAATCAGCGCCATGTCCAAACTCAAATCACCACTCACTTTGTTCTTCCTCTCGGTAATTCTAATCGCTCTTCTGGCTTTGTTCGGGCCGGAAGAAAAATCGCTCGGCGCGAACGTGCGCGTGGTGTACCTGCACGGAGCGTGGGTGCTGGCGGCGGAACTGGCGTTCCTCGCGGCGGGAGTTGCCGGCCTGCTGGCGCTGCTCACCAAACGAGACGCGCTCCACAACTGGTCTGCCGCGCTTGGGCGGACGGGCATCTTCTTCTGGGTGACTTACCTTCCGCTTTCGCTGTGGGCGATGCAAACCAACTGGAACGGACTCTTCCTTGCCGAGCCGCGCTTTCGCCTTGCCCTCATCTTCGCCGTGACGGGCGCGCTGTTGCAGGCTGGCTTGTGGCTCATCAACACCGCCTGGGTCACCTCGCTGGCGAACCTGGTTTACATCGTTGCCCTGCGCGTCGTCTTTGCAGGGGCAGAGAATGTCATGCACCCGCCTCCCTCGCCGATCTTCAACTCGGGGAATTACGCCATCATCGGGTTCTTCGTTGCGCTGATTTTGCTCTCTCTGCTGGCGGCGTATTTCCTGACGCGCTGGTTCTTGAAGGCTGCACCGCGCTAAACAAAGCGCCGTTTCACGGATAGTACCGCCAGCATGCGCCTGCGCTTTCAACTCATCGTTTTCATGCTCCTCCGCACCATCCTGAACACCATGCACAGGATGGTATATCCGTTTTTAACGGTCTTTGCGCGCGGATTAGGCATCGAGATCACCACGCTCTCCTACGTGGTCACCGCCCGCTCATTCTTCGGCATGTTCGCGCCCATCTTCGGCTCCATCGCCGACCACCGCGGGCGCAGATTCGGGATTTTGGGCGGCATTCTCCTGTTCACTCTCGGCATGGGCGCTGTCGCGCTTCAACCGAACTTCCTCACCTTCAGCCTTGCCGTCCTGCTTGCCATCCTCGGTAAATACCTCTTCGACACTTCCATGCAGGCATACTTCGGCGACCGCATTCCTTACGAACGGCGCGGCACGGCGCTGGCGGTCACGGAGGCGGCATGGTCGTTGGCGTTCATCGCGGGAGTCCCGCTGATGGGGTTGTTGATCGCAGGCTACGGGTGGGATGAACCGTTCCGCTGGCTGGCAGGACTGGGCTTGGTCATGTTCGCCGTCATCTGGCGGATGATGCCTCGGGACAAGACATCCCATGCGGAGGCTTCGCTTCAGACTCCGCCCAAGCCTGATTCTGCCAAAAAATTCCGCGCCGTGCTGACGAGTATCCCCGCGCTGGCAGGCGTTTCGATTGCGCTGTGGGCGAGCGCCGCCAACGAACTGGTCAACCTGATCTTTGGCGTCTGGCTCGAAGACTCGTTCGGCTTGAAAATCGCCGCGCTGGCGGGCGCTTCTGCCGTGATCGGGTTTTCCGAACTGGGCGGCGAGGGACTCGTTGCCCTCACCACCGACCGCCTCGGCAAACCGCGCGCGCTCATGCTGGGGCTGAGCGGCAACGCGCTGGCATCTCTGCTGCTGCCCTTCATCGGGCGGACGGAACTCGGCGCGTTGATTGGGTTGTTCCTGTTCTACATCACGTTCGAATATGTGATGGTCAGTCACATCCCGATGATGACCGAAGTCATACCCGAAGCGCGCGCCACCCTGCTCTCTTTCAATCTGAGCGGTCATTCGCTGGGGCGCATGATCGGCGCATTGTTGGCGGCGTTTATCTATCAGCGGCTTGGCTTCTTCCCGGTTGCGCTGACCGCCATCTTCTTCAATGTCCTTGCTCTGCTGGCGCTCGGCGAATTGACCGGGCAGCTCACCATCCTGCCGCGCCTGCTGATGTGGTTTCGGCGTTGGGAAGGGAAGAAGGCATGAATGCTCTGATTCTGGCGGTGTATGGGGCTAGCCTGGCGCTCTTTGTATTGGCTTTGCTGTGGATTCTCATCCCTGCGCTTTATGGTTTGCCCTCCAAGCCCACCAAGCCCGACCGAATCCGCAAGGCGCTGAGGCTGGCAGGTTTGAAAGCGGACGAAACGCTCTACGATCTTGGCGCCGGCGATGGGCGCGTGCTCTTCATCGCCGCAAAGGAATTTGGGGCAAAGGCGGTCGGCATCGAAGCGGCGCCTGTGCAGATTCTTCTGGTTTGGCTCAAAGTTCTGCTCAGCGGGCGGCGCGAGCAGGTGCGGGTGCGATGGGAGAACTTTTACCGCGCCGACTTGAGCCGCGCCGACGTGGTCTTCATCTATGCCACCCTGCACGAGTTGATGAAACTTGCGCCGCATTTGAAGAATCAGATGCGGGCGGGGACAAGGCTTGTTTCGATTGCGGCAGATGTCCCTGAGTGGGAACCGTCGGTTTTCGATGAGGAGAACCTGATTTTTGTGTATGAAATGCCGCCCCGCGAGGGCAGTCTGACCACATATCTTCTCAAACGAACGGATTAACTCACCTTGCGCAGCAGCACGAGATTTATCCTTGGGACTTACGCGTAATCGGCGTTCTCTAAGAGAGTGTTTTGAAATTCATGTTCTAACCACAGATAAACACAGATGAACACAGATGAACACAGATAAATTCAGTATTTCACGAAAGCGCGTATTTGGCGGTCTCTACCGCCGAATTTGCGCTAGAGAGCGCAAGTTACGCAGGGTTTTCGTGATCT
>DAOUBY010000277.1:0-3450 GCA_034432325.1 Anaerolineales bacterium
CCGCGCACAAGATGAATGATGCCCGCCATCGGCGAACCCGAATGCCACACCCCCTCCAGCCGATGCCCGCGCGTGCGGACGATCACAGGCGCCGCCTGCCCGCCCGCCGTGCGCCAGTGCAACGTCGCCAAATCGTCGGACATGAGTTGCAGGGCGTAGAGCAGATAATCGAGATACTGAATTTCGCAAATCGGTCTCAGCCCGCGCATCGCCATCCCAATCGCCTGCCCCAAAATCGTCGCCTCGCGGATGCCCGTATCGGTCACGCGGTACTCGCCGTATTTTTCCTGCAAGCCCTTGAAGCCCTGATTCACATCGCCGAGCCTGCCCACATCCTCGCCGAAGGCAATCACGCGCGGGTCGCGCCCCAGCATCGCATCGAACGCGGCGTTCATCACCTCGAAACCGAACACCGTCGGCGAAGACGGCGAATACACAGGCTTGACCTCCTTCACCTTGAGTGCGCTGCCCGAATACAAGTGCGAACCGTACCGCTCCAGATTGACCGCGTCCTGCTCGCGCTTCCATTGGATGAGGACCTGCTTGGAGGGATGTGCCTCGTCGCGCAGGATTCGCAGCGCCTCGTGCGCCGCGGCGTGAATATCCCGCCTCGTCACCGACGGGAGGTTTGCCAGCCGTTCCCGAACATTCGCCAACTCTGACGCATGACTCGAGGCCGCGGCGATTTCGTCCAGCATGTCCATCACCTGCGCGCGCTCTTCGAGAATCGGGGTGAAATACGCCTCCCACGCCAGTTTGCGGATTCCCTCCACAGCCTCGTAGTCGGCTTTTTCGAGGGCGGCAAGTTCGGGGTCCGAAATGACGCGGTTCTCGATCATCCACTCGCGCATCTTGCGGATGCAGTCGAATTCCTCCTCGAACTTGAGTCGTTCGGGAGTCTTGTAACGTTCGTGCGAGCCGCTCGTGCTGTGTCCCTGCGGCTGCGTGACCTCGATGACATGCACCAGCGCGGGGATGTGATACTCGCGGGCGGTCTCGGCGGCGGCGGCGTAGGTTTCGAGCAGGGCGGGGTAATCCCAGCCGCGCACCTGATAGAGGTCGTAACCGTGCAGGCATTCGGGTTCGGGGCAGGGTTCGCGCTGGAAGCCGCTCAAAATGGCGGAGATGTTTTCCTTGACCATCTGAAACTGATTGGGGACGGAAATGCCGTAGCCGTCGTCATAGACCGTGATGACGGCAGGCGCTTTGAGTACGCCGATGGCGTTGACCGATTCCCAGAACATGCCCTCGGCAGTGGAGGCGTTGCCGATGCTGGCAAACGCGACCTCGCTGCCGTTGCGCGAAAATTGGGTGAAGCCCTTGAGTTCCTCCAGATGGCGGTACACCACCGAGGCGTACGCCAGCCCCACCGTGCGCGGCATTTGCGTTCCCGTCGGCGAAACGTCGGCGGCGGAATTGAACATCTCGGTCTGGCTTTTCCATGTGCCGTCGGGGTTGAGGTAGCGGCTGGCAAAGTGCGCGTTCATCATGCGCCCGCCCGAATTGGAGTCGTGATTCACGTCGGCGTGGGCGTAGAGTTGGGCAAAAAATTCCTGGATGCTCATCACCCCCAGCATGAACATCCAGGTCTGGTCGCGGTAATAGCCTGAGCGCCAATCGCCTTTGCGGAAGGCGCGGGCAATGGCGAGGTTGGCAAGTTCCTTGCCGTCGCCGAAGATGCCGAACTTCGCCTTGCCGCTCAACACCTCGCGGCGTCCGATGAGCGAAGCCTGCCGGCTCTGCCAGGCAAGGCGGTAATCCTTGATGATTTCTTCTTTTTCGAGGGGAAGGTGAACAGAGCCCTTCTTTTTGGGCATGGCTCTCTCCTTTGGCAGAAGTATGGGGAGATTATAACAAAACCACAATCATGCAACTCCAAATCCGGCGGTTACGGCTATAATTCCAGCCGATGAGTTCAGTTACCATTCCGGTCCAGACGAAAGAGCCGCATCCGCATCTGCGCGCGATGAACATGTTCCGCGACCTGTCCGCCGTCGCCGACTTGATCGAACTGTGCTTTGCCGACACGATGGACAACGACGGACAGCGCTACATCGCCGATATGCGCCGCGCCAGCCGCGACAATGGCTTCCTCACCTGGGCGTCGAACATGACGGAAAACGCCACCCTGCCGATGACGGGTTTCGTCTGGGAGGAAAACGGGCGCATCGTCGGCAACGCCAGCATCATCCCCTTCCGCGAGCGGGGCAAACGCATCTACCTCATCGCCAACATCGCCGTCCACCCCGATTACCGGCGGCGCGGCATCGCCCGCGCCCTCACCCGCCGCGCCATGACCTATGGCTGGGACAAAAAAGCCTCCGCGCTCTGGCTGCACGTCCGCGACGACAACCCCTCCGCCATCCGCCTCTATCAGGGGTTGGGGTTCGAGGAAGTCGCCCGCCGCACCACCTGGACGGCGAAGCCCGACCCGCACCTCTCCAAACCTTTTTCCGATATTCAAATCGTCCCGCGCCATCCGCGCTTTTGGGCGCAGCAGCAGGGCTGGCTTCGCCGCCTCCACCCCGACGCCCTTGCCTGGTACCGCGCCTTCAATTTCAACGTTCTCCGTCCGGGGCTGGTCAACTGGCTTTACCTGTTCTTCGTGGATATGAACGTCAAACAATGGGCGGCGGTGCGCGGCGAGACCCTGCTCGCCACATTGTCGTGGGTGCCGCATGGGGGCAGGGTGGAGCCGTTGATTGCGGCAGCCGGCGAAAGGTCTGGGGCAGAAGCGCTGGCGCAGTTGCTCATCCATGCCCGCCGCGCGTTGAGCGGTCAATCGCGTCTGTCCATCGAACATCCCGCCGGCGAATTGACCGAAGCCTTCCTTGCCGCCGGCTTCAGCGAGCGGCGCACCCTGCTGTGGATGCGCGCCGAACCTGCAACCGCAGGCGTCCTTTCCCGTACTTAACCGTAGCGACATTTCAAGGATAGGACTTACGCATAATCGGCATTCTCTAACGTCAATTACCTGTCCAGCGCGTTGGAGAACGCGCTCTACGCAAGGTTTTGCGTAAGTCTTAAAGGAGTAAAAAAATGACAAGGTTTATCCTGCGTTTGCTCATCAACGCCGTTGCCCTTTACCTGGCGATACTGATTGTGCCCGGGCTCGACCTGCAAAGCAACATGGTCTCGCTCATCTGGCTGGCGTTGATCTTCGGCGTTGTCAACGCTCTGTTTCGCCCCCTGCTCAAGTTCCTCACCTGCCCGCTGATTTTGCTGACGCTCGGCTTGTTCACGCTGGTCATCAACACCTTCCTGTTCTGGCTGACAAGCGTCATCGGTCAGTGGTTTGGCATTGCGCTGGTCATCAGCGACCCGGTTTGGTGGAACGCCTTTCTCGGCGGGTTAATCGTCAGCATCGTGAGCGTCATCATGACGATGATCCTGAAGGACGAGTTGAAGGGCAGGCGGTAAAGCCCCAACGGTGAATCGAAACGGGACGGT
>DAOUBY010000278.1:0-12007 GCA_034432325.1 Anaerolineales bacterium
AACAAAAAAGACACCTGAGCGGTGTCTCGTTTGGTGCCCCCACGGAGATTCGAACTCCGGTTTTAGCCTTGAAAGGGCTGCGTCCTGGTCCACTAGACGATGGGGGCAATCGAAAGCGGGCGGATTTTATCATTGCCCTGTGGAACGGTCAAGCGTTTGGCGCGGGTTTATCATGGCTTTCTCAAAGTCTGGTTTCAGGCTAAAAAACAAACAGGATGGACAGGATTTTTAGGATGAGCCGCGCGGAAAGCAGGGTGAAAACATCCTGTTTATCCTGTCTATCCTGTTAAACAAAGCGGCGCAAGCGATAATAAGAAAGCCATGGCGGGTTTATTTTTCTTCTTTCGCGCGCTGGTTGATGAAGGCGAGCATGTCAATTTTTTCGCGGTGGAAGAGAACGCCGGGGCTTTCCACCTTCAAGTTGGGAAGCAGGATGGCGGTCAGCGTGGCATCGAACATGGGGATGAAGTTGCGGGTTTTGTCGGCAAGCATGGTGACGAAGTCGAAGCGCCCGGCGACTTGTAACTTCCCTTCCATTTCGAAGACGCTGGTGGCAATGTGCGCCTGTAATTCGACGACGTTCGAATACCCGCCGCGCACGATGCCGCTGGGACCCAGGTCTTCGCGCCGCGCCGTGCATACCACATGAATCTGTGATTTGACCAGGCGCACCACCTCGTAATGGTCCACCAGTTTGGTCGGCATGTGGATACGGGCGAGCCGGGCGTCGTGTATCTCGATGTGAGATTTGGTGGTGTCGTTGAGAATGCCCATGATGCCATTGGCTGAGACCATAATCTTGCCGACGACACGATAGCCGGCGGTGTACACGTCGGCGGGCAGGAAGCGGTAGGTGCGTTGGGAGGTGTCCATCATGCTTCAAAGGGCGGTTAACCGCTGGTGGAACGGGGGTGAGAGGGATTCGGTTTGGGTTGATCAGGCTGAGGGGCGCGTTTGATGCGGCGGGCGGGTTTGCCGGCTTCGGGGTTGAGAAGCATGTTCAGCATGGAAACGGCGCGTTCGTCGTATTCTCGTTTTCCGCACAGGTCGCACACCCAGGCGGGGAAGTTGGGAACGGTGATGAGTTCCTGTCCCAGCCAGGTGAAGTAGGTGATGGAACGCTGACGCATGATGCCAGCCTGGCATTCGGGGCAGGGTATGGAGGCGGGGAATTCTTGAGAGGGTTGGGTCATGGGCAATTCCTGTTCAAGGCGCAAATACTTCCTGTGTGTGGTTGACCAGTTTCCAATCGGAGGGGGGCCAGTAAATGAGAAGCGCCTTGCCGATGACGTTTTCGATGGGGAGCAAGCCCCATTGATGTGAGTCTTTGGAGTCGTTGCGGTTATCGCCCAGCACGAATAATTGTCCCTCGCCAACCGTCCACTCGCCGGTGTAGGCGGGCGGCTGGGCGATGTAGGGTTCCTGCAATTTGCGTCCGTTGACGAATACTTCGCCGCCCTGAATGCGGATGGTTTCGCCGGGCAAACCGATGACCCGCTTGATCAAATCCTGCCTTTCGTCCAGCGGAAAACTGAAGACAATGATGTCGCCTCGTTCGGGCACGCCGGCTTTGTACGATAAGCGGCTGACCAGCACATATTCGCCGTTTTGCAGAGTGGGGCTCATGCTCAGCCCGTCCACGCGCACGCGGGCAGAGACGGCGTTGATGCCAAAATACAGCACAATGGCAAGGATGATGGTTTCGAGAATGTCGAGCGCAAAACGCTTCCATTGACCCGTTTCCTGCGAGGGCGATTCAGTTTGAGCCTGTACTTCTGGGGTTGTTGTTTCCAATTTGTAAATACTCCGCGCAAAATTATACTGCCTTTTGAGGATCCCCTGTCTCTCATTATTGACTTATCTGACGCTAAGCAGTTTTCCCGTAGCGAGACATTTATGTCGCTTGAAAATGCGAGATAAATCTCACGCTACTGCGTCATGATTGCCGGTCATTCATGCCCGCTTCGGTGCGGATTTTCGAACTGCGCCCACTCTCGAACGAACTGCGCCTGTTCGGGCGTTTCGGGCGAGCGCCGATGGATGCGGCTCTTGGGGACGCTTTGCCACCACTCCGCCAGTTGACGAAGCGCCTCCTCGCCGCTCATGCCGCGCCGCACGAGGTAACAGCCAACCGTCGTTCCTGTGCGCCCGATGCCGCCCCAGCAGTGCAGGTAAATCTTCCGCCCTTTTCGAAGCGCCGCATCGAGCGTATCCAGAATCGCTTTCATGGTTTCGGGGGCGGGCAAGCCAAAGTCGCCGATGGGGAAGTTGTGGCGTTCGATTTCCACCTCGTAGAGTTGTGCCTCCTCGAGCAAAATTCGATGGTAGGGTACGGTCTCGTTGGGACGGGTGAGGTCAATGAATGTGTCGAATCCCGCCTCCAGCAGGGCGTCGAGCCGCTGGCGCGTGGACTCGGACGTATAGGCGCCGGGATATTCGCCAGCCAGCAAACGTCCCGGCTCCACCCAGTACGATTCGGAAATCGGGCGCGGCAGGTCTTGCGTCATGGCTGTGTATAGGAGCAAACGTTCTGGATGATTTGTTTTCTCAGGACAACCAGTTCGGGGAACTCGGAAAAGAAGCGGATTTTTTCTTCGAAGGTCTGGTCTCCCTGAGGGGCGGCTTCCAGCACAAAGTACATGAACGACTCCGCCATGTCCTCGCGTATGTTGGTGGCGGCGTATTCGCTGACGAACTGGTCTTCGTAACGGGCATAGAAATCCTCAACCAGTTTGTCGTATTCATCGTCCGACGCCACAGAGACCTGTTCCACGGTTTCGAGCCATTCGTCGAAAATGTCAACCCAGAACTTTTGGTAGAAGAGATTCACATAGGAATCGGGGGAGGTGCATCCTTCGGGCAGGCTGAATTGCGCACAGGTGGAAGGGTCTTGCTCCCACGTGGAGTAGGATTCTGCCGGCGGGATTTGGTCGGTGTTGAGCGTGAGCAGATGCCCGAATTCATGGACCAGGGTGTAGGTGAGGTCAATCGGGTTTTCCGCGTCCACGATGTCAACGCCCAACTGCCAGTGAGAGCGGTCGAGAATATCGCGGTTGTCCACCCATGCCAGAACGTTATCGGGTCCGTCGGTGAAAATGAAGAATTCGTTGATCCATTTGAGTTGGTCGGGAGGCAGCAGGGAGGAGGTGTAGTTCCAAATGGTTTGCTGAGTTTCCAGATTTTGCTGAAAAGGCTTGAATTCATTGGGGACATATAAAACGGTTCGGCTGCCGAGCTTGCCATCCTCGACCTTGTACACAACCAGGTCGAAGTTCGCATCCTTGTCCGCGTATTCGCCGCCAAGCGGGTCGGATTGACCGGTTTTCAGCGTGTCATTAATGCGGGTGAGGCAGGCATCGAGGCAGGTCTCGTCGGTGCAGAGGATGGGCGCGGGCGTAAGGGGTGTTGTTTCTGCAGCCGGGGGCGTGAGGGTCGCTGCGGCTGGCAGGGTGGGAGGGGAAGCCTCGTCGGGGAAGATCAGCCTTGTGGCGGCGCGGCAAGCCAGGGTCGAGAAGAGAAGCGCAAGTGTCGCAAGGAGTAATTTTCTGCGTGGCATGTGGTCGTCCTATTTGAGTGAAATCCAGCCGGCGTCCAGGGCATACAGGTAGAGGTAGCCAATCAGCAAAAGCACCCAGCCCAGCATTTGCAGGCGGTCCATCAGCGTTTCGAATGATAAGGCAAAGTTCTCCTGAATGGTTTGCGCGATGCCTTCCAGGTTGTCGAGTTTGGAGCGGATGGCGTTCTTCCACTCCTCCAGATAGAACTCGTCGCGGATGGCGGTGTAGAGTTTTGCCGTGTACCAGTCGCCGATGAGCAGCAGATTTTGTTCGGTGCGCTCGAAGTCGAGCATCATCTCCAGGCGGTGCTGCACAATATCGCGGATGACCCCGCGCGTGGGGCGCGGACGCCGCTTGTTGATGAAAAACGACTCGTTGATGCGGTCGAGCAGGTCTTCGATGGATTGGTCGAGCATGCGGTAGCGGAGCAGTTGATAATTGCCCACCTTGAGCAGCTCGATGTCCGATTGAAAATCGCCGTTGGCGGCAATGATGACCGCGCCTTCCCAGTCCACCACCGTCAAATCCTGCGCGGAGTAATGGATGCGCGAACTGAGCATCAATTCGAGTTCGGTCTGGTCGAGCACCTCGCGCTGGGAGCGGATGAAGCGCCCGAGCCGTGCGGCGTTCCTTTCGATGTACTGGTCGGGGGTGGGCGGCGCGTGGGTGAGCAGCAGCACGACGTATTCCTCGAACATGCCCGCGGCGAGATGTTCGCGCGGCACAAAGCGCTCACGCAGATTCTGCTTGATGATTTCGCGCTGCTGGATGGCGGCAGTGGAGAGAAAATTCTCCATCTGAAAGCGGCAATCCACAATCTGGATGCGGTCGTCATAGCGCTGGCGCAAGACCGAAACCTGCACGCCTCCCGCCGGCACTTCCGCCTGCCCCAACGTGCGCACCTCAACGTCCACCGGCTGAAAATACGGCGCGTCTTTCAAGCCGCGAATTTTTTCCATCGGCTCAGCCGCGTCTGCCGCGGGGTCTGGAAAGGCAAGAATGTAACAAATTTCCGCTGTTTTTCTGGATGGCATTGCGCGAGTATATCACTTCTGCCCCCAGGCAAAATGCGTCGGCACGTGCAATACGCGCCCGCCGCGCTCCCGTGCGGCTTTATCGAGCAGTTTCATTTTTTGGATGTCTTCGCCCGGAACGGACTCTGCCAAATCGGCTTCGATCACCGCCCATTCCATTTCCCACTCTTCGGGCGACGCTTCGCCCTCTGCGCTCTGAATGGTTCCCGTTTCAATGAGCCGAATCCCCGCCCGGAAAAAGGACTCCGCCAGCCGCGCTCCGAAGGTTGGGTCTGCGCCTTGTTTTCGCAGGGCATCTGCCTGCCACCTGCCCAGCGGAGCGAGTTCATCGGGTTTGTCAATTCGGCTGGCGTAGTCTGGCTCGGCAAAGGCGATGACGAAGCCGCCGGCTTGGGCGACGCGGCGCATCTCGGTCAGCGCCTGAATGGGGTCGCGCACCCAGAGCAGCAGGAAGTGACAGTACACCGCGTGGAAGACGTTGTCTGCGTAGGGGAGAGAAAGCGCGTCGCCGCGCGTCAGCGAAGCGGCTGGGGCGTGGATACGGCATTGGGCGAGGGCGGCAGAATCCAGGTCCAGACCGTGAAGCGGGAGGAAAGGGGGAAGTTCGGAGAGGATGGCGCCGGTTCCGCAGCCCACTTCGAGCAGGCGGCTGGAGGCGTCCAGGTGGAGTTGGCTGAAGAGGTAGGCTCGCAGGTTCCGCGTCCAGCGGGCTTGTTGGAGGTAGCGCGCGTGCCAGTTCATCGGGCGGGGAAGAGGCTCTTCAAGTCGTCGCGCAGCAGGTTGCCAAGCACGCGTTCCGCCATGCCTTGCGCGGGGAGCACGTCGCCGTCGGGTTCGACGTAGAGCCATGCCTTGCCGGCGCCTTCGGGGATTTTGTCTTCCTGCGTTTCGAGTGCGACGGGGTTGTGGGAGGAGTAGGGGACGGGCAGGTCGAAGCGCAGGGTGAGGCTGAGTTCGGCGGCGCGGTTGCGGAGGCGTTCGTAGGCTTCGTTCAGGGACGGGTCGGTGAAGGTGAGCGAGAGGCTGCGGACTTCGAGTTTGGCGAGGCGTTCGAGGGCGGCTTCGGCGGCGCGGAGGGTTTCAGGGGTGAGGGTGAGGTGAGCGGTGACGAAGATGTCTTGCGGCATGATCGTTTCGAGCGCCTGCCAGGAGCGCGGGTTTTCGGGCTGGAGCAGGAAGAGCAGATGGTCGAGCCCGGTTTGGAGCAGGGTTTGCAGGTACGCTTGGTCGGCGAGTTTCAAGCCGTCGGTGAGCAAGCCGCAAACCTGACCGTTGCTTTCGGCGTGGGCGATGAGGTCGGGGAGGTCGTCGCGCAGGGTGGGTTCGCCGCCGGTGAAGACGATGTGGGGGATGCCCGCCCGCCAGGCTTTGTCGAGGATGGTTTTCCATTCGCCGGCGGTGAGTTCGCGGTCCACGCGTTTGACGGGGGCGTATTCGGCGCGGGTGTGTTCGGGCAGGCGGTAGGTGAGGGCGCAGTCGAGGCGGAGCGGGGCGGTGAGGCTGGCGGAATGGGGCTGAGCCAGGTCAAAGCCGAGGAAGGAAACGGGGTCGAGGTCGGGGGTGGAGAGGAGGGTCTGGATGCGGTCCACGAAGTCGTTGTAGTCTTCGAGTGCGGCGGCTTTGCCGATGCGGTAGCGCTCCGCAATTTGCCGCGCGGCTTCTTCGGGTCCGCTGCCTTTGATGAAGTGGTAGGCGTATTCGGCGGCGGTGGGGTTGAGCTGCAAAATGGTGGAGGCGTTGAGGACGAGGATGCCGGAGCCGTCTTCGTGCAGGCGCAGGTGCATGCGGTAGGGGCGTTCGTTGTGCGCCGCCTGAAGGTGGTGCACGCCGGCAGGCAGGGGCTGGACTTTGGCGAAACGGTCGGCAAGGCGGTTGAAGATTTTCATGGTCTCTCCGGGCGCAGGTTACAAGGTGGGAAGGGGGACGATTTCGCGGTTCACGCCGAACGCCGAGCGGTGTTCCTCGAATTTGAGCGGGCAGCCGCCTCCGCATTCGGCGGCGAGGGAACAACCCGTGCATTTGGCGGGCAGGTTCTGCCGTTCGCGCAGCTGCACAGCGAGGGGATGATTCCAAATCTCGTCCCATGAGTCGGTGAGGATGTTGCCAAGCGGGTGGTAGTAGGACTGGCACGGCAGAACGTTGCCGTTGGATTCGATGCACATGCTGTAGAGCGCGGCGGTGCAGCCCTTTACGCCGAGGTTGCTGGCGGTGGGGTCGAACTCGCAGTATTGGGTGGGGGTGTACCAGATGAGACGCTGTCCGCGGGCGGCGGTTTTTTGGGTTGCCATGTTCAGGATGGGCTGCAACTCGCTTTCGCGCAAGCCGCTGCCTACCGTCAGCCCGTGACCGGAGTAGATGAGGGCGTTCAAGCCGATGGTGGGGACGCCAATCTCTGCAAGGAAATCGAGCGTGTCGGGGATGGTGTGAACGTTGGTGCGGAGCATGGTGGTGTTGGTCATCACGTAGAGGTTGGAGCGCAGGGCGTTCTTCAGCCCGGCGATGGTCTGGCGGAAGGCGCCTTTGGCGCGCATCATCCCGTCGTGGATTTGTTCGTCGCAGGATTCGACGGTGATTTGCACGTGATCCAGCCCCGCTTCGACGAGTTGTTGCACGTAGCGCTCATCGGAGAGGCGGCGGGCGTTCGTGTTCAGACCTGTGATCTGCCCGTTGGATTCGGCGTGGCGGATCAACTCTGGAAGGTCGCTTCGCAGGGTGGCTTCGCCGCCGGTGAAGACGATGTGCGGCACGCCCAGCGCCCAGAGTTGATCGAGGATCTCGAACCATTGCCCGGTGCTGAGTTCGGGGAAGTTCCGCTCGCGGGCGTTGTAGCAGTGGGCGCAGTCGTTGTTGCAGCGGTAGGTGACGGCAAGGTCCATGCGGTAGGGGGCGGAGGGACGCGCGCTGAACGGCATGAGGGCTTCGAGGTCCAGTTCATGAAGCGGGCAGGCGCCTTCAGGGCGAATCAGTTCGTCGAATTGAAAGAGGAAAGAGGCGAGATCGGCTTCAGCCTGGCGTGCAGTTACGGCGTACTGCGAGCGGAGCGCACGGATGGTTTCTTCTTTTGTCTTTCCTTCCAGCGTCATCCACGCCATGAACGCCGCTGTTGGGTTGAGGTGCATGACGCTGTTGGCGTTGACGATGAGGGTGCCGTGACCGTCGGCGTCGAGGCGCAGGTGGATGCGCGATTTTTCGCCTTCGGTCTCGCGGGTGTAGTGGTACAAGCCCGATTTGGGATGTTCGATTTTGGATTTTCGATTGAGGAGCGTATCGAGGAACATTTTACTCACCTGTAAAACGGGCAATAGTCACCGTTGCGGCGCATTGACCAATTACCAATCACCGCTACCGTCCTCCACCCGCGCAGGCGCAGGCGCAGCCGGCGCAGGCACACGCGCAGGCGCAGGAACGTCCGCCGCTGCCACCGGAGCCGCCCGTATTTTTGGGCGGCGGGGGCGGGGGGTT
Organism: Anaerolineales bacterium; assembly: GCA_034432325.1. GTDB lineage: Bacteria > Chloroflexota > Anaerolineae > Anaerolineales > Villigracilaceae > Defluviilinea. Next base: position 8,054 of record DAOUBY010000278.1, read on the forward strand.
GGTCACGTTGGTGACGCGGCTGGTGAAGTCGGTGACGTTGCCGATGACCTTTTGCGAGAAGGTCTGCACGCCGGTGACCACCGAGGAGGCAAAATCGGAGCCGGGCAGGCGCGGGACGGAGGGCAGGGAAACCTGCCGGCTGGAAGAACCCGTCGAAGCCGGAGCAGAAGAGGGAAAGGTCGGATCGTAGCGTCCCCACCACGTCGGCACGATGACCGGACCGCGCAGGACGCGGCGGGTGCGGTCATCGTAATCCTTGTCGAGCATGGTCCATTCGAGATTTTTATCGAAGAGCTGCCCCTGCACTTCGGGGGTGCCTGCCTGTTCCACCTGCTGCCAGGCTTTTTCCATGATGTTCTTGTAATACGCGATGGTCTCGCGGCGGCTGAAGCCTTTCATTTTTTCCGAAACGGAGCGTACCAGCGCGATGACCATGTTTTCGAGCGCCTGACGCCGCTCGTTCATTTTGGCATATTCGAACGCCTTCAGGAATTGTTTCTCGTATTCGTGCAGTCCTTCGGGCAGCGGGTCGGCGCTTTGGATCGTGAGCGGGTCACGTTTGACGACGCTTGCGGCTCCCTTTTTGACGACGCCGAACAAAATCATCGTCATCACTTTATCGAGCGGTTCGCCCATCAAGATGGCGGCTTCGACGGCGGTCAGCCCGCGTTTGATGCCGTGTCCTTCGATGGCGATGCGCGGCGGCAGGTATTGCAGTTTGCGGCGGTTCCCTGCGATGGCGCTCAAGGCGGGGATGACCAGAAACATGAAAACAAAGAAGCCAATGCACAACAGGTTGAAGACGGCGTCGGCTGAAATCGAAATGGAAGGCGGCTTGACGGTGACAATGCTCCCTTCGGGGACGTATTTTTGGGGAAACGACGCGCCGAACAGGTAAGACCGGTCGCCGCTTGCGCTGACGTTCCGCCAGGTGTACGTGATCCGCCCGTCGGCATCGAAGCCCGTCTGCGGTTCGGAGGGAAAACCGGACGGTGCGGAGTGCCAGCGCGGTTCCTCCGGCTGGACGCCCGGCGGCAGGTGATAGGTCACTGTGATGTCGGTTGTGCCGGTGATGACCGAACTTTGAAAATACAGCGGAGCAAACGCCGCGCTGACATATTGCGGGTCTTCATCGTCCTTGTAGAGGACATCCGTCACGCGCCCCACATAGACGCGAACCGTCCCGCTCCCTCCGGGCGGAATGGCATACGAGCCCATCTCCACCGCGAAGCCATAGCCGCCCGATCCCTGAAAATCACTCGAAACTGAAAGCGGGTTGCCGTTGATGCTCGCCTGGATGCTGTTGAAATCGAAGGAAGCGGTCGGCATCCCCACATCCACGAAATCAATGACATGCCCGCCGGGCTGATTGGTGAACGTGAGCAGGTAATCCAGCGACATCGTCCCATCGGAATTCCAGTACACATCCACCGTCATCTTATCGAGGCTGAAATAATACGCCTGCGCAAAGGCAGTCATGGGAAGCGCCAGCGCAAGGATGAGAACTACAGCCATCGTCAGAAGTCTTCTCTTCATAACGATCCTCCAATCATCAATCACAAATCATAAATCGCAAATCGCAAATCATCCTACCACTTCGGCTCTTCCGTTAGTTGATACGTCGTGCCGCAGTACGGGCATTCCACCGTCGGCGCGCCCGCCAGCATTTTGATATTATCGGCTTTCAACGTTCCGCCGCAATTCCTGCAGGTCATCGCCTCGATTTTCGTCTGCGCCGGCAGGTCCACTTTCAGCGTGACGTTGGTCGTCCCTTCCGCCTTTGGCTTGCGGCCCGCAAACCAGATCAACCCGAAGCCAAACAGCACGCTCAACGTTCCCCCGCAAACCCACGTCCAGCCGCCGCCCGAACTCCCGCCCGCGCCCCACACGAACAACACGCCAAAAAAGATGAGGATCGCCGCGGCAATATATGCGATAATTTTCATGGAGACCTCCTGCAAGAATATACGAGTAGTCTAGCATTTTCGTTCTTCCAATTCAAATGACATTTGTCTTGATTTTGCACTATCTTTCTCCGAATTGAACTTCAGCCTCTGCAGGCTGCATCGGTTGGCTTTATACTTGAGAAAATTTTTAACCGCAGGCAGGTGCCGCATGACACTCCAGGATCAATACAACAAATGGAAAGAATCCACGCTCAAAAAATCCCTCGAGCGATTCAAAGAACGAAAAGAACGCTTCGAAACCACCTCGGGGATCGAAATTCCGCGCCTCGCCCTTCCGCCTCAGCCTGATTCACTTTCAGAGACCTCCGCCTACGCTGAAAAACTCGGCTTCCCCGGCGAATATCCGTTCACGCGCGGCGTTCAGCCCACCATGTACCGCTCCCGTTTTTGGACCATGCGGCAGTATGCCGGCTTTTCCACAGCGGAAGAATCCAACCGCCGTTACCGTTACCTGCTGGAACAGGGTCAAACAGGGTTGAGCGTCGCCTTCGACCTTCCAACCCAAATCGGCTACGATGCCGACGATCCCATTGCGGCCGGGGAAGTGGGCAAGGTGGGCGTCTCGATTTCATCCATTCGGGATATGGAGCAGTTGTTCGACCAAATCCCCCTCGAAAAAGTTTCCACCTCCATGACCATCAACGCGCCGGCGGGCATTCTGCTGGCAATGTACATTGCAGTGGCAAAACGCCAGGGCGCCGACGTGAGCAAACTGCGCGGCACCATCCAGAACGACATCCTCAAGGAATACGTGGCGCGCGGCACTTACATCTTTCCGCCCGCGCCCTCCATGCGCCTCATCACCGACATCTTCTCGTTTTGCGCAAAAGAGGTTCCCAACTGGAATACCATCTCCATTTCCGGCTACCACATCCGCGAGGCAGGCTCCACTGCCGTGCAGGAAGTGGCGTTCACGCTTGCCAACGGAATCGCCTACGTGGAAGCCGCATTGCAGGCGGGCTTGAACGTGGATGAGTTCGCCGGTCAACTCTCGTTCTTCTTCAACGCCCACAACAACTTCCTGGAAGAAGTGGCGAAATTCCGCGCAGCGAGGCGGCTGTGGGCAAAAATCATGCGCCAACGCTTCAAAGCCCAAAAACCGGCTTCCTGGCAATTGCGCTTTCACACCCAAACCGCCGGCTCCACCCTCACCGCCCAACAGCCCGAAAACAACGTGGTGCGCGTCACCCTGCAGGCGCTTGCGGCGGTCTTCGGCGGGACTCAAAGCCTGCACACCAACTCAATGGACGAGGCGCTCTGGCTCCCAACGGAAAAATCGGTGCGGGTGGCGCTTCGCACACAGCAAATCATCGCCTACGAATCCGGCGTGGCAGATTCGGTGGACCCGCTGGCAGGTTCGTACCTGATCGAATATCTCACCGACGAAATCGAACAACGCGCCGAAGCCTACCTCGCCCGAATTGACGAAATGGGCGGCGCACTGCAGGCAATCGAAAAGGGATTCATCCAAAATGAAATACAAAATGCCGCTTATGCCGCACAGCAAGCCATTGAACGCGGCGAACAGGTGGTGGTGGGCGTCAATCAATTCCAAGTGGAGGAGGAACTGACGCTGGAACGTCTGAAGGTTGACCCGGCAATCGAGTTGAGGCAAAAGGAAAGATTGCGGGAGTTGCGAAAGTCACGCAACAAGGAACGTGTAACCAGCCTGTTGAGCAGGGTGGCAGAAGCCGCCAAAGGCGACGAAAACCTGATGCCCCTCTTCATCGAATGCGTGGAAAACGACATCACCCTCGGCGAAATTTGCAATACCTTGAGAGCGGTGTGGGGGGAGTATGCGGCGGAGGGGTTTTAGCAATACTCAGTTAAATCACATAAACAGGACTTACGCGTAATCAACGTTCTCTAACGTTGATGATCCAGTCTGCGCGTTGGAGAACGCGCTCTATAGAATTGCTCTTGAAAAACTATCACAACCGCGAAGATTTTGTGGCGCGACATTCATGTCGCTTTAGGTTGCGGAATG
>DAOUBY010000279.1:0-4650 GCA_034432325.1 Anaerolineales bacterium
AAAGGCGGCTGATTTTACGAGCATTTTTCTTCGTGATCTTCGTGTACTTTGTGGTGAAAAATGGTCTTCCCGTTAAAAACGGTAGAACCCTAAATTGAATTCGATGTGTTTGTTAACTTGTAACCCCACTGTTGTAGATAGTGGCAGCTTACTCGTGTTCATGTTTAACGTACGATGGAATGGCATTCTCAGGAAAGCAATCACACCAATATTGTGTTACCCATTCGAGACAGCATGGAGGACCTGTGATGCAAATGGGCAGCCAAGTAAATCGCCTGCAATAATGGGATGTGCAACATACTCGCACCAATGAACAGCCACTGTTACAACAACCCGTAACCCGACAATTCGCCGCAATATCGAAATCAACGTCATTGTAAACCTTTCTCTTCTCGGAAACATCAAACGATACAAGCGATGTGTCTTCCCGATTAGACGCTGCATAGGCTTTCGAAACCCTACAACTTTGATCGCTGGTGAAAAGGCTTGACATCGTATCACTTGACGCAAAAATTGCTAGTAAAGCCGCTACGATGACAAATGCAAAGAGTTTTACGTTTCTCATTTCAACATCTGATCCCAATATATTGTGAATTAATTCACTGTACTCAGTTTAAGAGTAGCACAGGATCGATTAGGTTTCAATGTACTTTGGTACAGTATTTCTATGTCAGCGATTGTCTTGAATAATACTGTGTTTCCATGCCCATGCGATAGCCTCTGAACGTGATTTTACCCCAAGTTTGGAATAGATGTTTGTTGTGTGGTATTTTACTGTTCGAATTTCAACGTGGAGATATTCGGCAATTTGACGATTACTCCAGCCTTGCGCAATCAAACGCAAGACCTCCAATTCTCGGCCGGTCAATTCGTTTATCTGTGTTTGTCTAGGCATCTTTCCTCCTCTTGTACCCAGATAAGGGATTGGATAGCCTATCAACACCGTCGTATTATGGTCTTCATACCTGACAGTCGCAAAGACTCGGAAATAGTCATATATACAATCATACCATCGTGTGGATGCAAAACAGGATGCAAAAGCGCTGTCTGTAGTAATCCCCGTAAGGTTATTGGATGTTAATCTGGCATGTACAATCCGCCGGTCTGCTGTGCCAATCTGTGCCGGTTCCGTCCTTTGCCAGTTCGTTTTCCATGATTTTGGCAGTAGAACAAAATTGACAATTGATGTCACCTCCTGTACACTCTTTACATGGACATAGACCTCGACCTTTACCGTCATGAAGTGCGCGTCTCGACCAATCCGCTGGTGAGGCTTTCGGCGATTGATGTCTCGCCAGACCATCCTCAGCGGACGTTTGTTTTCATCCACGGCTTCGGCGGCAAGGCGGAGCAGTGGCAGTATCAACTGCAGGAATTTGCGGTGGAGAACCGCGTCATTGCCCTGGACATGCGCGGACACGGTCTCTCCGACAAGCCCGGCCGCGGCTATGAAATGTCCCAGATGGTCGAGGACCTGGAAACGGCGCTGACGCTGTTGAAGGTCAAGGGGAAGATCGTGCTGGTGGGGCATTCCTTCGGCGGGGCGATTGTCACCGAGTACGCGCTCAAACATCCCGAACGCATCGAACGATTGATTTTGATTGCGACGGCGGGCGAGTTCAAACTCAACCCGTTCTTTCGGCTGGGGTTGAGTTTGCCGGTCTGGCTGTTGAGGTTGATTGGTCCGTTCACGCGTTCCTGGCTCCATGCGCCGCCGCATGCGCTCAAGAAGTTTTATAGCGAGAATATGTCCCGCTGGCGGGGCTGGGAACGGTTTGCCAGACTCGAAGTGCCCGTGCTGGTGATTCGCGGTCACCGTGACCTGGTGTTCGAGCGCCCGTTGTTCGAGAAGGTGACAGAATCCATTCCCGGGGCGGAAGAGGCGGATATTGGCGTATCGGGCCACATGGTCATGCTGGAGCGGCGGGAGGCGGTGAACCGCTCCATTGAGAGATTCCTCTCCGGCGAAGGTCAACGCTCGTGGCGGGAATCTGTCAGCGATCCCAAAAAGAAAAAAGGCGGACGCGACGCCCTGCGACGGGAACGTCCGTGGCTTGAACATTACGAAGCAGGTGTGCCCTACACGGTGGGTGTGCCGAACATCCCCCTGCATCATCTGCTGCGTTCGGCGGTGCGGCGTTTTCCCTCCCGCCCGGCGATTTATTTCGAGGGGAGCCGTTTGTCGTATCGCCGCCTGAACCGTGAGGCGAACCGCTTTGCCAATGCGTTGATTGGGCTGGGGGTGGGGAAGGGCGCGCGGGTGGTGCTGCTGTTACCCAACGTGCCGCAGATGGTGATTGGCTTCTTTGGGACGATGAAGGCGGGGGCGGCGGCGGTCTTTGTGCCGCCGGTCATCGAGCCGGAGGAAATCGTGCGTCAGGTGCGTGATGCGGAGCCGAGCGTCCTGGTGACGCTTTCGATGTGGGCGGGGCTGGCAAAGCAAATTCAGGAAGCCTGCGGTATTCCGCACATTGTCCTCACCGACCCGGCGGAGTATCTCTCACTGCCGAAATATCTGCTCTCACACTGGCGCAACCGCGCTTACGGACTGCGCAACGCCGTCCGCTGGGGCGACTTTTTGGGCGGCAACAGTTCCAAGTCGCCGACGGTGGAGGTGACGCCCGAAGACCTTGCCGTCATCCAGTACACAGGCGGGACGACCGCGCAGGCGAAGGGCGTGATGCTCTCACACCGCAACCTGGTGGCGAATGCCCTGCAGACTCGTCACTGGCTGCCGGGCGCAGTGGAAGGACGCGAGCGTTTCCTGTGCGTGGTGCCAATCTTCCACAGTTACGGCTTGACGACCGCCATGAACGTCCCGGTTTCGGTGGGCGCAGCGATGATTTTGAAGACCCGCTTTCAAACGCTCGACGCGTTGAAGACCATCAAAAAATACAAACCCACCATTTTCCCCGGCTCGCCGAACATGTTCGTCGCCATCAACAACTTCCGCGGCGTGCGCAAGTATGGCATCCAATCCATCAAAGCCTGCATCAGCGGCTCTGCGCCTTTGCCCGTGGAAGTGCAGGAAGCGTTCGAAAAACTGACGCGCGGCAAACTCGTCGAAGGCTACGGGCTGACCGAAGCCTCCCCGGTCACGCACGCCAACCCGCTCAGCGGGAACCGCAAGGTGGGAACCATCGGCATTCCGCTCCCCTCCACCGAAAGCCGCATCGTGGATCTGACGCGCCGCAGCAAAGAAGTCAAAGCCGGGCACATCGGCGAACTGGCGGTGCGCGGTCCGCAGGTGATGATGGGCTATTGGAAGAATCCGCAAGCCACCGCCGAAGTTCTCACCGAGGACGGCTGGCTTCTCACCGGCGACATTGCCCAGGCAGATGAAGACGGCTACGTCCGCATCATCGCCCGCAAAGCCGACATGTGGTATCCCAGCAAAGTCAAAAAGCCCGCCTTCCCCCGTGACGTGGAAGAAGTCATCTACGAAATTCCCCAGGTCAAGGAAGTGGCGGTCACCGCCGTGGCGGGGCATCCCTTTGCCTTCATCATCGCCGGCAAAGACGCCCCCTCGCCCGCGGCTGTCATCGCCTACTGCAAACGCCGCCTGCCCGCCTACCTCGTTCCGCGCTTCGTCTTCTTCCTCGACGATTTCCCGCGCACCTTCATCGGCAAAGTTTTGAGAAGAGAGTTAGTCAGACGATATGAAAAGTACGACAAATGAAACGGAACTCCCCGCAACCGCAAACTTCGTTCAACAGGGCAGCGGCAAACCCGTCGTCATGATTCACGGCATCGCCGCCTCCCTTCACGACTGGGACGAACTCATTCCCTCCCTCACCCAAAACGGCTACGCCTGCTCCGCGCTCGACCTGCTCGGTCACGGCGACAGCCCCAAACCCGCATCGCGCGCCTACCAGCTCGAATGGCTCTTCCAACACTTTGTCAATTGGATGACCTCCCTGCGCCTGACCGAACCCGCCGTCCTCATTGGACATTCCCTCGGCGGATACCTGGCGCTGGAATACGCCCGCCGCTTCTCTGCCTGGACCCGCGGCTTGATCCTCGTCAGTCCCTTTTACTCACGCCTGCAACTTCCTCCTCTCCTCCGCCGCTCCTACAGCAGCCGCAACCTGCGGGGCGTCATCGCCGAGCGCACCCCTCAATGGATGTTCCGCATCGTCGTAGACATCACCAGCCGCGCCATGGGACACAGCGCCGGCGCCCTGCATGCCTTGCCGGAACACATCCGCGCCCAAACCGCCCTCGACTACACCCGCACTGCTCCGGGCGTTTACAATCTCCCCAACGTCATCACCGACCTCACGGAATACCTGCCTTCCATCTCCCCGCCGGCTCTTGTTGTGTGGGGCGACCATGACCAGACTCTGGCGCCCGCCTCCTTTCCAAAAATGGTGGACGCCATGCCCCGTGCGCAGGGAATCGTTCTCCGCGCCGGGCACGTGCCCCACCAATCGAACGCGGAGGAGTTCAACGCCATCGTCCTGGACTTCCTCCACCGCCTCGACCAGAAAACATAGAAACCGTGAGTTCGGCATAAGGGCTGAATTCAAAAAAACCAACCCGCGCAGAGGACGTTCTCTAAGAGAGTGTTTTGAAATTCATGTTCCAACCACAGATGAACACAGATAAATTGGATTTACAAGGTAACTTCATCCCGTTTTTCTTCAGAAT
>DAOUBY010000280.1:0-2727 GCA_034432325.1 Anaerolineales bacterium
TCTCTAACGCCCGATTGCACAGGAGAGCGCAAATTACGCAAGGACTTTTTGTTTTTGGGGAGCGTACTGGGCGTTCTCTAACGCCCGCTTGCGCAAGAGAGCGCAAATTACGCAAGGACTTTTTGTTTTTGGGGAGCGTACTGGGCGTTCTCTAACGTCCGCTTGCGCAAGAGAGCGCAAATTACGCAAGGACTTTTTGCATGATTGCAACAAACCAATCACCAATCCCTATTTCCCCTCCCCATACAACTTCCGATGCACCACGCTCAACGCCCGCACCTGCTCCGCCGCATGATACGACGACCGCACCAGCGGATTCGACTCCACCCACTTAAACCCAATCGAATAGCCGTACTCGCGCAGTTCGGCAAATTCCTCCATCGTGTAGTAGCGCGAGATGGGCATGTGCTTCTTGCTCGGCTGCAAATACTGACCGATGGTCAGAATGTCCACGCCCCAACTGCGCTGATCGCGCATCACCGCTTTGATCTCGTCCATTGTCTCGCCCAGCCCCACCATAATGCCCGATTTAGTCAACACCTCCGGGTCGAGTTTCTTGGCGTTGCTCAGGGTGGCTGCCGCCCACTCGTAATTATCCTGCGGCTGGACCTGTTTGAACAGCCGCGGCACGGTCTCCACATTGTGATTCAGAATCTCCGGACGGGCGTCCATCACAATCTTCAGCGCTTCGAGAGACCCCTTGAAATCGGGAATCAGCACCTCGATGGAGCAGCCCGGCAAAAGTTCGCGGATGCGGCGGATGACCATCGCAAAAATCGGAGCGCCGCCGTCACGCCGCTCATCGCGGTTCACCGACGTAATCACCGCGTGCTTCAAATTCATCGCCTTCACGGCTTGCGCCACGCGTTCGGCTTCGCCCCAATCCAGCAGGGCGGGCTTGCCGTGTTTCACGTCACAGAAGGCGCACGTGCGCGTGCACACATCGCCCAGCATCAGGAAGGTGGCAGTGCCGCTGCCCCAGCACTCGCCGAGGTTCGGGCACATGGCTTCCTCGCAGACGGTGTGCAATTCCTTCTTGCGCATCAGGCTGTGCAGCCATTCATACGTCTCGCCCGAGGGCGCACGCACCTTGATCCACTCGGGGCGGCGCAGCGGACGGGAATCTGTTTCGGGATTGATCCGGTCTCTTGTAGGTGTGGCAGGCATAAGGTCCTTTTGATCCGTCATTGCGAGCCCGAGGGGCGAAGCAATCTCCAAGTCTGGTAGGGGATTGCTTCGTCGGGCAAAGCCCTCCTCGCAATGACGATAACTATTTTATCTTCCGCACTTTCAAACGTAAACCCTTCACCTCGACGACTTCCACGCGGTCTCCCTTACGGATTTTGTCCGACGCCTCCGCCTTTTCCGCGCTCCACAACTCAGACTGCAACTGTACCTGACCGCCCGCCTCCCCCCAGCCGACAACTGTTCCCGTTTTCCCGACATACGCCTCCGCCCCGGCGCTGACCGGCGCACGCATCGCCCGCAGGGCAAACATGAGAATGGCGAGGAACATCAAGCCGATTGCCACGCCCGTGCCCACCACCAGCGGCACCGAAACGCGCTGAAACTCCGGCACGCCCGGCGAATTGAACAACACCAGCGCGCCGACGATGAACGAACCAACGCCGGCGGCGGTCAGCGCGCCGTGCGTGGGCGCTTTGATGTCGAGGATGAACAACACAAAAGCGGTGACCAGAAACAGGATGCCAAACCAGTTGACCGGCAGCAGCCCGATGCCATACAGCGAAATCAGCACCGCAGTGACGCCGATGAACCCAGCCACCCACCCGCCGGGGCTGGAAATCTCGATCAGGATGGCGGTAATGCCCACAGAGAGCAGGGTGAAGACGATGTTCGGGTCGGTGAGCAAGAGCAGGAACTGCTCGATCAGGCTCATCGGGAACGGTTCGGTGACGGCGTTGGCAGTATTCAGCGTGCGCGGACCGGAGTCCATCTGGACGGTGAAGCCGTCGAGCGCTTCGAGCAGGTCGTCCACGTTATCCACCACGAAGTCAATCAGGTTGGCGTCGCGCGCTTCGTTGGCGGTGACGGCCCTGGCTTCATCCACCATGGCTTCGGCAAGGGCAAGCGCCTCCTCGCCGCGCGGGCGGACGTAATCCCGGATGGCGGCTTTGGTGATCTCCCGGGCTTTTGCGTTGGCGTCGGAATCCAGGTTCTCACCGGTGCTGTCGATCGGGGTGGATGCGCCGATGGACGTTTCGGGCGCCATGGCAGAGGCATGCGCTGCCAGGGTGATCATCGCGCCGGCGCTCCCGGCGATCGCGTTCCGCGGCGCAACATGGACGACCACCGGCACGCTGCTGGCGCGCATTTCGTTGATGATTGCGAGCATGGTGTCCAGGCTTCCGCCCGGGGTATTGAGCTCGATGATCAACACTTCCGCGTTGCGCCGGTCTGCGGCTTCGATGCCGCGCCGGATGTACTCCAGCATCGGCGGCATGATGGGACCTTCCGCTGTCAGCACGAGGGCAAGCGGACGGTCATTTTGGGCGGCGGCAGGCTGGAAGAAGAGCGAAACCGAGGCGAGCAGGATCAGCGTCAAGCCAAAGAGGCGGCGAAAGGTTTTCATCATCAGAGGGTCTCCGTCTTGTTCATTATAACGTCTAAAGTCTATTCATTCCCCCAACTCCACAATTTCCACGTCCCCCAACGCCCTGCGGATATCCTCGCTCTTCATGATGATCGCCACATTGCGGACTCCCG
>DAOUBY010000281.1:0-3302 GCA_034432325.1 Anaerolineales bacterium
CAGAATCTTGAAATTCGATGCAAGATGATTTAAAAAACTTCGTGGTCTTTGTGTTCTTCGTGGTAAGAAAAGGTTTTTTTCAGTGCAGTCACAGATGAACGCAGATAAATCCCATTGAAGCGAGGCTTGCCTGCGTCTTCTCTTTTCTACCGTTTTTCCAAGCCCAGCCCCGCCCCGCCTGGCAAAGTCATCCCCGCCCCGTCGTACGCCACCCCGCGATACGGGTCATTTTTGATGAGCAGCGGTCCATCCAAATCGGCGTAATCGCACAGCGGAGCCAGATGCGCCGCCGCCGTCACCCCCACCGACGACTCGACCATGCAACTGACCATCACCTGCATGTCGTGCGCCCGCGCCGTGTGGATCATCCTCAGCGCCTCGCGGATGCCCTCGCTCTTCATCGTCTTCACCACCACCCCGTCCACCGCGCCCGCCAGTTTCGCCGCATCGTGCGAGTTCTTCGCCGTCTCGTCGGCAAAGATGGGGACGCGCACCCTCAGCGCGTTCAAACGCTCCTTCAGCCAGAAATACCCCTCCACATCGTCCACCGCCAGCGGCTGCTCGATCAACTCCAGGTCGTACTCGGCAAGACGCGGGATGAGACGAAGCGCCTGCTCGCGGCTCCAGCCTGCGTTCGCATCAACCCTTAACTTCGCGCTGGTCGCCTCCCGAACGGCTTTGACTCTCGCCTCGTCCTCCTCCCCGCCCAACTTGACCTTCAGAATCGGATGCCCCGACTCCCTCGCCTGCTCCGCCATGACGTGCGGCTCATCCATGCCAATGGTGAAGGAGGTCGGCGGCAGCGTCTTCGGGTTCAACCCCAGCAAACGATACAACGGCTGACCGAGCCGCTTGCCCCACAAATCGTGCAGGGCAATGTCAATCGCACAGCGCGCCGCCCGCGACCCCGCAGGGCGTTTCGCCAGGACGCCGTCCAAATCGAACGGGTCATCGCCCAACTCAGGCACAGACTTGAGATACCCGATGATGCCTTCCTGCGTCTCACCGTAATACGGCACAGCCGCCGCCTCACCCACCCCGTCATCGAGATAGACCAGCACATTCCGGCGCACATCGCTTGCCCCGTGCGCCACGCGGAACGTCGTCCGCAATTCCAAATCAATCGGTTTCCAGTGTAGTTTCATTTTCTTTTTTGTCTTTTCATCCTTCATCATTCATCCTTTACGATCAAGACTTACGCGTAATCAACGTTCTCTAACGTTGATGATCCAGCCTGCGCGTTAGAGAACGCGCTCTACGCAGGGTTTTGCGTAAGTCCTGACGATGCAAGAAATCCAACACCCGCTCCACCCATTCCTCCCTGCGCTCCTGATGGACGTTATGCCCCGTCGCTTCGGGAATCCAGGACTCGGCGTTCGGCACATGTGCGGCAATATACTGCGCGTGTTCATCGGGCGCATTGACCCTGTCCTCCGCGCCCTGAATGACCAGCATCGGCGCACTCACCCGCGCCAGATCGGCAGGCGAATAATTCGGCTCGGAGAGAATTTCCTTCATCGTCAGCCACAGCAGATCGCGCCAGTAGCCCGCGCCGTTGACCGCCTCATGCAGGCGGATCATCTCATCGCGCCATTCGGGCGCCTCGCGTTCCACACGGGTGGGATCGAACACCTTCGGTTCGCGCTCCACCAGATAGCGCGTCACATAAGCGTTTGCCGCCTGCGGAATGCACGTCCGCGTCACTTCGGGATGTTCCACCGCCGTCACCAGCGCCACATTCCCTCCGTTGCTGTGACCGATGATGTGCGCCTGCTCGTATCCCATCGCCCGCACGAACGCCGCCGCGTCGTCTGCCAGTTCGCGGAACGAATAACTCATGCGCGGGTTGTTCGAACGTCCGTGACCGCGGCAATCGGGCGTAAAAACCTTGTATTCCCTCGCCAGCGCGGGAATAACCGCCTCCCAATCGGTGCGGCTGTCAATCGTCGAACCGTGAATCAAAAGGATGGGCGTTCCTTTCGCTTCCCCATATTCCTCGTAGTAAATACTCGCGTCTCGGATGGTAATGTATGGCATATTGCCTATCTTAACACAACTCGTTACAATCGCTTCATGACCAATCCCCTCGAAGACTACGCCAAAACCATAGACCCCCGCATCTCGTTGTTCGACGTGCAAATCGTCTCCGAAACAAACGAGACCCTCGTTCTGAGCGGACGCGTCCTCGACCAGACCCAACTGGACGACCTCGCCCGCCTCGTTTCGACAACGCTCAACGCAGGCTTCCCCGACCGAAAACTGGATACCGCTTCGATCCGCATCCTCAATGCCGAGACTCATCTCCGCGCCCACGTGGCGACCAACCTGACAGGGTTGTACGAACGTCCCACGTTTGGGATGCCGCTCTCCTCCGAGTTGTACTTCGGCACAGACCTGGAAATCCTCGACGAAAGCGGCAACTGGGCATTCGTCCGCCAGAGCGACGGCTACCTGGGCTGGGCATACCGGCGTTACCTCGCCGAAGGGACAGCGCCCGCCCCCACCCACCTCGTCCTTGCGCCCTCGCTGGAAGTGCGCGAGAGTCCAGAGTCAGCCAGCGGGGTGGTGACGCGTCTCGTCAGCGGGACAGGCGTCGGCGTGGCGGAGATGCGCGGCGATTGGGCGTTGGTGAAGGCAAATCGGGAGGGATGGGTTCCGGCGTCGAGTCTGCGCGCACTGGCAGACATCCCCAAAGAGACGGAAGAGAAACGCAAGTTGATGGCAGCCGACTCGAAGCGGATGATCGGCGTGCCGTATTTGTGGGGTGGTACGAGCGGCAACGGCATTGACTGTTCGGGCTTTGCGCGGCTTTTGCACCGCTGGGTTGGGGTGACGATCCCGCGCGACGCCGATATGCAGCACGCGGCGGCGAAACCTGTCGAGCCGCCGTATCAAATCGGCGACCTGTTTTTCTTTGGCGAGGGCGGCAGCGAGCGGAGCATCACGCATGTGGGCGTGAGCCTGGGCGGCTGGACGATGATTCATTCCTCGCGCGGCAACAACGGCGTGTATGTGGACAACCTTCAGGAGCGCAAATCGCTGATGGATATTTTCGTGAGCGCAGGGTCGTTTTTGAGGTAAGCCGCAAACAAAAACCGCCCCGCAGCAGCCGGGGCGGTTTTTTTCAAAGAGGGGGGATTAATAGATATCGTTCACCGTGTTGTGGACATTGAACTTGCCGGTGGGCGTAATCAGGTCTTTGATGCGCGCCACTTCCTCCAGCGTGGCGTCGTCGTAGATGACGATTTCGCCGGTTTCGCCGGGTTTGGCGGCGTCGCCCCACAGGCTCACCCACACCTCCG
>DAOUBY010000282.1:0-5663 GCA_034432325.1 Anaerolineales bacterium
CGCGTTGTGATACAATAACGCCATCCAATTCTGGCGATGAGGCTCGCCGCAACCGTCTCCCCGACTGATAGCCTCTACCGAATTCATCCCATCGGTAGAGGCTTTTTGTTTGCCAGTTTGGCAGCGTAGAGACGGCGTTCTCCAACGCCCGGTTGCGCTAGAGAGCGCAAAATAGGCAAAGATTTTTTACATGATTGAGTCTACTGCAAAAAGGTCTTTATCCACGAAGGACACAAAGGAATTCCAAAAGGCGCTATTCAGAATTTTGAAATTCGATGCAAGATGATTTAAAAAACTTCGTGGTATTTGTGTTCTTCGTGGTAAGAAAAGGTTTTTTTCAGTGCAGTCATGATTACAACAAGGCATTACTCCATCATAAACCGTTTCAGAAAGGGTACCGCATCCAAAAACATGGAAACGTTTTTATTGATTTCGGCAGGCGCGATTCTCGGCGCCAACCTGCGCTACTGGGTCGGCGTGTGGGCGGCGGGCAGGTTTGGGACTGCCTTCCCCTACGGCAACCTCATTATCAATCTCACGGGCAGTTTCATCCTGGGATTCTTCGTCACGCTCGCCACAGAACGCCTGCTGCTCGACCCGCGCTGGCGCATTCTCGTTGCCATCGGCTTTCTCGGCTCCTACACCACCTTTTCGTCGTATACTTTCGAAAGCATGAGCCTGATCATGGACAATCAATGGTTGCCCGGTCTGCTCAACCTGTTCGGCAGCGCCTTCCTCGGCGGCATTGCGGTTTTTCTGGGCATCATCCTGGCAAGGGCAATTTGAGCGTCGCGCAGGGGCGTTCTCTAACTTCCCTGCCGGCGTTAGAGAACGCCAACTACACGCCATTATTTTCGGAGACAACCTCATGTCACCCAAACAACTCACTGGAAAGAAAGCCAAACGGCTGACCATTTACATCGGCGAAAGCGACAAGTGGCGCGGCAAAGCCCTGCACACCGCCCTGCTGGAAGCGCTTCGAACTCAGGGACTGGCTGGCGCCACCGTCCTGCGCGGACTGGCTGGCTTCGGCGCGCATTCCGTCATCCGCACCGCATCCATCCTGACCCTTTCGGTGGACCTGCCCATCATCATTCAGGCGGTGGACGCCGAGGAAAAAATCAACGCGGCGCTCAAGGTCATTGCGCCGATGGTGGGCGAAGGCTTGATCACCCTCGACGACGTGGAGGTGGTCAAATACACCCACCGCTACCTCAACCCGCTTCCCGCCGACAAACGCGTCTCGGAGGTGATGACGCGCAAGGTCGTCACGCTAAAAGAGACGACGCCCATCGCCGAAGCCTGGGAGACGATGCTCAAGCATCTGCTCAAGGCGCTGCCTGTGCTGAACCCAACCGGCGAAGTGACGGGCATTCTCACCGACGAAGACCTGCTCGAGCGCGCCGGGCTGGAGCAGCGCCTGTCCATCGCCGAGCGTCTCGACGAAAAGACCCTGCAAGCCGAGTTGAACAGCCTGCGCGCCAGCCCGCTTAAAGTTGCGGACGTGATGACCTCCCCTGCCATCACCATTCGCGGAGACGAACCGCTGAGTCTCGCCGCAGCGCGCATGGCGGAACATGGCATCAAACGTCTGCCCGTGCTGGACGAGCGGGGAAAAATCATCGGCGTCCTCTCACGTGTGGACGTGTTGAAGCAGGTCGTCAGCGAGGATGCGAAGCGGCGGGCGGCAAAGGCTCCCCGCGGCGCGGCGCGCACGCTGGCCGAGATCATGATTCCCGAAATCCCCGTCATCGAGCAGGACGCCCCGCTGGCAGAGGTGATCGCCCGCTTCCTCGAGGCAGGCGCCCGCCGCCTGATCGTGGTCAATGAGGCGGGGCAGCCTCTCGGTCTGATCAGCGATGCGGACGCAGTCACGCGCGTCCAGCCTGCGTCTCAGCGCGGCGTTCTGCGGGCGTTGCGCGGCGAAAAGAACCTCCCTGCCGAAGCCGTCACCGCCGCGCAGTTGATGTCGCGCGAGGCGCTGAGCGCGCCGCCCGAAACGCCCCTGACGGAAGCCGCTCACCAGATGCTTGCCCAAAAGCGCAAGTGGATGGTGGTGGTGGATGCGGGCGGCAAAGCCATTGGTCTGGTGGATCGTCAGGCGCTGCTCAAGGCAGTGATGCATCAGGCGTGAGATTCGATTACGGACGGCATTTTTACGAAGGAGAGTGTTTTATAAATCGGAATTTACCGCAGATGAACACGGATAAACACTGATTCTGAAGAAAAACGGGATGAAATTACCTTGTAAATCCAATTTATCTGTGTTCATCTGTAGTTAGAACATGAATTTCAAAACGCTCTCCGAAGGAGAAACTTCATGGAAGACACATCGCAAATCAAAAGCGGCATTTCAACCCGAAACGCCGTGCGCTTCGTTGTGCTGATGGGCATCGTCAGCCTGCTCGCCGATATGACCTACGAAGGCGCGCGCAGTATCAACGGCTCATTTCTGGCAATCCTCGGCGCGAGCGGCGCTGTGGTCGGCATCGTTTCGGGGCTGGGGGAATTGATCGGTTTTTCGATCCGCCTCGTTTCGGGATATTTCAGCGATAAAACCAAAAGTTACTGGGCGATTACATTCTTCGGCTACGCCGTCAATCTCCTGGCGGTGCCGATGCTGGCGCTGGCTGGCAACTGGCAGGCTGCCGCCGCGCTGATGGTCATCGAGCGCATTGGCAAGGGCGTCCGCGTTCCGCCGCGCGACGCGATGCTCTCCTACGCCACGCATCAAATGGGACGCGGCTGGGGCTTCGGTCTGCACGAGGCGCTCGACCAGATCGGCGCCATCAGCGGTCCACTCATCGTCGCCGCGGTTCTCTACCTCCGCGACGGTTACAAAACGGGATACGCGCTTCTGCTCATCCCCGCGCTTCTCGCCTTGAGCGTCCTCACCGCCGCCCGCTTCCTCTACCCGCGCCCGCAGGATTTGGAAATCCGCCAGACCAAACTGCAATTCCAGGGCTTTACCAAAACTTTCTGGCTCTACGTTGCGGCTGCGGCGCTCATTGCAGCGGGCTTCGCCGACTTTCCCCTCATTGCCTATCACTTCCAAAAGGCGTCCGTCGCCAGCGAGACGATGATTCCCATTCTCTATGCAATTGCCATGGGCGTGGATGCGATTGCCGCCCTCGCCTTTGGGCGTTTGTTCGACCGCCTCGGTCTCTCGACCATGATGCTGGTTGCCGCGCTATCGGCTTTGTTCGCCCCGCTGGTTTTCTTCGGCGGCTTCCCGCTGGCAATGCTGGGCATGGCATTCTGGGGTATCGGCATGGGAGCGCAGGAATCCATCATGCGCGCCGCCATCGGCGGGATGATTGCCCCCGAACAGCGCGGCACCGCCTACGGACTCTTCAACATGGTCTATGGTTTTGCCTGGTTTCTGGGCAGCCTGTTGATCGGCGTTCTGTACGATGTTTCCATCCCCTGGCTGGTGGCATTTTCTGTGACCGCGCAGCTGCTCTCCGTTCCGATTTTCTACTCGCTTCGCAAAGCGGCGTAGAAGAAAGAACTGCGATTCCGCAGTAAAATCTGCCTGTTCGCCTGCCTGGCACAACGTTCCGCAGGCGTTCACATTTTCTCGAAGGAGTATGACGTATGGAATGGCTGCACTTCAACTGGGTCTCCCAGCCCGAAGCGTGGATCGCGCTGGTCACGCTGGTGGTACTCGAACTCGTGCTGGGCGTGGATAACATCATCTTCATCTCGATTCTGGCGGGCAAACTTCCCGTAGAGGAGCGCGACCGCGCCCGCGTCACGGGCATCTCGATGGCAGTCATCACCCGCATCCTGTTACTGCTCTCCCTCTCGTGGATCATCAGCCTCGAAGAGCCTTTCTTCTTCCTGCCCTGGTTCGGCGAAGACTTGGGCATCTCCGGTCACGACCTGATTCTGCTCGCAGGCGGGCTCTTCCTGCTTTGGAAGAGCGTACACGAAATCCACGACAAGCTGGAAGGCGTGGAAGGGCATGCCTCGGCAAAAGTCCGCGCCTCCTTCTGGAGCGTCATCATCCAAATCATGCTGTTGGACATCGTCTTCTCGCTCGACTCCGTCATCACGGCGGTGGGCATGGCAAACGAACTGATGATTATGATCGTCGCGGTCATCATTGCCGCAGGCGTGATGATCTTTGCCTCGGGTCCCGTCGCGAGGTTTGTGGAAGACCACCCCACCATCAAGATGCTGGCGCTCTCGTTCCTCCTGTTGATCGGTTTCACGCTCATCGTCGAAGGGCTGCACCAGCACATCCCGAAGGGATACATCTACTTTGCCATGGGCTTCTCGATCTTTGTGGAAATGCTCAACCTGCGTCTGCGGGCGCGGGCGGAAAAACCCGTCGCCCTGCGCACAGCGTATGTGGCGGTCAACGCCGATTCGACCGTCATACCGCGCGGCGTCCGCAGTTCTGCCAGGGGCAGAAGCAAAAAACGATAAACCAGCCAAAACGGGAGCCGGGTTCGCCCGCTCCCGTTTTTTGCTTCATAGGACTTGGGCAGGGGAACGAAAAAATCGGGAACTTTTCAGAACTGAAAAGCATCGTCTCTTTGTCAGGACTTACGCGTAATCAACGTTCTCTAACGTTGATTATCCAGTCTGCGCGTTAGAGAACGCGCTCTACGCAGGGTTTTTGCGTAAGTCCTGTTTGTGAAACGAAATGGAGGTTTCGATGACTACCAGAAAGATTTTAATGTTTGTTCTGCTCACCGCGCTGCTGGCGGCAACCTTTGCCACCACATCTTCTGCCCTCGCGGCAAGCGGCTGCGGCGTCAGCGTCACCGTCGTCAAAGGTGACACCCTGCGCAAAATCGCAGACCGCTGCGGCACCACCGTCTCCGCCCTGCGGCGGGCAAATCCCGAAATCGGCTCCGGCGACCTGATCCACCCCGGACAGGTCCTGCAACTGCCCGGCGCCATCCTCGGCACCGACGGCGGATACTTTATCTACATCGTTGCCCGCGGCGACACCCTCAAAGGACTGGCGACCCGCTTCAGCACCACCACCGACGCTCTGCTGAAGTCGAACCCGGAGATCACCAACCCCAACCTGATCTACGAAGGACAGTGGATCAAAATCTACGCCGCGCCGACCACGCCCCCGCCTGCCACACCGCCTCCTGCCACCCCGCCCGCCGACTCCACGCAAACCTACTACGTGAAAAAGGGCGACACCCTGCGCAAGATCGCTGAAAAGTTCGGCACCACCGTAGACGCCCTGCTCAAACTCAACACCGGCATCACCAACCCCAACCTGATCTACGTTGGGCAGGCGATCAAGGTCCCGGCAGCGGCAGCCAGTTATATCGTCCAAAAAGGCGACACGCTCCGCATCATCGCCGGCAAGTTCGGCACCACCGTGGACGCTCTCCTGAAACTCAACCCCGACATCAAGAATCCCAACCTGATTTACGTCGGGCAGGTCATCAAGGTCAAATAATGCAGACCGGCCTGTAAAAGGACATGCTTCAAAAGAAGCATGTCCTTTTTTTCGTTCGCCGTATGTCGAAAGTTGTGTAAATTTGCACCGCAAGATGAATCTCGCCCCGCGTTTACACAACAATCGAGATACTATCATTGACTGCACTGAAAAAAACCTTTTCTTACCACGAAGAACACAAAGACCACGAAGTTTTTTAAATCATCTTGCATCGAATTTCAAGATTCTG
>DAOUBY010000283.1:0-12864 GCA_034432325.1 Anaerolineales bacterium
TCACGAAAACCCTGCGTAACTTGCGCTCTCTAGCGCAAATTCGGCGGTAGAGACCGCCAAATACGCGCTTTCGTGAAGTACTGAATTTATACAACTTTCGGCATAAGCCCAGGAGCCGCCATGTACGACAAACAAAAACTGGAAGAACTGAAGAAACAGTTGGAACGCTGGGAGCAGACCACGCTGAGCAAATCGCTCGCCTCCCTGCCCGAACGGAAGGATGAGTTCATCACGACCTCCTCCGAAGCGGTCAACCGTCTCTACACGCCGCTCGATGTGGCGGATATGGACTACGCCTCTTCTCTTGGACTGCCGGGCGAGTACCCCTTCACGCGCGGAATCCACCCGACGCTTCACCGCTCCAAACTGTGGACGATGCGCATGTTTGCCGGCTTTGGCACCGCAGAAGAGACGAATCAACGCTTCAAATACTTACTGGAGCAGGGTCAGACGGGCTTGAGCATCGCCTTCGACCTGGCGACCCTGATGGGCTACGACACCGACCAGCCCGAGGCGCTGGGCGAGTTCGGCAAGTGCGGCGTGGCGGTTTCGTCGCTGAAGGACATGGAAATTCTGCTCGACGGCATCCCGCTGGACAAAGTCTCCACCAGCATGACCATCAACTCGCCCGCCGCCATCATCTGGGCGATGTATATCGCCGCCGCCGAAAACAAGGGCATCCGCGCCGATCAACTGCGCGGCACCATCCAGAACGACATCCTCAAGGAGTTCATCGCGCAAAAGGAGTTCATCTTCCCGCCTGAGCCTTCGATGCGGCTGGTGGTGGATACGATGGAGTTCGGCTCGAAGCATGTGCCGCAGTGGAACACGATTTCCATCAGCGGCTATCACATCCGCGAGGCGGGGTCCACCGCGGCGCAGGAACTGGCGTTCACCCTGGGAGATGGGCTGGAGTACGTCCGCTGGGGCATCGCCCGCGGCATGGACGTGGATGAGTTTGCGCCGCGCCTGTCGTTCTTCTTCAACGCGCACAACGACTTCTTCGAGGAGATCGCCAAATACCGCGCCGCCCGCCGCATTTGGGCGCGCGAGATGCGCGAAACGTTCAAGGCGAAGAACCCGCGCTCGTGGCTGTTACGCTTCCACACGCAGACGGCGGGAGTCAGTCTCACCGCCCAGCAGCCGGAAATCAACGTTGTGCGCGTGGCGATTCAGGCGCTGGCGGCGGTGCTGGGCGGCACGCAGTCGCTGCACACCAATTCGCTGGATGAGGCGCTGGCGCTTCCCTCCGAACATGCCGTGACCATCGCCCTGCGCACCCAGCAGATCATTGCAGAAGAGTCGGGGGTGGCGAACACGGTGGATCCGCTGGGGGGCAGTTTCTTTGTCGAGGCAATGACCGACCGCCTCGAGAGGCAGGCATACGAGTATTTCCGCCGCGTCGAGGAATTGGGAGGCGTCATCCCCGCCATCGAAAAGGGATTCTTCCAGAGCGAGATTTCCGATGCGGCGTACCGCTATCAACGCGAGATTGACGAGGGCATCCGCAAGATTGTCGGCGTGAACGCCTACGTGGAGCAGAAACCGCTGAGCATTCCCATTTTGGAGATGGACCCGCAGGGGTACGAGCGGCAGGTCAAACGTCTGGAAGAGCTGCGGCGGACGCGCGATAACGGGCGCGTCGGTCAGGCGCTGGATCGTCTGCGCATTGCGCTCGAAGGGACGGAGAACACCATGCCGCACATCCTGGAAGCCGTCCATGCCTACGCCACGCTGGGCGAGATTGTGCAGGTGATGAAGGAAGTGTTCGGCGTGTATCACGAGCCGACGATGATATGAAACAAGACTTCCGAAGTTTTTGAAACTTCGGAAGTTTTTTTATTACAGCAAAAAGATGTTACTGGCTTTGCATTTTTCCACCATGTCGGGGGGCCACAGGCTGACTTGAATCTCGCCGATGTGCGCCTTGCGCAGGTAATACATGCACAGGCGGGATTGACCGATGCCGCCGCCAATCGAGAGGGGCAGTTCGCCGTCGAGCAGGCGGCGATGAAAGAGCAGCGCCTTGCGTTCCTGTGCGCCGGTCAATTCGAGTTGACGCAGCAGCGCTTCACGGTCCACGCGGATGCCCATGGAGGAGATTTCGTAGGCGCGTCCCAGCACGCTGTTCCAGATGATGATGTCGCCGTTCAAGCCTTTGTAGCCGTCGAGGGTTGGGGTGGTCCAGTCGTCGTAATCGGGGGCGCGTCCGTCGTGCGGTTTGCCGTCTGCCAGCGCGCCGCCAATGCCGATGATGAAGACCGCCTTGTATTTGCGGACGATTTCGTCCTCCCGTTCGCGCGGGGTGAGGTGGGGATATTCTTTTTGCAGGTCTTCCGAATGGATGAAGGTGATTTCTTCCGGCAGTTCGGGTTCGAGGAAGGGGTAATGATCCCACACATGGAATTCGGTGCGCTTCATCACGGAATAGATTTTGCGCACAATGGTTTTGAGAAATTCCAGCGACCTTTCTTCCACGCTGATGACGCGTTCCCAGTCCCATTGATCCACATAGAGGGAGTGGATGTTATCGAGGATTTCGGAGGGACGGATGGCGTTCATGTCGGTGTACAAGCCGTAGCCATAAGGGATGCCGTAATCCGCCAGCATCATGCGCTTCCATTTTGCCAGCGATTGCACGACCTCCGCGGTGTGACCGCCGATGTCGGGAACGGGGAAGGAGACCGGCGCTTCGACGCCGTTCAGGTCGTCGTTGATGCCGGTGCCCTTCAACACGAAGAGGGGAGCCGTGACGCGCGTCAGGCGCAGTTCGGCGGCAAGGTTGCTTTCGAAGAAGTCCTTGACCAGTTTGATGGCTTTCTCGGTCTGCTTTACATCGAGGGCAGAGCGGTAGCCGGGGGGGATGATCAGTGTGCTCATGTTTTTCTCTCCTTGTGAAAAAAAATAAAAACGCCCGGCGCTGGGTGCGCTGGGCGTTGACGAACCTGAAAAGGATGCAGATCACGTTCGCAAGTTCGACGCGCTTCGCCCAACGCCGCGCAGGACGGCGTTATTATTATTGTTGTTGAAGTTGGCGAAGAAGTAGTCGAACATTTTGATCCTGAATTGCGCCGTTTATACTACCGAAGGCGGATGCCGTCAAGCGGCGCGCAGCCTGAAAAAGTTGTAAAATAATTTGCAAAACCTGCTTTGTCGCAAACATTGTTCCATGTCACTGCGAGGAGGCTGAAAGCCGACGAAGCAGTCTCCTGGCAGGCATCCGGATTGCTTCGCAATGACATCCTCGCAACAGAGCATGCAAAACCCGATACCGCAAATTAGATCAGGAGGCGTCCATGAACGTCAGGAAACCAGGCACCATTGGTATTTTGACCGGCGGCGGCGATGTGCCCGGGCTCAACCCGGCAATCCGCGCTGTGACCATTCGCGCGCTGCGCGAGGGATACAAAGTCATCGGCATTCGCCGCGGCTGGGCGGGGCTGGTGGACACGATCCGCGACAAGGATGCCGACAACAGCAATAATTTTCAATTGCTGAGCGAAGAGATCGTCAACAAGGCGGGGCGCACGGGGGGGACGTTCCTGCACACGTCGCGGACGAATCCAGCCAAGGTCAAGCAGGACCGGATTCCGGATCATCTGCGCGACAAGTATGCGGACAAGGTCAACGATGTCACCGAGGAAGTTCTCAAAAATCTGGATTTCATCGGGATTGATTATCTCATCCCCATCGGCGGCGACGATACGCTGAGTTACGCCGTGCGCCTGTATCAGGAGGGGGTGAAGGTGGTTGCCATCCCCAAGACCATGGACAACGATGTGCCGGGGACGGATTACTGCATCGGCTTCAGCACCTGCGTGACGCGCACCATCGAACTGGCGAACCGCCTGCGGACGGTGGCTGGTTCTCATGAGCGGCTGATGGTGTTGGAGGTCTTCGGGCGCTATGCCGGGTTCACTGCCATGCTTCCCACCATGGCGGGGGCGGCGCACCGCTGTGTCATCCCCGAATACAAGTTCAAAATCGAGCGGCTTGCCGAGTTGCTGATGCTCGACCGCAAGTACAATCCCAGCCGCTACTCGGTGGTGCTGGTTTCGGAAGGCGCCATGTTCGAGGGCGGGGAGATGGTCTTTCAGGATAAGACCACCGACGCCTTCGGTCATGCCAAGTTGGGCGGCATCGGCGACCTGGTTTCGGAGCGTTTGAAGGATTTCACCGCCCAACTCAACAACGGGCGTTCGGTGGATACGGTCAATCAGAAACTGGGGTATCTCGTCCGCTGCGGCGACCCGGATGCCATCGACTCCATCGTGCCGATGGCGTATGGCAACCTGGCGCTCGATCTCATCCTCAAAAACGTACACGGGCGTCTGGTGGTGCTGAAGAACGGACGGTACGACAACATTCCGGTGGACATCGTCACCAGCACGAAGAAGTTCGTCAACGTGGAGCGGTTCTACAACACCGACCGCCTGCGGCCCAAGTTCGAGAGTTTTGAAATGACCCCGCTCTTTATCATGACCAGCGAAGGGGTCTGATGAGCCGCTGCGCCCCGCAGGAGGCGGCGTCGAATGTTCGCGAAGCGTCCGAAGCAGTTCGTTTCATTTGCGTCCTTCGATGCGAAAAACGGAGGCGGTTGCCGAAAATTGTGTACACTCGTAGCGCGGGATTAATCCCGCGCTACTTTTACACAAAAATCGAAATACTATCTAACCACCGCCGTTGGGGCGGAAGGCGGAAAAGTACAGCAGGGGGCGGTATCCCAGGCGGCGGTAGAGGTGCATTGCTTCTTTGGAGGGGATGAGTACCATGCGCTTTGCCCCCAGTTCGAGAGCGTGAGCATGGGCGCGCTGGACGAGCGCCGTGCCGTATCTGCGCTTGCGGTAGTTCTTGAGGACGTATAACTGATTGATATACCCCACCTGTGGATACACGGTCACCAATTGAAGCCATCCCACCGCCTCGCCCTCATGCTCCACATAGAACGAGTGGATGTGCTTGTCGCGCAGGGTTTGGACGTGGATGCGCTCGCCTTCAGTGGTCAGGTTGTGGTTGGCTTTCTCCGCCTGCTGGATGGTGAGCGCCTGATGGACATGGGCGGGGATGGTGTGGATTTTTTCCGGCAAATCCAGCCCCAGGATGGGACCCGTGCGGACGAATTCATGGGCGTAGCGGGTGTATTGTTCCTTCAAGGCAGGGTTGGAGGGGGCGGGGTGGAAGACATCCACCACGTATTGTTTGTCATCGGGGATGGGGTAAGCCAGCACGGCGTCCATGACGGCTTTGGCGTCTGCGCTGAGGGCGAGGAATTCGTATTGAAACGAGGCGATGGGCGCGCCCTCATAGATAGATACGCCGATGGGACCGTGAACTTTGTATTTGGTTTTGTAGGTAACCTGATAGACGTGGTTGTAAGAGGCGATCATCGCCTCCACCGCCCACCAGTGTTCGATGTCGGGACGCGGGTTTTTCATGCGATTATAAGACGGGGTTTTTGGCGGGTTGGTTACTATTATTACAGTGCAAAGTCCAACGCCTGAGAGCGTCTCTTACGCCACGTCCGCTTACCTTGCGCTGTAATGCTATTCCAGCGTGCTTTCGCCGTCGGTCAGCACATAGAAACTGCGCCCCTGATCGTGGATGAAGTCGGTGACGAGGTAGCCCGCCGCAAACGCCGTCTCGAAGACATCGCGGGAGAAGAAGCGCCAGTCGCGGGCAAGGGCAAAGTCGGCTTCTTTGAGGGCGGTAAAGTCGGCGGGGATTTCGGCGAGCAGGAGACGCCCCTCCAGCGGGGCAAAAAGTTCGGGCGGGCGGGGCAGGTTGGAGGTCCCGAAATGAGGCGTGTAGAGGGGGTGCAGGTCGGCTTTGGAGAAGTCTTCCAGTTTGAGGGGGCGGCGGGGACGCTTGCTCAGTCTGCGCTCGACGCGGCGGGTATTGACCCACCAATCCACCTGGAAGCGGTCGGAGGGGAGTCCGGCGTTCAAGCCGTCGCGCATTTCGCCGTATTCGGCGCGGCGGTAGGTGTTGCAGACTGCGCCCAGTTTGGCGATGTTGAGGCGGGCGTTGCGGCTGAGCAGGGGATCGTAGGTCCAGGTGATGTGGTCTATGCCCTGCTTGCGGACCATTTGCCATTGCGCCCGCTTCAGCATAAAGCCGACGCCTGAATCGCGGAGGCCGGGTTTGACTCCCATCATGTGGGAGCAGTGTTTGGGGCGCGGTCCGTCGGGGGTGAAGTCGAGGCCGGGGAAGCCGAAGACGAAGCCGACGAGTTCGTCGTTTTGGAAGGCGCCGAGGACGAGCCCGCCGTTGTGAACGGCGGTGATGAAGATGTGGGCGGGGACAACGTCGGTTTCGCTGCCAGGCCAAACGAGGCGCTGGAGGTCTTCGACGAGGGTCATTTCTTCGGGGGTTTCGAGCAGTTTGATGGTGAGGTCGGGCATAGGTCAGGTTCGATGCGGGGCGCGAAGCGCTTCCCAAAGTCGCTGGGTGAGGGGTTTGCGTTTGAGGTAGTTGAGGCGGTAGGCGAAGCGGGCGGGCATCAGCCCGAAGGTGCGGGGGAGGTTGTCTACGGGGCAGGTGCGGTTGACGGCGGTGTAGTCGAGCCAGTAGGTGGGGAAGTTGAAGCCGGGGGTGAGGGCGTCGAGGGTGACGAAGAGGGCACGCATGTAGGGAAGGGAAAGCGGAATCATCAGCCGCCGGGCGTGGATGACTTCCATGATGATTTCGAGGGTCTGACGGATGGTGAAGTATTCTCCGCCGCCGATTTCGTAGGTCTGGTTGAGGGTGGCGGGGTTGTGCAATGCCCAGACGAGGCAGGTGACGAGGTCTTCGACCCACAGCGGCTGGATAAGGGTGCGCCCGCCGCCGGGGATGGGCAGGACGCCGGGCGAGCGGAGGATGAAGCGCGCCAGGTTGGTGGTGAAGTGATCTTCGGGACCGAAGACGACCGCCGAGCGGATGATGGTGTGGGGCACGCCGCTTTTGCGGATGTGCTCTTCGGCGATGCCTTTGGCTTTGTGAACGGGGAAGGCGGAGGCGCGGTCGGCGCCGAGGTGGCTGAGGTAGACGAGGCGTTCGATTTGTGCGCCGGCGGCAACCTGGGCGAGGGTGCGCGTGCCTTCGATGTCGGTGGCAAAGAGGTCGCCGTGCTGACCGAGCGATTCGGCGCTGGCAAGGTGATAGATCTGGTCCACGCCGCGCAGGGCGGCGCGCAGTCCACGCTCGTCGCGGAGCGAGACGACCGCCACTTCGACGGGGACGCCTTTGGGCAGGCGCGGAGATTTGGGGGAAGGGCGCAGGAGGACGCGCACCTGCTGTCCGCTTTCGGTGAGGTGGCGCACGAGGGCGCGTCCGATGAAGCCGGTGGCGCCGGTGACGAGAATCATGTGGAGGATTATAGCAGAGGTGGTATCATCGCCTCATGACGACTGTTACCGCCCTTGCACACCCAAACATTGCCTTCATCAAATATTGGGGCAACCGCGACAACGCGCTTCGCCTGCCTGTGAACGGTTCGATTTCGATGAACCTCGACGGGCTTTTCACGCGGACGACGGTGAGTTTTCAGCCGTCCCTGCCGTTCGATGAACTGGTCATCAACGGGCGGGAGGTGACCGGCGCCGGGCTGGAGCGCGTTTCTGCCGTCCTCGATCTCATCCGCTCGATGGCGGGCATTCAAGAGCGGGCGGAGGTCATCACCGAAAACAACTTCCCCTCCGGCGCGGGGATTGCCTCCTCCGCTTCGGCGTTTGCGGCGCTGGCGCTGGCAGGGAGCCGGGCGGCGGGTTTGACCCTGACGGAAGCCGGGCTTTCGCGTCTGGCGCGGCGCGGTTCCGGTTCTGCGGCGCGTTCCATCCCCGGCGGGTTCGTGGAATGGCAGGCGGGGACGGGCGACGAGGATTCCTTTGCCTTTTCCATCGCCGCGCCCAGCCATTGGCAGCTGGCAGACTGCATTGCCATCGTCAGCGCTTCGCACAAGAAGACCGGCTCCACCGAAGGGCACGCCCTCGCGCCGACCAGCCCGCTTCAAGCCGCGCGGGTGGCGGATACGCCTCGCCGCCTCGACCTGTGCCGGCGCGCCATCCTCAACCGCGACTTCGCCGTCTTTGCCTCCATCGTCGAACTCGACTCGGACATGATGCATGCCGTGATGATGACCTCCTCGCCTGCCCTGCACTACTGGCAGCCCGCCTCGCTGAGCGTGATGCAGGCGGTGCGCGGGTGGCGCGGCGAGGGGCTTTCCGTCTGCTACACGGTGGACGCGGGAGCAAACGTGCATGTGCTCTGCCCGCAGGCAGAAGCGCAGGAAGTGAAGAAAAAATTGCTCGAAATTCCGGGGGTCTCGGATGTGCTGACGGCGGGGGTTGGCGGCGCGGCGAGGATCGTCAATGGCGTCGGTTCGGGATAACCGCCGAAACGCAGGGAACACAGAGAAACCCGTGGAAAAAATCTCCGCGAACTCTGCGTGGTAGAACTGCACTTAACCGTGGCTGGATTTTTTGCCACAGATTAGCACAGATTTACACGGATTTTTTATTCCAATCCGTGTAAATCTGTGGCTGATTTTTCCCTGCTGGAAGATTCCACGTGTTAGTGTAGTGCTGCCCTCAGCGGCTCTGCGGTGCATTCCTGAATTCAACCCTTATACCAAATTCACGTTGCGTTAATTTTAGCGCTCTGGCGGGTTTTGTCCGTCAGAGCGCTATTTGCAAAGTTCAGTGAAATTCCGCGTAATCCGCGGCAAAAAGACTTATTTGATCTTTTGCATAAGTCAGTAGGCGTTAGAGAACGCCTACTGCGCCAGAGCGTATTGTGCGCTCTCTGGCGCACTTTCGCAAGAGGTCTATTCCACCGAAATCAGGAACTGATAGTGGGGCTGTCCGCCTTCCTGCACTTCCACTTCCACCGAGGGGTATTTCTCACGCACCATATCGGCGATGCGGTTTGCCTCGGCGTGCGGCATGTCCTGACCGTAGAACAAGGTGATGAGTTCATGCTCGCCCGCCTGCGCCTTTTCGAGCAGGCTCAGCACCCCTGCTTCCACCGTCTCGGCAGAGGCAACCAGTTTGCCGTCCAGCAGGGCAATGACCTGTCCCTCCTTCACGTTCACGCCGTCAATCTCCACGTTGCGCACGGCGACGGTGATCTCGCCGCTCTTGACCATGTTCAGGGCTTTGGTCATCTTCTCGGCGACGGCATCCAATTCCCCGTCGGGCTGAAGCGCGAGCATGGCGGCGAGCCCCTGCGGGACGGTTTTACTCGGCACCACCGCCACCTGCTTCACCGTCACTTCCTTTGCTTGATTCGCCGCCATGATGATGTTCTTGTTATTCGGCAGGATGACGACCTTGTCGGTGGGCAGGTTTTCGAAGGCGGCGAGGATGTCCTGCGTGGAGGGATTCATCGTCTGCCCGCCCGCCACCACCGCCGCCGCGCCCAGGCTGGCAAAGATGCGGCTCAGCCCGTTGCCCGGTGAAACCACCACCACTGCAATCTGCCCCGGCTCCACCGCCGCAAAATTGACCGTTTGCTGTTTGCTCTTCTGAATGTCGTCCATCTGCGCCAGCAGGTTTTCCATTGCCACCTTGGTGATGGTGCCGATGCCCATGATGTAATCAATCGGCTCGTAACGCTTCTCCAGCGGCACGTGAATGTGCATGCGATACATGCCTTCCCCCTCGCCCACCTGAATGGACGTGCCCATCTCCTCCAGCCTGCGGTAGAACGATTGCAGTTCGAAACTCTCGTTCGGGAAGAAGTCCACCACCACTTCGTAATCCTGCCCTTCTTCCACTTCCTGCATGGCGCTTTCGAAATTCATCGCCGAAAGCGGTTGGACGCTCGCCAGCGGCGTATCCAGCGGCTCGCCATAGACGTGCCTGAGCATACCCTCCAGAATGAAGAACAGCCCTTTGCCGCCCGAATCCACCACGCCCGCCTGCTTGAGGACGGGAAGCAGTTCGGGCGTCTGCGCGACGGTTTCATCTGCCACCCGCACCACCTCTTCGAGAATGCCAATCGCGTCTTTGCCGGACCTGAAGCCTGATTCTGCGCCCGCTGCCGCTCCCCTGGCGACGGTTAAGATCGTCCCCTCCACCGGCTTGACCACGCCCTTATACGCCGTATCGCGCGCCTCGGCAAAGGCTTTCACCATCGTTTCGGCGTCGAGAGTCTCACGATCCTGCACGCCGCGCGCAAACCCGCGCCACAACTGCGAAAGGATGACGCCCGAGTTGCCGCGCGCGCCCATCAGCGCGCCCTTGGCGACCATCCCTGCCATCTTCCCAAAATGCTTCTCGCCCGAATCCTTGATTTCGTTGTACGCCGAAGTCAACGTGAGGAGCATGTTGGTGCCGGTATCCCCATCAGGGACGGGGAACACATTGAGCGAGTTCACAATCTGCTGGTTGGTGCGAAGCCAGAGCATGCCAGCCTCCACCAGCCGTTTCAGCGATTGACCGTCAATTTTTGCCTTGCGGAGTTTCTCCACGCGTGCGGGATCTGCTGCCATCTGTTTTCCCGTCTCCTAATCGTTGTTGCTGATTCGCAATCCCGCCACGTGCACATCCACGCGGTTCACTTTCAGTCCCAGCGCCTTTTCCACATGATAGCGCACCGTGTTCTTCACGCTTTCCGCCACGCTGTTGATGCGCGTTCCATACTCGACGATGATATGCACCTCGATGTTGATATCCTCGCCGTCGTACTCCACCCTGACGCCCTTCGACGGCTCGCGCGTGATGGATTTGACGATGCCATCCGCCAGGTTCATCGGCGCCAGCCCCACCACGCCATACGATTCGAGCACGGCATGATAGGCAATGGTCGCCACGGCATGCGGGGAGACGTGAATCCCGCCCAGGTTGGTCGTTTCTTCGCCCATGGGTTTCCTCTCAGATTGGTGTCGTTGCGGTCTTGCCCGCGCAGACGGTACTTGCTCTATTTTAACATCTTGCCCGCCAAAAGGTCACGTGATAAAATGTCGTGCCTTCACGGAAGGCGGAAGTACTGGAATTATAGCAAGAAAGGAAGTTATCACGATGGCTAAATGCGCACACTGTGGAAAATCCACCACCTTTGGGCACAACCGCTCCTTCTCCCAGCGCGCCACCAACCGCACGTTCAAGCCGAACCTGCAGAAAACGCTGGTGATCGAAAAGGGACGCAAGGTGCACAAACTGCTCTGCACCAAGTGCATCAAGGCGCTGGCAAAATCTGCCGCGTAAGGATTTCTCATCCCACCAAGAGTCACGGCACGCTTCGCGCCGTGATTTTTGTTTAACCGCCAGCCTTTTACCCGCCTGCTGCATTCCGCAAGGCTTTGATGCCCTCTGCTATCCCCTGCGGATGTTTGAAAACGGCGGTCGCTGCCACGAAAGCGGTTGCGCCGGCTTCCCGTAGTGCTCCCGCGTTCTCCGCCGTGACGCCGCCATCCACCTCCAGCCAGGCGGAGGAGGCGATGGCGTCCAGCCGGCGGCGGATTTCCGCCACCCGCGCCACAGACTGCGGGATGAACGCCTGCCCCGAAAAGCCCGGGTTGACGCTCATCACCAGCACCAAATCTGCTTCGCTCAAAACCGCCTCCAACGCCCCCACAGGGGTGCCGGGGTTCAACACCACGCCCGCCCTGCATCCCAGCGATTTGATTTGCTGCAGGGTGCGGTGCAAATGCGGGCAGGTCTCCACATGAACGGTGAGACCGGCGGCGCCGGCTCTGGCAAACGCATCGAGGTGACGCTCCGGCTGTTCGATCATCAGGTGCACGTCCAGCGGGAGGCGGGTGATGCGTTTGCAGGTCTCGACGATGAATGGTCCCATGGTGATGTTGGGGACGAAGCGACCGTCCATCACGTCCACGTGAATCCAATCTGCGCCGGCGGTTTCGCAGGCGCGAATCTCCTCGCCGAGGCGGGCAAAGTCGGCGGAGAGGATGGAGGGGGCGATAACGGCAGAGGTCATGAAAGAAGCGGAAGGTCAGCGCGGGTTGTAGAGGATGAAGATCCAAATCCAGAAGGGAATCAAGCCGAGTACGGCAATGAGCGCCAGCAGGCTCAGCCCGATGGTCGCCCAGTCAATTTCGGGGATGTACACTTCGGGGAGTTCGATTTCGGGCAGAGTAATGGCGGGCTTGGGAGGGGGCGGAGGCTGCGAGACAGGCTCTTTGTAGGTGGAGACAGCCTCGGGCGTCAGGCTGAGCGCCGGGGCGGGGGGCGCTTCGCGCTGAGTGCCGAAGCGCAGTAGGACTCGTCCGAGTTGGTCGGCGGTGCGGTAGCGGGCGGAGGGTTCTTTGGAGAGGACTTTGAGGATGATTTCTTCGAGGGCGGGGGGGATGTCTGGAACGTATTCGCGCGGAGGGATGGGGCGGCTTTCGATGTGCAGCCGGGCGAGTTCCTGGCTGGTGGGGGCGTTGAAGGGAAGCGCGCCGGTGATCATTTCGTAGAGGACGATGCCGAGCGAGTAAACGTCGGAGGCGGGCGAGGGGGCTTCGCCGGCGGCTTGCTCAGGTGAGAAGTATTGCGGCGAGCCCCAGACCACATCGGCGCGTTCGTCGGGCTGGATGGTGGAAAGGGCGCGGGCGATGCCAAAGTCGGTGACTTTGAGACGCCCGTCGGGGGTGACGATCATGTTGTGCGGTTTCACGTCGCAATGGACGAGCCCGGCGCGGTGGGCGTAGCCGATACCGGCACAAGCCTGGACGATGAGGGGGATGGCTTCGTCCACGGGGTAGCGCCCGCGCTGGCGCAGGACGGTCTTGAGGTCCTTGCCGGGGATGTGTTCCATGACGATGTAGAGTTGGTCCTGGTCGAAGCCAAAGTCGTGGACGGTGACGATGTTGGGGTGCGAGAGGTTCGCCGCGGCGCGCGCTTCCTGTTTGAAGCGTTCCTGAAAGCCCTGCTCGTTCGA
>DAOUBY010000284.1:0-12467 GCA_034432325.1 Anaerolineales bacterium
CAGAATCTTGAAATTCGATGCAAGATGATTTAAAAAACTTCGTGGTCTTTGTGTTCTTCGTGGTAAGAAAAGGTTTTTTCAGTGCAGTCATCACTGCAATCTTGTTCTTGAAAATCACCATCGCGAAGATTTGTGACGCGGCACATTGCCCCCAAATAGGGATTTATGCCCCTGTTTGGGCGCGACTTGGACGAATTGTGACTTTTGTCCATTCTCAAGCGCGCAAGGGGGATGTATCATCATCTCATGTCAATGAAACGAGATACATCCGACCTGATGCGGGAGCGCGCCTCGCTGACCCGATTCGCCTGGCTGTCCATCAGCGCGGCGGCGGCGACCATCTCTCTGAAAACCGTCGCCTATTTTCTGACGGGTTCGGTGGGCTTGCTCTCCGACGCCATCGAGTCGCTGGTCAACCTGGCGGGCGCGGTCATGGCGTTGATTATGTTGACCATCGCAGCGCGCCCCGCCGATCATGACCATGTGTACGGTCACAGCAAGGCGGAATACTTTGCCAGCGTCACCGAAGGCGTTCTCATCTTCGGCGCGGCGCTCGGTATCATCGTCACTGCTGTTCAACGATTAATCCACCCGCATCCGATTGAACAACTGGGAATCGGTCTGACCGTATCGGTTGCCGCCTCCTTGATCAACTTCGTTGTGGCGCGCATTCTGCTGAAGGCCGGCAGGAATCGTCATTCCATCACCCTCGAAGCCGACGCCCAGCACCTGATGACCGATGTGTGGACCTCCGTCGGCGTCATCGGCGGCGTGGCGCTGGCAGGCTTCACGGGCTGGGACCCGCTCGACCCGATTGTCGCCATCCTCGTCGCGCTCAACATCCTGTGGACGGGCTACCAACTCATGCGCCGCTCGGTGATGGGTCTCATGGATGCGGCTCTGCCCGAAAACGAGCAAAAACTCATTCATGAAGTCATGAGTAGGTACAAGGAAAGAGGCGTGGACTTCCATGCCCTGCGCACGCGGCAGGCGGCGGCGCGGCGATTCATCTCGGTGCATGTGCTCGTCCCCGGCGATACCACCGTCCATGACGCGCATCACCTCGTGGAGGATTTCGAGAACGACATCCGCTCGTCGCTGGGCGGCGTGGTGACGGTTTTTACCCACCTCGAGCCTGCCGAAGACGAACTCTCGATGGCGGATATGCACCTCGACAGGCATGCGTAAGCGCAGCCGGCGGTCTCTACCGCTTTTGCGCAAGAGAGCAAACTACCCAATTTGCGCAAGAGAGCGCGAACTACACACGACAATATCACATGATTGCAACAAAGCATTTCAGTTCCCATAACAGGAAAACATGACCCCCATGTCGAACACGGAACAAGGACACGGCAAAATCATCCAACAGGTGCGCTGGCACGACCATCACGACCCGCATCACGGCGAGTTTCGCCTTTCCGATGTCATCCTCGGCGGGCAGGATGGGCTGGTCAACGTGCTGGGCGTCATCCTCGGCGTCGCGGCGGCAACCGCAGACGCGCGCATCGTCATCGCGGCGGGCATGGCGGCGACCTTCGCCGAATCCATCTCGATGGGCGCAGTCGCCTACACCTCCACCCTGGCGGAAAACGACCTCTACCACAGCGAACGCGAGCGCGAGTACCGCCACATTCACCTCGCGCCCGATGTCGAAGTCGAAGAAATCCGCGACATCTACCGCAAAAAAGGCTTCGACGGCGAAACGCTCGACAAGATCGTGGAAGTCATCACCTCCAACCCCGACGTGTGGGTCAACGTGATGATGTCGGAGGAATTTCAGTTGACGCCGCCGGAAAAATCGAAGGCGGTCAACTCTGCCCTGCTGGTGGGATTCTCCGCCCTGGTCGGCTCGTTCATCCCGCTCTTCCCGTTCTTCTTTTGGACCGTGAAACTGAGCATCGTTTTCTCGATCCTCATCGCCGCCCTGACCCTCTTCCTCGTCGGCGTGTACAAAGCGCGCGTGACGGTCGGCAAACCCTTCCGCAGCGGGCTGGAAATGGCGGTCATCGGCACGGTCAGCGCGCTGGCGGGGTATGCGGTGGGGCTGATCTTCAAAGTGCCGTCAGTGCCGTAAAAAGGGAGGCGGTTTTCGAATTTCTAGTCAAGCCTGCAGGGTATAATTCAATCGGGCTTTTTCGATCATGCGTAACGACACTGCAAATTGGATTGCGCTGGCAGATTATGATATTGAGACCGCCCGCCACATGCTGGCAACGGGACGGTATCTGTATGTCGTCTTCCTTTGTCACCTGGCTTTGGAGAAACTGCTCAAAGCCCATGTGGCTGAGGTCACGCAGATCGTTCCCATCAAACACATGACTTGATTTATCTTGTCAAGAAGTGTGAATTGAAATTGCCCGAGCAATATCTTGATTTCGTGGGCAAGATTAATACTGCCAGTATTCCCACCCGTTATCCCGATGACCTGCAGCGTGCATTGAAGGAATATTCGAAAACAGTCGCTAAAGAGTATTTGGCGCAAACCACGGAATTGATCCAATGGTTAAAGCAACACCCGAACTTAAGCAAATAGTAAAACGCTACCGTTTACAACTTCAAAAAATGGGCATTCGTCCTGCTCGTGTCCTGCTCTATGGCTCACAGGCAGCGGGTACGGCGCATGAAGGCAGCGACATTGACCTCATTGTCATTTCGGGCGATTGGGAGAAATACAACCGCCGCCAGCGGCTTGAATTGCTCGGCATCGCCGCCGCACGGATTTTGGAACCTGTTCAGGCGCAGGGATTTACACCGGACGAAATCAAGTCTCAGAAGGTGCCTTCTTTTTGGCAGCAGATCATAAAAGAGCAGGCAATTGCAATCTGACAAACAAGAGCGCAGACTCGGAACTCGAGTCTGCGCTTCCCTTGTGGGGACATCCTCGCGGCGGGGTATGCGGTGGGGCTGATCTTCAAAGTGTCGGCAGTGCCGTAAGCCGCTATTCTTTCCACACGGTAAAGTCTTTCAAAATCGAGCCGCCCAGGAATTCGCGCAACAGCGAATTATCCGGCACAAGGTTCACATCCAGCGGCAGGAACCATTCGAGGAAGGCGAGCAAACGCTTGGCTTCGATGTATTCCGGCGTGCCAAACGGCACCTGCCGCAATAAAGGTTCGGCAAACGGCTTCAACGCCGCCAGTTCATACGCCAGCGCCGAGTTGAACATCACATCCGCATTCTCCTGAAAGGGGAAGATGTGCCGCTTCTCGCCGCGCCGCACTGCCTCCCAGTTGGCAATCGTCTGCGCGGCGTTGTAGCCTCGCTCGCGCGCGTCGCGCACGATGCGGCGGATGAGCCGTGTGTCGGTGGTGGAGACGCGGTTGTGGCGGTCCAGGTTCAACTGAGTCAGCGCCGAAACATAAATGCGGAACGCCTCGCCGCGCACGCTGTCGGGGATGAGGCGCGGGTCCATGCCGTGAATCCCCTCCAGGATGATGGGCTGCCCGCGCTTCAACTGAATGACCTTGCCCGGCTCGCTCTTTCCCTCCTTGAAGTTGTAGCGCGGCAATTGCACCTCCTCGCCCCGAATCAGACGCGGCAACTGCTCCCAAAGCAGAGGCAGGTTGAGGGCTTCGATTGATTCGAAATCGGGTTTGCCGTCGTCGCCGAGGGGAGTCTGGTCGCGGTCGAGAAAATAATTATCCAGTTCGAGTGGAAATGGCGAGATGCCCAGCGCCAGCAGTTGGATGGTGAGGCGTTTCGAGGTGGTGGTCTTGCCCGAAGAGGACGGACCCGCGATGAGAATGAGGTGACTCTTGTCGAGATGGTCTGCCACGGTGCGGGCGATGTCCGCCAGGTTCTGCTCGTGGAACGCCTCCGAGACCAGCACGATCTCGTCGGCGCGCCCCTGCTCAATGGCTTCGTTCAGCGAGCCGACGTTCTCGATGCCCAGGCGCGCCAGCCAGCCGCCGTATTGACGGAACGCCGCCAGCAGTTTGGGGTACTCCGGCATGGGTTGAAGTTCGTTGGGTTTGTGCCGCCGCGGGTAACTGAGCGTAAATCCGCCGTCGGTTGCCTTGAGGTCGAAGATGCGCAAGTACCCTGTGGACGGAACCATGTAGCCGTGGTGATAATCCAAATGGTCTTCGAGACGGTAGAGGGTGAGGTAGTTCTTTTTGCGGTATTTCAACAGCGAGACTTTGTCTTCATAGCCCCTCGAACGGAAATGCTCGATGGCTTCCTGCAAAGGGACCTCCTTGCGCTCGAACGGCAAATCTGCCTCGACCAGTTTCTGCATGTGCGTTTTCAACGCCTCGATCTCGGCTTCGGAGAGGGGGGCGCGTCCCGTCACCTGACAGAAATAGCCGCCCGAAGCGACGGAGTGATCCACGTAAAGCGTGCCTTCGGGAAACAGATCGGTGAAGGCTTTTTCGAGCAGGAAGGTTAGCGAGCGGCGGTAGATGCGCGCGCCGTCGGGCGAGTCCATCAGCACGGGTTCGACCTTCGCTTCCATTTTGACGGGGTAGGTCAACTCGCGCAGTTCGCCGTTGACGATTGCCCCCACCAGCAGAGCGCGATGCTCGACGGCAGACAGGAATTCTCCCACGCTTGCCCCGCGCGGACCTTCGAGGGTCTGCCCGCCGGGCAGGTGGATTTGAACGGTATTGCTGGGTTGCGAGACCCGGATGGTTTTCATTGGCGATCCTTTCGTATGTACACCGGACCGATTCCCTCCCATTCGGTCAGGATGTATTCGTTCTGGAATTGTTCCGAAGCCCAAATTTCCCTGTCGCTGATGAATTCGCCGGGCTGGGCGTTCAGTCCGCGCCCGCCGAAGATGATGACATCGGGCTTTCGTGAGAGGACGTACTCTCCGTCGCCGGCTTGATGCGCATACCACAGGTTGTAATCCCGTTTGCCGTGATGGGCAATGTACACGTCGTTCAGTCCGAGCATGTCAATGGTGGGAAGTTGGGAGTAGTATGGGATGATCCCTGCCTGATTCAACGCCACCAGCGTATCGGGCGGATAGTGTTCGCGCAGGTACAGCCCTGCTTTTTTGCGCGTCTCGAACACCTCGCGCCAGGAGTTGGCTTGCGCTTGAATGCCGGGGCTGGTCATATAGGCGAGCAGCAAAAAGAGACCCAGCACAAAAGACGTGGCGGCAATCGCGGTTTGTCCCAGGCGGGCTTGCTGTGCAGTTTTCATCAGGAGGCAGTAAACGATGGGCAGCACCGGCAGGAGAAATCTGCCGCCGACCATGTTGTCTCCGCCCTGCACGATGACATAGATCAGCCAGACGAGAACGATCAAGCCGGCGGGCAGGAGGGGTTGTTTGGGCAGGGATTGCCGGCGATGCCGCATGAGCAGGATCAACGCCGCCAGCACGACCAGCACGCTCACATATCTGCCGCCGTTGAAAAGGACATAGACCAGCCCCTGCCCCGCATTCGCCAGCCCGGCGCCTCCTTTGACGTACCAGGTGTTGGGGAGCCAGTACCCATAATACGCCCGTTTGGCAGCCAGTATCGGCAGCAGAAACAGCGAGAGTTTGACGCCGCACTGCAAGACCAAAGGGAGGGTTTCCTTTTTGAGCGCAATCAGGAAGAACAAGGCGCAAATCAACGCTCCCTCCGGGCGCGTCAAAATCATCACTGCCAGAAGCGCCGGATAGTAATTTGACCGAAACAAGGTCTCTGGCGGCTTCGAGAGCAGGAGGGACAGGTTGAAGGTCACCAGAGCGGTGAACAGGACCTCCTCCAAGCCGACCACTGAATAGAAGGCGAAATCGCCCGTCAGGGCGAGCAGGAAGGGAGGCGTCAATGCCAGCCAGCCCGGCTGAATGTCCATGCTCACGGCGAGACGGTATGCTGCCAGCAGGGCAAGCAAGGCAGATGCCATGCTCAAGCCTGCGGCAAGTTCGGGCAGGGGAATGCCTGTCGCGCCAAACAGTGTGAGGAGAAAGACCCAAAAGACGCTGGTGAATCCCTCCACCACCGCGCCGTTATACGTCAACCCGTTGCCGGCAAGGAAATTCCGCGCATAAACGAGAAAGATATACACATCATCCGAAGGGGCAGAAACGCGCCAGCCGTAAAGCAAGGCGGCGGGGAAAAGCAAAAGAACAATGACCAGGAACGGCGTATTCTTTCTCATGGCTTGCGCCTGTGCGCCGGGTCAGGCGGGCAGTTTTTGGAGCAGTTTTTGCGGCTTGCGGGCGAACTCTTCGAGCGGAATTTCCCCCCGCGTCAGCGCCAGCAGGGTCTCGGTCAGCGCTTTGTTGACCGGCGTTGGCACGTTGTATTTTTCGCCGGCGCGCACCACTTCGCCGTGCAGGTATTCGACCTCGCTTTTGCCGCGCCCGGAGTGCAGGTCAATGTGAAAGGAGGGCATCTTGGCGCCGCGTCCTGCGCCGGCGGCTTTGCTGAGGAAAGGTTTCGAGAGCCACAACGGCAGTTTGGTTGCAAACGCCAGCGCCCGCACCGGTGTGCCGGGCAGGTCCACCACCTTCAGCCCTTGCGCCTCCATCACCGCCAGGCATTCCTTCAGCATGGCGATTTCGACGCGGTAGAGGTCTTTGTTTGCAAAGATTTCGGCGGCGGTCATGTCGAGGATGGCGGAGGTGGGGTTGGCGATGAGGTTGGTCAACATCTTCGACCATTTCATCGAAGCGGCGTCGTCATACAGGCGCGAGTTGAGATATGCCTTGTTGAAGGCGTCGTTCAATTTTTCGGAGAGCGCATGCCCCCTGGCAATGCCCACGCCGCGCAGTTTTTCGAGGACGATGTCGCCCGGTCCGCGCCGCCCGACGGCAGACGTGACCGTGCCGTAGATGACCTTGTCTGCGCCGAGGGCTTCGGCGATGGCGGGCTCGTTCGAAACCCCGTTGGACAGGCACAGGATGGGCGGCATTTTATCGGCAAACGGCTTGATGCCCTCCAGAGCGGCTGAGGTGTCGAACGATTTCAGGGCAAACAGAGCCAGGTCGAAGGGTCCGTAATGAAGCGCTTCTTCCAGCGAACTTACAATGACGAACGAGGACGCGTCCAGAAGGCTTGCCTCTTTCGTCTTCCTTCTTTCATCGAGGGTCAGATCGAGCCGCATGCCGCGCCGCCTCAGTTCTTCGACCACGTTGGGCTGTTCCACAAAAACGACCGGGTGCCCGGCGAGCGCCAAACTCCCGCCGATGTAGGTGCCAATGGCGCCTGCGCCAAAGGTGAGAACCTTGAGTTTTCCGTTGAGAGGGGAAGCGGAGGAAAGCGTCATGGCTTATTCGTTGAATTTCCAGTGTGTGTGGTCGTTGACGGCGTCTATCACCCAGCGGTGATGTTGCGGGTGGTAAAACACCCGCGCGAAGGCGGTGTTCTCGAAGCGGAAGCGCACGCCGGAGGGGTCCACATGCGGCGCGATGCCAACAACCGCATGCATGAGTTGGTTGAGCAGCCCGCCGTGCGAGACGATGAGGTAACTGCCGGGCGCTCTGCGCAGCAGGCTGTGGAGAGCCTGCCCGGCGCGCAGAAACAGCGCCCAATCGCCTTCGCCGTCGCCGCCGACGGGGTCGTAGGGCGTGACGTAGGGCGGGCGGGGTTTCTGACGGACTTCCTCGGCGGTCAGCCCTTCCATTTCGCCGATGGCGCGTTCCAGCCAGATCGGGTCGAAGTCCACTTTGACCTTGAGCGCCTCGGCAATGATTTCCGCCGTCTCTTTGGCGCGGCTCAGCGGGCTGGAGATGACGAGGTCGAACTGTGCGTTTTCCGTCTTCCAGCGTTCTGCCAGCGCATGCACCTGAGCGCGCCCCTTTTCTGTGAGGGGATAGTCGGACTGTCCCTGCCAGCGCGACTGGGCATTCCCCAGCGATTCGCCGTGACGCAGAAACACGAACTGATAAACAGGCGCTTCGCTCATTCCGCCCTCTTTTTGAGATGATAGACCGGTCTTTGCTTGACCTGTTGGAAGATGTAGCCGATATACACGCCAATGAACCCCATCACAATCAGAATCACGCCGCTGGCAATCAGCACGACGAACATGAGCGAACTCCAGCCCGGCGCCAGCGAGGAGGTATCGCCTTTGAGCCAGAAGGAATACACGTAGAGCATTTCGAGCGCGGCGAGACAAAGGAAGATCACCCCGGCGCTCATGCCGATATACAGCGGAACCAGCGAAAACGAGAAGATGGCGTCCATCGCCAGGCGAACCATCTTGCCCAGCGAATACTTCGACCGCCCGGCGACGCGTGCCGTTTCGTGATAGGGCAGGATGACGCTCCTGTAGCCCATCGCCGAGACCATGCCGCGCAAGAAGCGGTGATACTCCGGCATGGACTTCAGCGCGTCCACCGCCTGACGGCTCAGCCCGCGGAAATCCGCCGCGCCGGGCACCATCTGCGTCCCGCTGATGGCGTTGATGACGCGATAGAACGCCGCCGAGGTCAGGCGCTTGAAGGACGCCCCGCCCGCGTCCACCCGCTGCGCCTGCACCACATCGTAGCCCTGCTGGAACAACTCGATCATCTGCGGAATCAACGACGGCGGGTGCTGCCCGTCTGCATCCATCGAGATGACGAAATCACCCTGCGCCGCGTCCAGCCCGGCGGTCAGCGCGGCTTGATGCCCGAAATTGCGGGAAAGTTCCAGCACCACCACGCGCTTATCTCGGCGGGCAAGCGCATCCAGCGACTTCACCGTGCCGTCTTCCGAGCCGTCGTCCACATAGTAAATGG
This sequence comes from Anaerolineales bacterium, assembly GCA_034432325.1. Classification (GTDB taxonomy): domain Bacteria; phylum Chloroflexota; class Anaerolineae; order Anaerolineales; family Villigracilaceae; genus Defluviilinea. Next base: position 8,663 of record DAOUBY010000284.1, read on the forward strand.
TGAATTTATGGGGAAGCGCGTCAATCACTTTGCAGATTTCCTCATACGTCTGCTCGACCACCCCCTCTTCGTTATAGACGGGGATGACCAGATCAACGCGAAGTTTCGATTTGCGGGATGGCATAGGGGATGATTTTACCATCCGCTTCACAAGCGCACCCCTTCGGCTGCGTTCAGGACCAGCCCATGCCTGTCTGCCAGAATGGACAGCGTGCGCGCCACCTCAGCCTTTTTCTGCTCTTCCGTCCAGCCGAGAGCGGCGGCGAGCGCCTCTGCCAGTTCCTCCAGCCCTGCGCGCGTCAACTTGCCGAGCATTGCCAGCATGGAGCGCCGCAGGATGAAGTCGTCCAGATGGACGACTTTTTCGTGTGTGGCGATGTACTGAATCTCACGCTGGGAGTGGTCGGAGAGCGCGGCGAGGGGGCGGTCTGCGCCTTGGGCAATGAAGGCGGCGACGGCTTCAGCCCGCGTGCCATAGCGCTCGAAGAGAGTTTGCACACGTTCGCGCGGCAAGCCCGTCCAGGCGGTGATGCTCTGCACCTGGCGGCGCATTTCCTCCTCGCTGGCGGGGTAGCCGCGCCCGCCGCCGATGGGCAGGGAGTCGGTGCGCTTTGTGCGTTTGACGCCAAGATACTCGAAGGCTTTGTCTGCGGTTTGTTCGGCGAAAGCGCGGAAGGAAGTCCACTTGCCGCCCACCAGCGAATAGACCGGGAAGGCAAGTTGTGTCCATTCGCCGCTGAGCACCTCGATGCTGTGATCGCGCGAGATTTGCCCGGCGCTCTTTGCCCCCGAGCGGGGGAGCGGGCGAACGCCCGAGAATTGGAAAACGATGTTTTGGCGGGTCAGGTTGAGGTCGGGGAAGACGCGCTCGACCATGCCGAGGAAGTAGTCAATCTCTTCATCTGTGCAGCGCACGTCTTCGGGGTCGTCCACCGGGATGTCGGATGTGCCGATGAGCACGCGGTCGTACAAGGGGAAGAGCAGAACGATGCGCCCGTCCTTGTTCTCGAAGAAGAATTCGTATTCGCCGATTGCCTGGCGCAGTTCGTCGTGCTGAACGACGATGTGCGAGCCTTTGGTGCCGCCGATGAAACGGGAGGACAGCCCCAGTTTGCGGTTGGAAAGGTCAATCCATGCGCCGCTGGCGTTGATGAGCAGTTTGGGGCGCACGTCGAAGTTTTCGCCGCTCAATTCGTCGCGCAGGATGACGGTATCTTCCGCGCCGCCGACCATGCTCATGTAGTTGAGGGCGTGCGCGCGCGGGCTTTCCTGCTCGGCGTCGAGCAACACCTCCACTGCGAGCCGTTCGGGCTGGAGGATGGCGCCATCGTAATAAACGGCGGCGTGGACGATTTTGGGGCTCAGGCGATTCCATTTTTGCAGCGCCTTGCGCCGAGGCAGGAAGGTGTGGCGCGGCACCGTGCGCTGTTTGCCGGTGTAGGCGTCGTAGAGCATCAAGCCGATTTTGATGACGAGCGAGCCGCGTTCGGCGGGCTTGTCGAGCGCGCCCAAAAATTTGAGCGGCGCGTTGAACAGCCCCGAAAACCATTTGAAGATGGGGATGACGGTGGGCAGGGGTTTGACGAGGTGCGGCGCATTCTGGATCATGCGGTTGCGTTCACGCACCGCTTCGCGCACGAGACGAAACTCGCCGTTTTCCAGATAGCGGATGCCGCCGTGCGCCATGTGCGAGGAAGCCGCTGAGGCGCCGGAGCAAAAGTCGGCGCGTTCCACAAGCAGAACGTCCACGCCGTTGAGCGCCAGTTCGCGGAATACGCCGATGCCGTTGATGCCTCCGCCGACGATCAGCACGGAGACTTCGGGGTTTTCTTTGAGGTGAGAGAGGATTTCCTGTCGGTTCATGGATCGGTTCCGGGTTCCAGGTTCCGGGTTTTCGATGAAACTTGAAGCCTGGAACGTGACACTTTGTTTTATTCAACCCAATCGAAGGTGCGCGTGACGGCTTTCTTCCAGCCAGAGTATAACTTCTTTCGGGTTTCAGCGTCCATCTTCGGAAGCCATTCGCGGTCTTTCGCCCAGTTGGCGCGCAACTCGTCGAAGTCTTTCCAGAAGCCGGCGGCAAGTCCTGCTGCGTATGCCGCGCCGAGGGCGGTGGTCTCTGCCACTTTGGGACGCACCACAGGCACATCCAAAATGTCGGACTGGAACTGCATCAGCAGTTCGTTGAAGACCATCCCGCCGTCCACTTTGAGGGCGGTCAGTTTCACGCCGGAGTCTGCTTCCATCGCGTCCAGCACTTCGCGCGTCTGATAGGCGGTGGCTTCGAGCGCAGCGCGGGCGATGTGCCCCTTGTTGACGTAGCGCGTCATTCCCACAATTGCGCCTCTGGCGCTGGACTTCCAATACGGGGCGAACAGACCCGAAAACGCCGGGACGAAGTAGATGCCGCCGTTATCCTCGACGGTTTTTGCCAGCGCTTCCACCTCCGCCGACGACTGAATCAGCCCCAGGTTATCTCTCAGCCACTGAATCAGCGCTCCGGTGATGGCGATGGAGCCTTCCAGCGCATACACGGCTGGCTGATTGCCGATTTTGTATCCCAGCGTGGTGAGCAGACCGGCGGAGGATGGCACCGCTTTTTCCCCGGTGTTCAACAGCATGAAACAGCCCGTGCCGTAGGTGTTCTTCGCCTCGCCCGGCGCGAAGCAGGTCTGCCCAAACAAAGCCGCCTGCTGGTCGCCCAGGTCGCCAGCGACGGGGATGCCATCGAAAATATCCGGTCTCGATACGGCGGCGGTGGTCGAGTAGCGTTCTTCGCGTACCGAAACCCCGCCGCCCACTCGACCAGCGGAAATGGTTCCATAAATTTCTGAAGATGATTTGATCTCTGGCAGTACCGCGCGCGGAATGTCGAGGATGCCCAAAATCTCGTCATCCCACTCGAGGGTGTGGATGTCCATCAGCATGGTGCGCGAGGCGTTGGTCACGTCGGTGACGTGCTCGCCGGTGAGGTTCCAGATCAGCCAGGTGTCCATGGTGCCAAACAGCAAGCCGCCGCGTTCGGCTTTGGCGCGCGCCCCCTCCACGTTGTCCAAAATCCATTTCACTTTGGGACCAGAGAAGTAGGTGGCAAGCGGCAATCCCGTTTTGGCGCGCAGACGGTCCTGCCCGCCGATCTTCGCCAGTTCGTTGCAGATCTTGTCGGTGCGCGTGTCCTGCCAGACGATGGCATTGTAAATGGGCTGTCCCGTTTCCCGTTCCCAGACCACCGTTGTCTCGCGTTGATTGGTAATCCCAATCGCCGCAATGTCAGAGACATTGCACTTCGCTTTTGCCAGCGCGCCTTGCATCACTTCCTGCGTGCGCTCCCAAATTTCCAGCGGGTCATGCTCCACCCAGCCGGGCTTGGGGTAAATCTGCCGGTGTTCCTTTTGATGAACGGCAACGACATTCCCTGCGCGGTCAAAGATCATGAAACGGGTGCTGGTGGTGCCCTGGTCAATGGCGGCAACGTATTTCGACATGTTTCCTCTCCGTTGAGCGAGTGTTTTGAAATTCATGTTCCAGCCACAGATGAACGCCGATAAATTGGGTTTACAGGGAATTTCATCGCGTTGTTCATCAGAAGCAGCGTTCATCCGTGTTCATCTGGGTAATATGCCGAAAGTTGTGTAAATTCGTGCTGCGAGATTAATCTCGCGCCACTTTTACACAAAAATCGAAATACTATCCCGTTCATTTACGGTGAATCCCAATTTCAGTAGATCACGAAAACCCTGCGTAACTTGCGCTCTCTAGCGCAAATTCGGCGGTAGAGACCGCCAAATACGCGCTTTCGTGAAAT
>DAOUBY010000285.1:0-11846 GCA_034432325.1 Anaerolineales bacterium
CAGAATCTTGAAATTCGAGGCAAGATGATTTAAAAAACTTCGTGGTCTTTGTGTTCTTCGTGGTAAGAAAAGGTTTTTTCAGTGCAGTCAATTGTTTTTTTTCTATGGCTGAACAGTTACGTCCTAAAGGTCTGGAATTTGGAATGCACCGGTCGAGTCGAAGACGAAGTCGAAGACGTTGAGGACGGCATTCAGGTTGAGGGGTCCGTAGATGTGCGGGAAGAGGTCGCCGGCGGGGACGCCGGGGGGTGGAGTCCCGCCGGAGGGCGGCTCCCATTTCAAGGTCGAGGTGAGAAGCGCCGGTTCGATCATCAGCAGGACGAGGTCTGTCTGTCCTTTGTAGAATTTTTCGGCAACCGGCAGGATCTGGGCGGGCGTGGAACAGTGGATGAAGCCTTCGGTGGTCAGGCTGGGGGCGGTGTATTCGCCTTTCGAGCGGGCGGCTTCCCAGTCTTTGCGGGAGGTGATGTGGAAGATCATGGCAACTCCTTGCCCTCATCCCCAGCCCTTCTCTCACGCGGGAGAAGGGGGATGGTCAGGCTGAGGGAATAACTATGGCATTACTTCATAAATGACCGTTTGTCCGTCGCGGTAGACGGAGCGCCAGAGCGTGCCGTCGAATTGTTCGAACTTGGCGATGCCCTCGGGGGTGTAGGCGGCGCGTTCGAGTTGACCGACGATGATGTATTTCACGCCGTATTTTTGGAGGAAGCGGCGGGCATAGGCGGCGGTGAGGCTATTGTAAAACTCGCCGACTTCGTTGACGCGATCCTGCACCCAGTTGGCGGTGTAGACGCGCTGTTGACGCTGATGCCAGTTCCAGCCGACGACGCCGGGCAGACCGGTGTAGATGGTGAAGCGCGTACACCAGCGGTATTCGGAGCAGTTTGCCTCCACAATGACCGGCGAACCCTGCACGTTGTCCTGCATCCAGCGGATGGCGCGGTAGTCTTCGCTCAGGTCGAGGCGCTGACCGAAGTCGTCGTAGTGAGCGTACTGCATGAAGGTCATGGCGTCGAGGGTGTGCGGGGCTTCGATGATCCAGCGGTCGCGGATTTTGCCCGATGTGCCGGTGATGGTGAAGAGCAGCGCGCCGGAGACGAGGAAAATCATCATGCCCTGCCAGAAGGCGCGCCAGCCGGGAAGCCATTGGAGGATGACGGGCAGGGTCCATGCCAGGGCGGCGCCCGATGCGGCGGCGAGCATGAGCCAGGCTTGCAGGTAAAACTTGAAGATGGTGTTCTGCCGCCCGATGTCGCCGCGCACCACCACCACTTCGACGATGATGGTGATGAACAACGCCGTGCCGATGAGGAACAGGGCGAAGCGCTTCGCGTCGTTCAGATGCGGGTTCAACAGCAGAACGCCCGCCCATGCCGCGAGCGGAAGGGCGATCCACCCGACGCTCGTGCCGTGGAACTGAAGCGCGAGAATCATGATAACCAGCGTCACCAGCCCGCCTTCGATGAGCAGTTGATAGGGCTTGAGTTTTTGCAGGGCAGAGAGCGGCGTCAGACGCATCCACTCGCGCGTTTCCCAAGCCATCCATGCCGCCGTGATGAAGAGGAACACGCCCCACATCGTCAGGTACGAGGCAAAGGGCGTGAACGGTCCGCGCCAGGGTTCGAGCGCGCTGTATGCCTGGTTGTACCAGATGCGGTACGGTTCGTAGAGGAGGCGCGAGAGCAGGTAGAACGCGGCAACCGCGCCAACTGTCAGCCCGATGCGTTTGTAGAGGTTCTCCGCTTCGGAATAGCGCAGGAGGGAGTATCCCAGCGCGATGACGCAGATGAGCAGGTAGGTGTAGGAGTCGGATAGATTGGTGGGGTACGCCGCCCCGGCGATGAGCGCGCCGATGACGATTCCCAACCCCGCCGAGGCGCTTCGCTCGAACGCAGGGGAAGCCTGATTCTTCCACCTCGCACGCGCCGCCACCACTGACAGCGCCCAACTGAGCGCCAGCAGGGCGATGGGCATGACGATCATGTGAGCGTGCAGGTCGCTGTAGAGGAAGGTGAAGAGCGGGAATTCGGTGATGGAGTTGTCGGGTCCGGGCGGGACGACGCGGCTTGGGTTCCAGTACCAGTCTCCGGGTCCGATGGGAAGCGGGATGCCCTTGAGGGTCATGAGGAAGCCTTGAATCGCCCAGGCGGTGCGCTGGAAGAAGGGCGCGTTCCAGTCGAACATCCCTGCCGCGCCAAGTTGCTGCATCTTCTGGTAGAGGAGTTGAAGCGTGCCGAGGTTTCCGAGCAGGATGGTGAGGGCGGAGGCGGAGAGACCGGAAATAAAGGCTTGCCCTGAGTTTTGTCGAAGGGATGAAGGATCAAGAGGAGATGCAATGTCTTTGGTAAGTGGTAAGTGGTAACTGGCAAGCAGGTTCCAGCCAATTGAAAAGGCGGAGATGCCGGTAACGGCGAAAAGGGTGGGGAGGATGAAGTTGTAGGCAATGGAGGGGACGATGCCGAGCAGTTTGACCGGCGTGCCGACGATGACGAAGCCGTAATAGTAGTAGTTGATGTAGCCGCCGGCAAACCACGGGTCGTAGGGCGGGAAGGTGGCGCTTTTGATGACCGCGTTGAGGTAGGAGAAGTCCATGGGGCGCTCGCCGCCTTTGAAGGGATGCCACATGTCGGGGTTGCCGAGGCGGATGAGCAGGTCTATGAGGAAGAAGGCGAGGAAGATGCCTTCGATGGTCAGGAAGTAGCGGCGGCGGGTTTGCCATTCTTCGCGCAGTTCGGCGCGTTGACGCCAGCCAAGCGCCGCGCCCGCGACGATGATCGCTCCGAAGGCAACTGCGATGGTTGTGCGCGTGTAGGGGACGCCGAGCGAGCCAGCCAGCCAGGAGAGGTAGGCGAGGAGGAGCAGTCCCAGCGCGCGGCTGAGGGGGTAGCCTTTGTCTGCCAGGCCGGGCATGGCGAGGCGGATGATCGGGTAAACCGCCAGACCGAGGACGAAGATGAAGAGATACCAGATGACCAGCCCGAGGACGGGGTATTTGTTTTGGAGCCAGTCGTAATCGAAGAGTTCAGACCATGTTCCGCCGGCGCGCTGGCTGGCGAGCCGATTGGGGGGGAGGAGCAGGGTGGAGAATTGGTCGAACTGGCGCGGGGTGAGGCGGACGACTTTGCTCAGGTCAACAGCGCTGAGCGCGGCGCGCACCTGTTCGGCGTCGAAGCCGGCGTTCTTTTTGAAGATGAAGACTTTCGGATGATCGTAGAAGGTGAAGGCTTCTTCGGCGTACTGGTCGTTGATTTGGATTTCGCCGAGGAGGGGAATGTTCAGTTTGGGGAAGGTCTCGAAGACGGCGACGAGGTCGAAGCCGAGGCGTCCCTGGTAATCGCCGGGGCGGGCTTCGTAGTAGCAGGCGATGATGTCGGCGTTGGGGGGACAGCCCATGAGTTCGCGGTAGTAGAGGGTGGTGAGGGGATAGCGCTCTGGCAGGCGGGTGATTTGGGCGTATTGATGGTTGGTGGGGATGAAGATGTAGTCGGCTTCGGCGAGGGTGTTGACGAAGCGGTTGAGTTTGTCTTCGTTGTCGTCCCAGTAGACTTGCAGGTTGAGGTCGCCGCGATAGATGCCGCCGAAGGCGTCGTAGCCGTCAATGCGGAAGGGGAGACCGTAGTCGTAGTCGGTTTCGTTGACGATGGCGGCGCCGTTGATGAGCAGGCGGCCCGAGTCGAGTTCGAAGCGCAGGAAGAATTGTTGTCCGCGTGAGGCGGGGATGGGTTTGTCGAGGGTGAGGGTGACTTCCTGTCCGCGCGGGTCGCTGGCGGGGGAGAGGTCGGCTGTGAGGGTGGCGGTGGCGAGAGCCTGTTGGGGGGTTGGCGCAGGCGTCTCGGAGAGGAGCAGGCGGAGGGTCGAGGGGGAGGCGAGGGTGTTGGCGGCGTAGCCGAGTTTGACGGATTGGATCAGCCCGTCGGTGTTGGCGACGAAGGTGGTGTCGAAGGGAAATTGAGCGTCAATGAAACCGCCGCTGGGGAAGGGCAGGGGCTGGTTGTAGAGTCCGCCGGCGGTTTGGTATTGGATGTTGACGGGACCGGGGATGTTCTGGAAGATCCAGCGCGAGGCGGCGATGCGCGGTTCGTCGCGCAGGTAGATGCTGTGGAAGGCAAACGCCCAACCGGCAGTGAGGGCAATGACGAGGAGGGCGAGGAGGACGCGGGTGATGTTTGCAGTATTGCGTAATTTGTAATTGGTGATTGGTAGTTGTTCGAAGACGAACCATGCCGCCATCATCGCCAGCAGGGGGTAGATGGGCAGTTGGTAGCGCATGGTGGGGTTGAACTGGAGCGATTGCCAGAGGAAGTAGGCGGCGGTCCAGCCCCAGAGCAGGGCGTGACGCCATTCGCCTTTGAGGATGCGCCAGCCCATGTAGAGGAAGCCGATCCAGGCGAGGATGCCGAGGGGAAGACCGAGTCCCCAGAGGGTGAGGTTTTCGAAGGAGTACAGGTGTGAGCGCCGCGCCCATTGCAGGTTCCAGGGCAGGTCGGCGTCGCCTTTGGCTTGTACGCGCTGTTCCTGGATGTTGGCGATCCATTGCTGGCTGGGAAGGATGCCGTCGAAGGCGTAGGGTTGGAAGACGCGGAAGGAGAGGAGGGCGGCAAGTCCGCCGGCGAGGAGGCAGACGGTGATTAGTAAGTGGTAATTGGCAAGTAGTGGATGGTGGATGGTTGACGGTTGGTGGTTGACGGCGTCTTCATCCAGTTCTTCGGTTTGTGATTTGGCGTCCGCGGTCAGGGTGTGACGGTCTGTGATGAAGTAGCGCAGGAGGAACGCGCCGGGCAGCAGCGCCGCCAGCGGGTAGATGTTGACCTTCGATGCCATTGCCATGCCGAAGGCAGCGCCAAAGCCGAGGCTGAGGAGGAAAAGAGGGTGAGTAAGCAGTGAGAGGTAATTGGTAATTGGTGATTGGCGATTGGGAGAGGGGGTGTCCAGAATTCGCACCGCGAAGTAGAGGGCGAGGAAGGCGAAGGCGTTGACGAACAGGTCGGTGGTGAAGAAGTGCGACTGCTGAATTTGCATGACGGTGAGGGCGGAGAAGAGCGAGGCGAGGAGCGCCACCCGCCGTCCGTACATGCGCGAGACGAGAAGGTACAGGAAGAAGATGGTGAACAGGTCTGCCAGCGCCGAGAACTGACGTCCCAGGGTCTTCACGTCGAGTTGACCGCTTGCATCCGCCGCGACGCGGACGATGGTCATCGGCAGGTTGCCGTAGACGAAGAAGTTGTAGCCGCGGTTGTAGGGGTTGAGGGGCGAGGTCTTGCTGTCGAAGTATTCGGCGGGGGTGAGCCAGCGTTTCTGGCCGGCAGGGCAGGCGTCGGCGGGGAGGGATGCGTCTGTGCAGACTTGCGCGCGCAGGCTGCCCAGCACGCCCGTTAGAAAGTTTTCGTCCGGGTGCTGGTGCTGACCCTCGCCCCAGTTGACGCCGGTCAAACGTAAATATCCCGCCAGCAGAAAAACCAGCAGGAAGAGGAGGTCGTAAATCCAGGAATGTTTTTCGCGAGTCACTGTTATGGCACCAAATAAATCCAAAAATCGTGACCGGGCACGTCCGAGTCGAACAGGCGCAACTGCCCGTTGGGGTACAACGCCTTCAAGACGTTCAGGGTTTCCGTGTCGTTGAACTCCGGCGCTTCCACGTTTGCCCGCACCATGAACAATTTGGGTCCCGCCGCCTCCAGCGTGGAGGGCAGGTTGTCGCGCCACATCGCCATATCGCGGTTGGGAATGCCCGCCCAAACCGCCGGCAGGCGCGTATCCACCCAGTGCGGGTACGGCACAATCCAGACTGTGTCAGTGCGTCCGTAGGTCTGCTCGAACTCTTTGATGACCTGTCCCATGTCGGAGGTGTTCCACGAAGCCTGGCGAAAGGCGTTGTAATATTGACGGAAGACCAGGTCGTAGTTTTGGTAAGCGGAAACTGCCAGCAGGACGCCCGCCACAACCCCAGCCAGGACTCTGCGCTTCTTTTCCACGCCGAAACCTGTCACCAGACCATCGAGCATCATCGCCCCGATAATGAACGCCGGGAGATGCGCCGCCCCGGCGCGGTTCAGGGCGGGGTTTTCGGCGGGAAACGCCAGCGAGAGCGTGGAGGGCAGTTGCAGCAGCGGAATGGAGACCAGCAGGAACAAGTCCAGCCAATGGCGGCTGCGGAGGTAGCGTACGAGAACCAGCACAACGCCCAGCGCGAACAGCGCCGCAGAGACCACATCCAGGGCGGGGCGGTGGGTGACGGAGTGCACCCAGATTTCGCCGTCGTCGAGGTTGAACATGCGCAGGGCGTTCCAAACGTTGGAGAAGAAAATCTGGTAGGCGGGGCCGGGCAGCGCCTGCTCGGTTCCGCTCAGGCGCGAGAAGGCGCGGAAACCGAACTCGGCGGGGTGATCCATCCAGTAGCGCAGGAGGGGCAGGAAGACGTACAGGGAGGTCAGCGCGAGCATCGTCAGCCAGAGGGGCAGGTCTTTGCGGACGCCTTTGGATTGGTCATGAAGCCAGTAGAGGACGAAGGCGGCGACGACCACGAACGGCACGATGCGCATGGGGCTGTAGCCGTGCAAGCCGAGTCCGAGGAAAATGCCCGAGAGGAGGAAGTCGTTGCGGTTTCGAGTCTGCAAGCCGCGGATGAGGAAGAGAAGCGTCGGCGCGGCAAAGAGAGGGTAGAGCGGGAAGCGCAGTCCCACGCGGCTGATGACGTTGGGCCAGTATCCGATTCCGGTGAGGAGGAAGGCGAAAAGTCCCACGCGCGGTCCGCCGATTTCTTTTCCCAAAAGGTAAACGAAGGGCAGGGTCAAAAAGCCGAGGATGGCGGTGCCGAGTTTGAGACTGAGGAACGAAAGCCCTGTGCCGAAGAGTTTGGCGATGAGCAGCGTCCAGTACATTTGAATGGCTTCGCGCCCGGTGTTGCGCGGGAAGAAGATATGGGTCTGCCCTTGCGAAACGTCGTACACGTCGAGGATTTTTTCAGCGTGGTCGCTGAACGGTTCGGGCGGGACGCTGGCGGTCTGGTAGAAGCGGAAGAAGAAGATCAGCGCGGTGACGGCGATGAGGAGCAGCGTCCAGGCGTTGAAGCGGAGGGGGCTGGCGGCGCGCGGCTGTTTCAACCAAAAGGCGGAAACAAACAGCGCAACTCCCGCCAGCCAGAGGGTGAGATTGACCGCCGTGAAGAGGTTGTCTTTGAAGAGCGCAAACGCAGCCACCCCCAGCGGGATGCTGAAGAGCAGAGCGAGGCGGCGGTAGGTGAGCGGGTCGGTTCCTTCTCCGTCACCCCTGCGCCCCTCTCCCAGTGGGAGAGAGGATGGGGGTGAGGGAAGAAGCCATTCGCCGCGATGGAGCGCCCAGCCGAGCATGGCAAAGGCGGCGAGATAGAACGCAATTCCCAACGGCGAGGCGGTGCGGGGCGGTTCAAAGGTGTTTTGTCCGATCAGGGCGAGGAGGAGTGCGAGGAGCGAGCGCCAGGGGAAGGGAATTGGTAATTGGAAATTGGTAATTGGAGATTGAGATTTGGCGAACTCAGATTGATGCCTTTCCTGCACATCAACAGGCGTTTGAGCGTTGATAACCCATGACCGATCACTGTATTGTTCCTGCTCTACAAAATTGGGGAGTTGAATCCTTTCGCTCCTCCCGAATCGAAACAGGGATTTGACGTAATCGAGAACGCTGGGTTCTGGTTGTTCGGGTTGTTGTGTCTCGTTGCTCATTCTTCAATGACTGATTGGGGTTTCGAGTTCGGTTGAAGTCAAAACCTTTTGAACACGGATTACACGGAGTTTATGGGATCGCATGGATTTTTCTCAGGAACTCCGTGTACATCCGTTCAATCCGTTGAATCCGTGTGCGGGTTTTTGGTTTTTAGCGCCCAATGCGCCAACGGTTTTGTCTTTCAACGCACCTCAAAATGATCTCTAAACTCAAGTGACTGGCTATTGCTTGCTGTTCACTGCTTTACTTGATCTCTTGCATAAGTCAGCCGGCGTTAGAGAACGCCTCCTGCGCCCGAGCGTATTGTGCGCTCTCTGGCGCACTTTCGCAAGAGGTCTACTGTTTTTTCGCAATCACAATGACGCTCTCTCCCCAGCGATAGGGAAGGAAGACCAAGCCCGTCATTGCCTGAAAGCCGCCGAGCGAGCCAAAGAAGATTTTCTGCAGCATGGGCGGCGCGAAGCGGATGTAGGGCACGTCCCAAAAGCCGTCCGAAAATACTTTTAGCGGACTGAAGTCTGCGCTGCGAATCATCTCCAGCCATTCGGCGGGTCGCTTCAGCGAGATGTGCGTTGGGTCCTGGTAGCCGATCCACTTGTCGCCTTTCCACGGCTTGAGCAGCGAATCGAGGTTGGGCGTGGCGAGGATGAGCGTGCCGCCGGGTTCGGTGACGCGCCCGATTTCCTGAATCGCCTTTTGCGGGTCGGGCAGGTGTTCGACGATGTGCTTGATGATAACGACGTTAAATGAGTCGTTGGTAAATGGCAATTCCTGGGCGCTGGCGGTGTGCAGCTGCGACGTGTTCACAACTTCTTTGGATTTTTTCACCGCCCAGTGGTTGATGTCCACGCCGTACGTTTCGAACGTATCTTCGAGTTGACCGACGAGATGCCCCATGCCCGATCCCACCTCGAGCAGGCGCGCTCCGCGTTTGCCGTATCGCCGCGCCAGCATGGCGTAGAAACGGTTCGACCACCAATACATGCTGTATTTGGCAAAAGAGACGTTGGCGTACGTGTGGGAAGAGAAGTAGGTTTCGTCGAAGGACATGGGGCTTTGGCAGGTTGGTAACTGGTAATTGGTAACTGGTAATTGGTTATCGTTTGCGGGCGATGTAGAAGGTGAATGTACCGTTCTCCACTGGTTCGGGTGAGGCGTAGCGTTCCACGAACTTTCGTGTAAAAAACAAATTCCATCTCGTCCGCGAGAGGATCCAGTTGCCAGTGAGAACGCGCGCGAACACCGATGGAACGCCGAAATAATGCCCCCATTCTAACACGCGCATCGAGGCGGGAGAAAAGTAATGCCACCAGCGAATCAATTCGAACCCCGCGCGTTCGAGACGTTCCTGCCAGACATCGGGTTCGTCCGCGTGGTGGACGCGCGAGATTTTGCGGAACCATTCGGTGTAGCCTTTGCCCAACAGGCGCGAAAGCGAGAGTTCGCTCAGGTAGCGCGTGTTCGGCACGCAGAAGTAAAACGGAGCGCCCTGCTTCAGCACGCGGGCGGTCTCTGCGAGGACATCGTCAATGTGCGGGATGTGTTCGAGGACCGAGTTGCTGAATCCGCTCGCAAAGTACGAATCGGGAAACGGGGCGCGTGAACCGTCCGCTTCAACGAGGGACTTGTACGCGCCGTATTTCTTCGCTTCATGGATGGGCGCATGCCAGGGATCGAGACCCACGTCAATTTTGTGGTCGAAGGTCAACGAAGCGAAATGACCGTCGCCGCAGCCCACATCGAGGACGGGGGCGGGCAGGGGCAAATCCTGATAGTAGGAACTTTCCACCGCCCGCAAAAAGGCGCGGAAATAGGGCAGGTCGCGCAGGTGGAGGAAGAGGAAGTCTTTTTGCGGCATGTTATAATGATAGCGCTTTCTCAAAAGTGATAGCAGAATTGAGGACTGTATGGTTCGGATGATGATTCAATTGACCGAAGAGCAGGTTCGGGCGTTGAAGGCGCTGGCGAAAGCCCGCAAGGTGCCGGTCGCCAAACTGGTGCGCGAGAGCGTGGCGCAGTATATCGTAACCGCACCCCACGAGCCGACCCGCGAGGAGAAACGTCAGCGTGCGCTGGAGTTTATCAGGCAGATCAAGGAAGGCAAAATTCAGGCGCATGACATCGAAGGCAAAACAGATGTGTCGGTCAATCACGATAAATATCTTGCAGAGATCTACGGCACATGGAAACAATCTTCGTAGATACATCCGCTCTTTACGCGTTAATAAGCACGGAAGATCGGAACAAAACGGGCGCCGTTGCCACCTGGGAAAATCTGCTGAAACGCGGGGACATGCTGATCACGAACAACTACGTTCTCGTTGAATGCTTTTCCCTTGTTCAAAGCCGGCTTGGCATTGAGTTCGCGCGTCTGCTTCAGTCGAATGTCGTTCCGTTTCTTCAAACAGAATGGATTGACGAACAGCAACATTCCGCCATCGTTCAACTTGTATTGTCTGCCAACCGCCGCCAACTTTCGTTGGTGGATTGCAGCGGTTTCGAGACGATGCGCCGTTTGAAAATCGAAAAGGTCTTTACTTTCGATGATCATTTCCGCGAGCAGGGCTTCGAGGTCATTTCGTAAGTTCACTGCTTGGCATCTGCAGCGGGTCTCACAATCCAATATGCCAGCGCACCCAGCAGGGGGACGGCGCAGATGAGCAGCGCCCAAATCGCCAGCGGCGCGCCGCTCAACTTTTTCTTCGACAGGTCAATCAGCGAGATAATCGGCAAGCCGATGCCCACTACGACGGCGGTCAATTGCACCAGCAGAAACCCGGCGTTGAATCCGATGATATCCATGTCTATCTTCCTTTCTTCATCAAGCGTTCGAATAACTTTTCGTATTCCTGCGCAATCGAATCGGGATTATAGGTCTTTTTGATGGTTTCGACATCGCCCTTGAATTTGTGCGGTTCGTTCAGGACCTCGATGATGGATTCCGCCAAACTGACCGAATCTCCGATTTTGGCGACTTTCCCCATCCCGTGCATCGTCACAGGCTGACGCACGCCCGGCAAAGCCGAAGGGACGCACGGTACGCCGTTCATCATCGCTTCGATTTGCACAAGACCGAACGCCTCTGTGGAGTTGAGCGACGGAACGGTCAGTACGTCGAGGTTGGGGTAGAACGCCGCCATTTGAAGGGGGTCGAGGTTGCCGAGGAAGGTCCAGTGACCGGCGATTTCGTATTCGCGGATGCGCGGCATGAGGCGGTCGTAATATGCCTGTTCGCCCATCACGTTTTGATATGCCCCTGCGAAGAGCACCTGCGCCTTTGGGTATTTTTGCAGGATGAGCGGCAGGGCGTCGAGCAGGACTTCGACTCCCTTTTCGGCGGCGAAACGCGCCGCCATGCCGATGACAGGACGCCGTTCGGGGATGTGATGTTCCTTCGCAAACGCCTTCACCGCGCCGGGGAGTGGATTCGGCAATTCGACGGGCGGCAGGATCGGGGTCAGTTTGGAAGCGTAGCGTGAGAGGTAGGGGGAGTTGTCGGCGTAGTCCTGGGTGTAGGTCACGATGTGATTCGCCAGAATCCCAGCCATGTTGTTCTGGAAATCCACCACGGCGTTGACGAAGCGGTTGAAGAGTCCGCTGGGGAGTTGCAGGTCGCAGTGATAGGTGAGGACGGCGGGTTTGCCGAAGAGACGTCCGCGCAGGGCGACGCCGGGCGCATCGAACTGGGGGAGGTGCAGTTGGACGACATCGTGCTGTGCGACGAGTTTGGTGGCGACAAAGCCGAACGTGGGGGCGATGACGCCCTTGCTGATGCGCGCCGCCACCGGCACGCGGATGACCCTGACGCCGTCCATCGTCTCTTCGAGCGGAAGGGACGGGTCGTATTGTGTGGTCATCACGGTGACTTGATGTCCGCGTTTGGCAAAGGCGCGCGCCAGGCGTTCGGCGTAGATGGTGAGCCCCGAGGTGTGGGGGCGGTAGTAGGTGAGTACGGTGAGGATTTTCATAAGGCGGGGGGGATTATAACAAGGGTTTTTAGCCGCCATGCGTATTTTGCGCTCTCTTGCGCAAATTAGGGCGTTATGGCAAAAGGGTTCTACCGTTTTTAACGGGAAGACCATTTTTCACCACAAAGTACACGAAGATCACGAAGAAAAATGCTCGTAAAATCAGCCGCCTTT
>DAOUBY010000286.1:0-8517 GCA_034432325.1 Anaerolineales bacterium
GAACGCCAACTACGCGATTCTCAAAACGCCAACTACGCGATTCTCAAAACGCCAACTGCGCGATTCTCAAAACGCCAACTGCGCGATTCTCAAAACGCCAACTACGCGATTCTCAGAATGCCAACTGCGCGATTCTCAAAACGCCAAATGCGCGATTCTCAAAACGCCAACTACGCGATTCTCAAAACGCCAACTGCGCGATTCTCAAAACGCCAACTGCGCGATTCTTTTGGAACGACAATCGCCTCTTTACGGCGTGAGGACCAGATGCCCCTCGGCGTCGTTGATGACCGACTGCTGATCCCACCACATGGGAACGTAGCCGACCTCCGCCCACATTTGCGCCATGTCGTCGTAGTGCGGGTGGAAGGCGTGACCCGATTGCCCGGTGGTGTGACCCGCCAGCGAGTTGTTCAGGCTGCCGAGGTCCACGATCTCGCGCTCGGAGGGCAGCCAGTTGACCTGGAAGGAGCTGCCCAGTTCCCAGCCGGTGGCGTTGACGATGCTCTTGCCGCCGCCGGTCTCGAAGGGACCGCGGTTGAACAGCGCTTCGATAAAGCCGATGCCCGATTTGCCGAGCGTCTGGTTGCGGAAGGTGGCGGTGTGCAGTTTGCCCCAGGCGGGCCATTTGGCGGTGTCTTTGCCGTATTCCTTGCGCATTTGCGTCACGGTTTCCTCGAAGGCGCGGGCGAAGATGTCGTCGCGGGTTTCGACTTTATCGGCGGTGGTCTGATCGTCCCACCAGGGGCTGTTGGGTTGTTTGACCAGTTCGCGCATGATCACGTACCAGCGCGAGCCGCCTTCGGGCAGGTAGTCTTCCGGCAGGTCGTCTTTGAAGGTGTCCATCGCCAGGTTCCACCAGAACCACTCGAACACGGCGGCAGATTGCGAATCGGCGCGGTTTTGGAAGTCCCAGGCGGAGAGAAATGCCTTTCGGACGGAATCCAGTTCGGGGTCCAGGTTGACCGAGAGCAGAACCGGGACGAGGGCTTCGGCGTTCAGGTTCTTCGAGTCGCCGTGCATCTGCTGGATGTAGGCGATGTCAATTTTGCCCGGCGCGTTTTCGATCATGTCCACGATGCGGGCGGCGCGTTGACCGTAGTCCCAGTCTTTGGTGAGGAGGTAGGGATAATCGCGCGGGTGCGCCTGGTTGTTGGCGGTGACGATGTAGCCGCTTTGCGGGTTGAAGGCGTAGGGCAGTTCGTCGAAGGGGATGAAGCCGGTCCACTCGTATTCGCTGTTCCAGCCGGGGACGGGGAGCGTGCCGTCGCCGTTTTTGCGGATGGGGATGACGCCCGGTGTCTGGTAGCCGATGTTGCCGTCCACGTCGGCGTAGAGCAGGTTTTGGGCGGGGACGCTCCACATGCGGGCGGCGGCGCGGAATTCCTCCCAGTTTTGGGCGCGGTTGAAGCCCCAGATTGCCTCGAAGGGTGAGTTGGGGGTGAGCGCCGTCCAGGCGAGGGCGATGGCGTAGTGTTCGGGCAGTTCCACGCCGCTCTTGTCTTTGAAGGGTTGGGCTTTCTTGTCTTTCGGGTCCACTTCATCTTTGAGCGGACCGTAGGTGTCGGAGATGATGGGTCCGTGCCGCGAGATGCGGACGGTGATTTCGACCGGCTCGCCGCCAGCGACGTTGATGACTTCCTTGCGCGTCTCGAAGTCCACCCATTTGCCATCCACTTCGTACTGGTTGGGGTTTTCGGGGTTGATTTTTTCGATGAACAAATCCTGCACGTCGGGACCGAGATTGGTGAAGCCCCAGGCGATACGGTCATTGTGACCGGCGACGACGCCCGGCACGCCCGCAAAGGAGAAGCCGGTCACCTCGAAGGGGCAGGCGTCGCTTTTGGGCTGGCAGTGCAGGGCAACCTGATACCAGATGGAGGGCATTTGAATGCCCAGGTGCATGTCGTTGGCGAGCAGAGGGGCGCCGCTGGCGGTCAGTTTGCCGGAGACCGCCCAGGAGTTCGAGCCGATGTCGGGGCTTTTGGGACCGAGGATGCCTTCCAAAAGGGCGAGGTTATCTGCGAGAGATTGGTAAATGGTCATTGGTAAGTGGTTATTGGCAACAGGCGACTGAACGCTGTTCACTGCTGACCGATTGCTGCTGACTGACGACTGATCCCCAATCACCGGCACGATCACGGGGTAATCTGCCGGGTATTCGGGGTAGAGTTCCGCCACCTGTTCGGGCGAGAGGGTTTTGAGCAGGATGGCGCGGGCGATTTCATCGTCCATGTTGCCGCCCAAATCCCATGCCATGGCTTTGCCCCACGTCAGGCTGTTGACCGGCGTCCACGGTTGGATGGTGTATTCGCGGTTGAGCAGACCGGTCAGGATGGCGTATTCCAAACTGAGTTCGACCGGTTCGCGGTCTTTGATGTAGGCGTTCACGCCGTCGGTGTATGCCTGCACGATGGCTTTGGCTTCGGGACTGAGCATCTCGTATTCCTGTTCCGCCACGTGCCGCCAGCCGAGGGTGCGCAGGAATGAATCGGTTTTTGCCTGTCCCTCGCCGAACATTTCGCTGAGCGTTCCCGAACCGATGTGCCGCCAGAAGTCCATCTGCCAGAAGCGGTCTTGCGCGTGGACGTATCCCTGCGCAAAGAACAGGTCGTGCGTGGTGCTGGCGTAGATGTGCGGGATGCCCATCGAATCGCGGTAGATGTCCACGGGGGCATCGAGCCCCGCCAGTTTGATTTCCCCGTCAATTTGCGGGAAGGACTTGGGCGCGGCGGTGTTGGGGAGGTAACTCTTGAAGTAATACCCTCCACTCGCGCCGAACAAAATGAGGACGGTGAGCAAACCAAGCCCCGCCCGTTTCAAATAGATTTTTGTCTTTGACATTTCTCCTCCGACGAATTGAATTACTGGACATACAACACATGTCCAAGCGAAAAGAGACGTGGCAGCCACGCCTCTTTACCCGACTGAAACCTGCACAACCGCGAAGATTTTGTGGCGCGACATTCATGTCGCTTTAGGTTGCGGAATGAATTCCGCGCTACGCGTAGGGTGCGTTCTCTTACGCGCCCCTTGGCGTTGGAGAACGCCTCCTGTGCGAGGGCGTATGAGGTCTATTTGACGTTTCCCAGCAGACGCGGGAACCAGTACCAGAGCAGGTCGGCGGCGGGTTTGCCGTGCACCGAGGCGGATTTGTCCTGCAGCGCCGCCGGCGGGAAGTAGCCGCGGCTGACAACGCCGCTCACCCATGTCCGCCCGTTGACGGCGTTGAGGATGGCGTCGTAGATGTCGAACTGCTGTTGGAGGTCGAGGGCGAGCGAGGGGATGTCGGGGTTGGGGCGGTCGAGCGCTGTCCAATCCAGACATCCGCCCGCGGGGTTGGGGAGGCAGCCGGTGGCGGAGTAAGAGGAAGAAGGATAGGAAAGCCCGATGATGACCGGTTTGCCCGTCTGCGCCTGCACAGGGAAGATGTTCTCGTCGAGCAGGCGCCCGGCTTCGGCGGTCATCGCCGCTTTGTCGGGGGTTGGAGAGGCGCTGAGTTTTGCAAACCAGAGCAGGTAGATGGCGTCTGCGCCGCGCAGCAGGTTGATGGGCGGCTGGAGGTCGGCGTTGGTGTAGGGGAGGGCAAACAGTACCCGCCCGGCGTAGTGCTGGCGGACTTCGGCGAGGATGGTCAGCCAGCGGGCTTCGGCGTCAGCGGGGACTCCGCTTGGGCTGCCGTCGGCAAGTTTCCCGTCGGGAAGAGCCGGGGCGATCCAGTCTCCGCCGAGGATGAGCGCCTGGGCGTCGGAGCGGGTCGCCAAATCTGCAAAGTGGACGGCGAAGGCGCGGTAGTGATTGAACCAGGCGTCCCACCAGGCGGCGCTGCGGGGAGCGGTCTTCCAGAAATCGCCGGCGGTTTGCGGGAAACGGGGCTGGGGAAAGAGCGCCACGTTCATGTTGAGGGAGCGGGCGAAGGCGGCGGCGCTTTTGGTATCTGCGGCGAAGGGGTCTTGCCCGGGCTGCTGGCGGAAGGTGAGCGGGTCGGCGGCGGCGTAGGTCCAGGAAGGCGAGAGGAAGACCCAGTTGCCGCCGATTGCCTGGATGTTTTGAATCGCCGCCGGGATGAAGACGTGCAGGGCGGGGCTGTAAAAACGCTGAAATTCGACGCCGGCAACGAAGCCCGCGCCGCGGGCGGGAATGTCGGTTTGGACGAGGGTGACGCTTTGCGGCTTGCTCCACGCCCACTGGTTGACGGTGTCAATGATGTCTTGCGGGGTGAGCGCGGGGGTGATGTTCCGCCCGGGCGGGTTCATGCCGGGGGTGGCGGCGTCATCGGCGGAGCCGCATTGGGCGTTGCGGCAGTAGCGGTAGTGGAAGGCGCCGATGATGTTGAGCGGTCCATAGAGTTTGTATGCCCAGCGGTTGGCGCCGACTTTCCACATGGGGATCGGTTCTGCCCAGCCGAAGGAGTTGAACTGGATGTACACCGCGTCGCTGACGGGCGTATCCGAGGGGACCTGCACTTCGAAGGTGATGGGGGCGTTGGGTCCCGCCTGCCAGGATTGGACGACATCTTCCACGGTGGTGTTTTGCGGCGGGACGATGAGGTTGCGGATGACGTATTGCCCGGCGGTGTTGAATTCCGAGTTCCAGAAGCCGTCGCCCAGGGTGTACTTGTAGGAGAGGTGCGCTCCCGCCGGCAGGAAGAGCGTGGCAGAGTAGCGTCCGTCGGGCAGTTCGGTCATCACAGGCATGCGGTCGGCGACGGTGCTCAGCCTGCCGCCCAGGTCAGCGAAGGTGTTGCCAAACTGGAGCAGGCTGCCGGCAATGCGCAGGGGCACGTTCCTTTGCGTGTTTGGCGGCACGGAAACGATGAAGATGACGCTGACCAGCGGCGCGGGTTTCATGCGGATTTCCACCGGCGTTCCCTTGTTGCCTTCCACCACCGCGCCCTGCTGAAAGGACTGATACGCGCCGTCGAGGGCGTAGGCGACCAGGTTGTGAGTCCCGCCGCGCAGACCGGTCAGCGTGAAGCGCCCGGCGGAATCGGTCAGCGTTTGCACGCCTCCCGCTGTGACCATGATTTCTCCCAGCGGCTCGCCGGTATCGGCGTTCAAAACCGTGCCGAAAATGGAGCCGGCGGCGGTGTTGACCGGCTTGTCGCTCCACGAACTGACCGTGTCCACAATATCGGTGTTGCCGTTGACGTAGAGCAGGCGGTAGCGGATGCCCGTATCGGCGTTGGTGTCTTCCACAATCCGCGAAGCGCCGCGCCGCACATAGCGGTATTTGATGACCGCCTTATCGGGGATGGGGAAGGCGGCGGAATAGGTGAGCGCATCCAGCGGGTCCATCTGGTAATCCACGCCGTTCAATTCCAGCCCGGTCACCTCGTCCAGCACGCTGAGCGCCAGAATTTCGCCGGGCTGAAGCGGCTCCGGCAGATGCACCGTGATTTTCACCTGAGCGCGGGGCAGGGGGGTGGGGAGCGATCCTGCCGGGGCGGTTTGCGTGGGATTCCCGAAGGGTAATTCCAGCAAGCCGATATTGCACGCTTGACCTGCCAGGGCAAGAATCAGAATGAAAAACAGGATGGGACGCGATACTTTGGGACGCACACGCATATCTCCTCCAACGCTTCCTGCCAGACCTGAGACGGTCTGCGGCTAACCAGCCTCCGCCTCCTCTGCGGCTTTTGCCTGCCGGCGGCGGCGCCCGGCATAGGCGATGAAACTCAAACCGATGCTGATGAAATAGAGCAGGGTCATGGGAATCATCACCAAGCCCATGTTGACCGGGTCAACGGTGGGGGTGATGGCGGCGGCGATGACCGCGATGATGACCACTGCCAGCCGCCACTGGTTGAGCAGGAGGCGCGGCTTGACGAACCCGATGGAGGTGAGAATGTAAATCACCAGCGGGAATTCAAAGAATAGACCGATCCACAACATCAACCCGGTGACGAATTTGAAGTATTCGCGCGCCGTCCAGAATTGGCTGATGCTGGTGAAGTTGCCCAAAAAGAGCAGGGCGGGCGGCATAAGGACGAAGTAGGTGAACGCCATGCCGCTCAGAAAGAGCAGGGTTGCCAGGGGGATGCCCGCCAGTCCCATTTTGCGTTCGCGCGGGCGAAGCCCCGGCGCGGCAAACAGCCACAGCTCGAAGGCGATGTAGGGGAGCATGATGGCAATGCCGCTCGTCAGCGCCACGCGCATAAAGACGCCCACTTCCTCGGTCACTTCGATGGCTTGCAGTTTTTCCAGCCCGCCCACGGGCTCGGCGAGGTATCCCATCAGCGGGACGGCAAAGTAGAAGGAAATGCCCACGCCGAGCGCCAGCGCAATCACAATCCGCAGCAGGTGCATGCGGAGCGTTTCGACGTGATCCCACAGGCTGGCGCGCGCCTGTTCCTCAGTGGCGATGGTGGCGAAGGTGTCCATCAGCGGACGGTCTCCGTCCAGTTCGCGGTTGAGGAATTCATGCGCTCCGCGGATGAGCCGAAAGGGAAAGGCGAGGATGTTAAAAACGAGGATGAACGGGAAGGTGATGACCCGCCAGAGGAATCTAAGAATCTTTTTCATTGGGTTCGGAGCCGGCTTCAGAGGGGTTGGCAGGAGGAGGCTGGGGAGGGGTGTTGGCTGGTTGGGGACGAATCAGGTTCGAGGTCGGGATCGAAGCGGAGCGGGGGGGCGTTTCGCCGGTCACCTTGCGGATTTCCTTTTCCGCAATTTCCATGTTCGCTTCGCGCATCAGTTTGTTGGGCAGGGTGCGGAGTTCGCGCGAGGTTTGTTGGAAGGCTTTCCAGCCATCGGAGTGCACCAGGTTGTTGAGCCAGCGTCCGATGGTTTTGCCCGCCTTTTGCATGTCTTTGGGTCCCAGTACGATCAGGGCGATGATGATGATGAAGACGAGTTCGGATGGACCGATGCCGAGGATTTCCATGTGGGGGTTAAGCTTTCTGAAGGGCTTGTTTGAGTTCGTGTTGGTGTTCTGCCAGGCTGCCCAGCACGCCGTTGACGAAGCGCGGGGAAGAGTCGGAGCCGAAGAGTTTGGCGAGTTCCACCGCTTCGTTGATGGCGACTTTGAGCGGGGCGTCGTGGGAGACGGCAAATTCCCAGCACGCCATGCGCAGGATGTTGCGGTCTATGGCGGCGATTTGGTCGAAGGGCCATTCTGGGGCGTATTGGGAGATGGATGCGTCGAGAAGTTCGACGAGGGGGAGCACGCCAAAGATGATTTGGCGGGCAAATTCGGCGAGTTCGGGGGAAAGCGGCGTTTCCTCCAGGCGGGCTTTGAAGACCTCGCCGGGCGGATGGTTTGCCATATCCACTTCGTAAAGTACCTGCAGGGCGAGCGCGCGCGCCCTGGTGCGGGGTTTCATGCGGGCGACACCTCTTCGTCGTAGTCAATGTCTTCGACGTGAATGTCTATTCGATCCACGTCCATGCCGATCATTTCGTGAATCGCGCGCGCGACCTGCGCCTGCACGTCGCGGCTCACTTCGCGGATGTTGACATCCTGTTTGAGGATGAGATACAGGCTGGCGGTGACGACGTTATCTTCGACTTCGATGCGCACGCCGTCGTGGACTCCGCGTCTGAACAGGCGGTTCACGCCTCCGCTGACATCTGCCATGCGGCTGACGCCCGGCACGCCCAGCGCCGCCATCTTTGCGATGGCAATCAGCACATCGGGGGCAACGGTGGTTTTTCCTGTTTCGTATTCTTCGCTCATGGTTTCTCCTTGACCCTCTCCCGTTTTGGGAGAGGGCAGGGTGAGGGTTTACATCATTGCCATGCCGCCGTCCACCGCCAGCACCTGACCGGTGATGAACGCAGCCTGGTCGGAGGCGAGGAAAGCGGCGGCGTATGCCACTTCTTCGGGTTTGGCTTTGCGTCCCAGCGGCACCATCTTCAGCGCGGCTTCGAGGGTTTCGGGGGGCATGGCATCGAGAATTTCGGTATCCACAAAGCCGGGCGCAATGGCGTTGACGGTGATGTTGCGCGACGCCACTTCCCGCGCCAGCGCCTTGGTGAAGGCGATCTGCCCGCCTTTGGAGGCGGAGTAGTTCGTCTGTCCGGCGTTGCCCATCTGCCCCGCCACCGAAGCCATGTTGATGATGCGCCCGTAGCGTTTGCGCATCATGTGCTTGACGGCGGCTTTCGAGCAGTTGAACGTGGATTTGAGGTTGGTGTTGATGACCGCGTCCCAATCGGCTTCGGACATCATCATGATGAGCGTGTCCTTCGTGATGCCGGCGTTGTTGACGAGAATGCTCAAATCGCCGAAGGTCTCGATGGCGAATTTGATCAACGCTTCCGCCTGCTTGAAATCGGACACGTCCGCCTGGAAGGCGGCGGCTTTTCCGCCCGCCTCCTGTATTCTCTTTACCACTTCCTCGGCGGCTTCAGGCGATTTGTTGTAGTTCACCACCACCGCCGCGCCGCGCGCCGCGAGTTCCAGCGCCACAGCCCGGCCGATGCCGCGCGAGCCGCCGGTCACCACAGCCACTCGATTTTCAAGCGATAACGTTTCAGGCATTTCCAAATCTCCTCAGCCGCGATTATACATCAT